>NZ_JBIAYW010000009.1:483169-532905 GCF_042898305.1 Dactylosporangium sp. NPDC000521
GCAACTAGCGGGTCGCGGCGAGCACTGGCACGTGGGCGAGTGGAACCGACGCGGTCGGCGCGCGGCGGGCGCCCAGATTCGGCGGTGCCGGCCTCGCGAGCACTTGCTTGTGGGTGAGCGGAACGCACGCGGCCGGCGCCCCGGCGGGCACCCCACGGCGGGCTGCGTCCCACGCGGGCAACCCCCACGCGGGCTGCGTCCCACGTGGCGGGCGCTCGAAGGCGGTGCGTGGGTGTGGAGCGGCCCGGGAGCGAGGACGTCGTGCTCCCGGGCCGTCGCAGCAGGCTACTTCTTGTTGAGGCCGTCGAGGCCCTTGTCGAGGCCTGCCCGGCGGAGCGCGTCGGCGAGGGCGCTGTTCTGCAGGCCGCCACTGTCACGCTGGCGGCCGCCACCCCGGGAATCGCCGCCGCGACCGCCCGAGCCGCCACGCTGGCCGCCCGACCCGCCCGACCCGCCCGAGCCACCGGAGCCGCCCGAGCCACCGCCCCGCTGACCGCTGCCCCGCTGACCGCCGCCGCCCGAGCCGCCGCCCGAGCCGCGGCCGCCGCCGGGAGCGCCGCCGTGGCTGCGTGGGCCGCCGCCCTGGCCGCCGCGACCGCCCGAGCCGGGGCCGCGCTGGCCGCCGGAGCCCGGGCCGCCGCCGCCGGGGGCGCCGGACTGCTGGGCTTCGTCGTCGAGGCGCAGGGTGAGGGAGATGCGCTTGCGGGGGATGTCGACGTCGAGGACCTTGACGCGCACGATGTCGCCGGGCTTGACGACCTCGCGGGGGTCCTTCACGAACGTGTAGGACAGGGCCGACACGTGGACCAGGCCGTCCTGGTGGACGCCGACGTCGACGAAGGCGCCGAACGCCGCCACGTTGGTGACCACGCCTTCCAGCAGCATGCCGGGGGTGAGGTCGGAGATCTTCTCGACGCCGTCGGCGAATGTGGCGGTCTTGAAGGCGGGGCGGGGGTCGCGGCCCGGCTTCTCCAGCTCCTTGAGGATGTCGGTGACGGTCGGCAGGCCGAAGGTGTCGTCGACGA
The DNA here is from genome assembly GCF_042898305.1 of Dactylosporangium sp. NPDC000521. Lineage (NCBI taxonomy): Bacteria > Bacillati > Actinomycetota > Actinomycetes > Micromonosporales > Micromonosporaceae > Dactylosporangium > Dactylosporangium sp. NPDC000521. The sequence continues at coordinate 484,195 of NZ_JBIAYW010000009.1, forward strand.
AGTCGGCAGGCTTCAGACGAGCGAGCGCCGTGCCGTTGCCGATGAGCGACTTCACGTCGGTGCCGGTGGCCGCGAGGATGCGCCGGACCACCGGATACGCCTCAGGGTGGACGCTGGAGGAGTCCAGCGGGTCGTCGCCGTCGGGGATGCGCAGGAAGCCCGCGCACTGCTCGAACGCCTTCGGGCCGAGGCGCGCCACGTCCTTCAGCGCCTTGCGGGAGCGGAAGGGGCCGTGCGCGTCGCGGTGCGCGACGATCGCGTCGGCCAGGCTGCCGCCGATGCCCGAGACGCGGGTCAGCAGGGGCGCGGAGGCCGTGTTGACGTCGACGCCGACGCCGTTGACACAGTCCTCGACCACCGCGTCGAGGGAGCGCGACAGCTTCGACTCGGAGAGGTCGTGCTGGTACTGCCCGACGCCGATGGACTTGGGGTCGATCTTCACCAGCTCGGCGAGGGGGTCCTGGAGGCGGCGGGCGATGGAGACGGCGCCGCGCAGCGACACGTCCATGCCGGGGAGCTCCTGCGCGGCGAAGGCCGACGCCGAATACACCGACGCGCCGGCCTCGGAGACCATCACCTTGGTGACGTTGAGCTGCGGGTACTGCTTGATGAGGTCGGCGGCGAGCTTGTCGGTCTCGCGGGAGGCGGTGCCGTTGCCGATCGAGATCAGCTGCACGTCGTGCTTCTGGCACAGGGCGGCGAGGATCGCGATGGACTCGTTCCACTTGTTCTGCGGCACGTGCGGGTAGATCGTGTGCGTGTCGACGACCTTGCCGGTGGCGTCGACGACGGCGACCTTCACGCCGGTGCGGAAGCCGGGGTCGAGGCCCATCGTGGCGCGGGTGCCGGCCGGCGCGGCGAGCAGCAGGTCGCGCAGGTTGGCGGCGAAGACCCGGACCGCCTCCTCCTCGGCCGCCTGCCACAGCCGCATCCGCAGGTCGATCCCGAGGTGCACGAGGATGCGGGTGCGCCAGGCCCAGCGGACCGTGTCGTTGAGCCACTTGTCGGCGGCCCGGCCCTCGTCGCGGATGCCGAACTTCGCGGCGATCGTCGGCTCGTACAGCGACGGGAGATCGGGATCCTGGGTGGGCTCCAGCACCAGGTCCAGCATCTCCTCCTTCTCGCCGCGGAACATGGCGAGGATGCGGTGCGAGGGCAGCTTGGTGAAGGGCTCGCTGAAGTCGAAGTAGTCGGAGAACTTCGCCCCGTCGGCCTCCTTGCCGTCGCGCATCCTCGACACGAGCCGGCCCTGCGCCCACATCTTCTCGCGCAGCTCGCCGATGAGGTCGGCGTCCTCGGAGAAGCGCTCGACCAGGATCGCCCGCGCCCCGTCGAGGGCCGCGGCGGCGTCGGCGACGCCCTTGTCGGCGTCGACGAAGACCGCGGCGGCGGCGAGCGGGTCGACCGTGGGGTCGGCGAGCAGCCCGTCGGCGAGCGGCTCCAGGCCGGCCTCGCGGGCGATCATCGCCTTGGTGCGCCGCTTCGGCTTGTACGGCAGGTAGATGTCCTCGAGCCGCGCCTTGGAGTCCGCGGCCATGATCTGCGCCAGCAGGGCGTCGTCGAGCTTGCCCTGGGTGCGGATCGACTCGATGATCGCGGCCCGCCGCTCCTCCATCTCCCGGAGGTAGCGCAGCCGCTCCTCCAGGGTGCGCAGCTGGGTGTCGTCGAGCATCTCGGTCGCTTCTTTGCGATACCGGGCGATGAAGGGCACGGTCGCGCCGCCGTCGAGGAGCTCGACCGCGGCGGCCACCTGCCGCTCCCTGACACCGAGCTCTTCAGCGATCCGCGCCTGAATGGAGGTCGTCACGATCCTGCATTCTGCCCCACCCGCCACGTCCGTCGCGAAGCCAGCGCGCCGATGACACAAAGCGTAGTGCGACCATCATCCCAACGTGACCTGGAAAAAGTCGGAGAGAAAGCGTTATTGACCCTGAGCTGCTTCGTCTCCTGAATAGTTCGACAGGAGGATGCGGATGGGCACGGCCACGGTGATCGCGGCCAGGGACGGTGACCAGCGGGCGCTCGACGCCCTGGTCGCCGAGTACCTGCCGCTGATCTACAACATCGTCGGGCGGGCGTTGCAGGGGCACGCCGACGTCGACGACGTGGTGCAGGAGACCATGCTCCGCATCGTCGACGGGCTGCCGCGGCTGCGCGAGCCGGAGAGCTTCCGGTCGTGGGCCGTCGCCATCGCGATGCACCAGGTCAGGGACCGGCACCGGCGGCAGACGCAGGCGCCGCTGGTGGGCGACTGGGCCGACCCGACCGACACCGCCGACCCGGGTGCCGACTTCGCCGACCTCGCGATCACCAGGCTGCGGCTGTCGGGGCAGCGCCAGGAGGTCGCCGAGGCGACCCGGTGGCTCGACCACGACGACCGGGAGCTGCTGTCGCTGTGGTGGCTGGAGGCCGCCGGCCAGTTGGAGCGCGAAGAGGTCGTCGAGGCGCTGCACATCACCAAGCAGCACGCGGCGGTGCGGATCCAGCGGATGAAGGCGCAGCTCGACGCGGCCCGCGCGGTCGTGCGGGCGCTCGCCGTGCGGCCCCGCTGCCCGGAACTGCAGGCGATCGTGACCAGCTGGGACGGGCGGCCGAGCGCGCTGTGGCGCAAGCGGCTGGCCCGCCACACCCGCGAGTGCCAGCGGTGCGACCGGGCCTGGGCCGACATGGTCGCCGCGGAGCGCCTCCTCGCCGGGATCTCGCTGGTGCCGGTCCCGTTCGTGTTCAGCGCGGCGGCCGCCAAGACGGGAGCGCTGACGCTGGGCGGGAGTGGCTTCAAGGCGCTCATCGCGGGCTGGTTCGGCGCCGCGAAGCCGGCCCTGGCCGGGGTCGCCGCGACCGTCGCGATCGCCGGGGCGGCCGGCGCCGTCTACGTGGCCACCAGCGGCGAGCAGAAGCCCGCGGTCGTGTCCCAGCCCGGCGAGTCGCCGTCCGTACAGCAGAGCCAGAGCGCGAGCCCCGCGGCACAAAGTCCGAGCAGCGCTCCACCGTCGAGCACGACCCCCTCGAAACAAGCCCTGCCGCCGGCCGTGAAGAGCCCGAAGAAGGGCGTCAGCACCAACGGCAAGGTCAACTTCAACCAGGCGGCCGTCAAGGACATGAAGGCCGGCTGGTACTACAACTGGTCGCCGGCGCCCAGCTTCGGCGCGACCAGCGGCGTCGAGTTCGTGCCGATGGTGTGGGGCACCGCGAACGTCGACGCCGACGTCGCCAAGGCCAAGCAGAACGGCAAGGTGCTGCTCGGGTTCAACGAGCCCGACCTCAAAGAGCAGTCGAACATGAGCCCCGAGCAGGTCCTCGACCTGTGGCCGAAGCTGCAGGCGTCCGGCCTGCGGCTGGGCAGCCCGGCCGTCGCGTACGGCGGCGACACCCCCGGCGGCTGGCTCGACCGCTTCATGAGCGGGGCGAAGCAGCGCGGCTACCGGGTCGACTTCATCACGCTGCACTGGTACGGCGGCGACTTCGGACCGGACGCGCCGAACCAGCTCAAGCGGTACCTGCAGAACGTGTACAACCGGTACAAGCTGCCCATCTGGCTGACCGAGTACGCATTGATGCGGTTCGATAATGGGACCGTCTATCCGAGCGTGGACCAGCAGGTCGGCTTCGTGAAGAGCTCCACGGCGATGCTCGAAGGGCTGTCGTTCGTCGAACGGTATGCCTGGTTCATCCTGTACAGCTCGAAAGCGGGCGACACCGGTCTCTACAGCAACGGCACCACCCCGACCGGGGTGGGCGCCGCCTATCGCGCAGCAGGAGGATGATCATGGACGCGAGGTCGGGTGGCGCCGCCACACTGCTCGGTGCGCTCAACGACGCCTGTGAGGATTTCCAGCGGTACGGGCAGCAGGTCGCCGCCACGCACGGCCCGATGCACTGGGAGCTGATCGGCCGAATCGGACCCGGTGAGGCGCCGTTCGCGCTGGTCGGCGTGGTGCTGCGGTATGACCGGACCACCGTCGACCTCGGCGTGGACCTGTGGGTGCGGGAGGGCGCGTTCGAGGTGAGCGGCTACGGCACGGTCGACGGCCGCCGGCTGCTCATCGACCTGCCCGACGTGCTGACCGAGGACCTCGACGAGGCGATCGACGTGCTCCGGGAGTACACCCGGCGGCTGTGCTCCTACCGCAACGTGCTGGACGACGTCGCCTAACCGCCGCCGGCCCCGCAGCTGCGCGGCGAGCGCGACCAGGCCCACCACCGTGGTCGCCGCGCCGCAGGCGGCGAACGTGGCCGGCGCCCCGACGGCCTGCACCAGCGGCGCGCCCAGCAGCGTGCCCAGGGGCGTGGCCACCACGAGCACGGCACCGCGGGCCGCCAGGACCGGCGGCAGCCGCCCGGCCGGCACCGTGCGCTGGACCAGGGACATGCTGGTCGTCGGGTACGGCGCCCACGCGAGCCCGGCCAGCCCGAGCGCGATCATGTGTCCCCACAGCGGGAGCGGGAGGCCGAGCGGCATGAGCAGCAGGCCGAAGGCGATCACCACGCCGATCATGACCGGCCACAGCGCCAGCCGCCGCAGGTGGCCGGTGACGACGGCGCCGATGACCGCGCCGGCGCCGAACGCCATGTACACCAGCCCGATCTCGTCCACGGAGGACACGAACAGCGGCATCGCGACCGGCAGCGGGCCGAACAGCAGGAAGAACCAGAACGTCAGCACCATCGGGCCGCGCAGGTGGGGGTCCCGGCGGATCGCCGCGAAGCCCTCGCTGCGCCCGCCGGCCGCCCCGGTGGCCCCGGTGGCCGGCGTGTCGGCCTTGATCTGCAGGAACGACACCGCCAGGACGGCGAACGTGGCGGCGTCGACCGCCAGGGCCGCCGGTGCGCCGAGGAAGGCGATCAGCAGCCCGGCGATCGCCGGCCCGGCCACCGTCGAGGCCTCCACGATGGCGGTCAGCAGCGCGTTCGCCGGCAGGTGCAGCGGGGCCGGCAGGACCTGTGCGATGACGGTGTACCGCCCGGCCGAGCCCCACGCCGACAGCAGCGCGGACAGGGCGAGCAGCGTCACGTACCGCCCGATCGACAGGCCGCCGCAGGTGGACAGCAGCGCGACGGCGCCCAGCAGCACCGCCCGCAGGGCACCGTCCCACGCGACGAGCAGCGCGGCGCCGCGGTCGCGCAGCAACGGTGCGAACACGACCGTGCCGACGGCGCCGGGCAGGGTGAACGCGGCGACGGCGAGCCCGACCCACAGTCCCCGCGCGTCCGTGGGCGCCAGCTGCAGGGCCAGCCACCCGACGGCGACCGCGCTCATGCCGTCGCCCAGGGCCGAGAGCACCAGCCCCGGCAGGACCCGGTTGAACACGGGGTGCCGGAGCACCTGCAGATAGGGAGACATCGATTGATTCTTGCTTACGTGCTGGACATTCTCCAAGAAGGATGGGCAGGAGCGTAACGCCCGCCACACGGGGTATCCGGGGGCCTATGGTCAACTTCGGTTACACACTGATGTGTGAGCAGACCGGGCCCAGCGAACTCGTCGATGACGCGGTGCGCGCGGAGGAGGCCGGATACGACTTCGCGGCGATCTCGGACCACTTCAACCCGTGGCTGGTCGAGCAGGGGCACTCCCCGTTCGCATGGTCGGTGCTCGGCGCCGCCGCGTACGCCACCCAGAACCTCGAACTGATGACCATGGTGACCTGCCCGACCCGCCGCTACCACCCCGCTGTCGTGGCCCAGCAGGCGGCGACGGTCGGCACGATGTCACAGGGCCGCTTCACGCTCGGCCTCGGCGCGGGGGAGAACCTCAACGAGCACATCGCCGGCGCGTGGCCGCACCGCACCCAGCGGCACGAGATGCTCGCCGAGGCCATCGAGATCATCAAGCCGCTGCTGGCCGGCGAGACCGTGCACCACGGCGGCACCTACTTCGACGTGCCCGAGGCGCGGCTGTGGGACCGCCCCGACGAGGGCGTGCCGGTGGTCCTGGCCGTCTCCGGCGACGCGTCGCTGCACCTGGCGGAGCCGCTCGACGGCACCGTCGCCAGCACGCCCGACGCGTCGCTGCGGATGGAGGGCCGGCCCGCCTACGGTCAGGTCGCGCTCTGCTACGGGCCCGACGAGTCGGAGTGCCGCAAGCGGGCCCTCGACCAGTGGCGCTGGTCCGGCCTGCAGTGGCCGGTCCTCGCCGAGCTGCCGGACCAGCGCGCGCTCGACGCCGCCGCCGCGCACGTGGCGGAGGACGACGTCGCCGCGGCCGTGCCGTGCGGCCCCGATCTGGACCGGCACGTCTCGGCGGTCCGCAAGTACGTCGACGCCGGCTTCACCCACGTCGCGCTGGTCCAGATCGGCGGCGGCAACCAGGAGGAGTTCCTGGCCTGGTCCCGGTCCGAGCTCCTACCCGCGCTGCACGCGGAGGCCGGGGCGTAGACCGGCGGGTAGGGGCGGGCTGTGCCCCTACCCGCCCCTACACGCCGCCGGGGCGCAGGCGCGGCAGGCGGGAGTCGACGTCCGGCACCGAATAGCCCAGCGCGCGCAGGCGGCTCGACACGTCCTCGATCGGCTTGCGGATCTTCTGCGCCGCGGCGAGGAGATGGTTGAGCGGCACCGGCTGGCTCGCGTCCAGCCACGGGCGCGAGCCGTCCAGGTCGGTGCTGGCGAGGAGGAGGTCGTTGGGCTTCACCGAGTCGACCTGGATGCTGCTGAGGTCGACGTCGACGTTGTAGCCCAGCGTCTCCAGCCGCGCCGCGATCTCGTGCACCGGACGGCGCACCCGGCGGGCCGCCTGCAGCAGGTGCGGCAGCGGCACCTGCTCGTCGAGGTCCAGCCACGGCTGCGAGCCGTCCAGGTCCCGGCTGGTGATCAGCAGGTCGTCGGGCTCCACCTGGTCCAGCGACGGGCCCGCGCCGTGCAGGCTCACCGCGTAGCCGAGGAACGTCAGCCGGGCCGCGATGTCGTGCACGCTGCGCCGGGTCCGCTGCGCCGCCCGCAGGATGCGGATCGTCGGGACCGGCTTCATCGGGTCCAGCCACGGGTCCGAGCCGTCGAGGTCCTCGCTGGTGATCGTCAGGTCGTCGGGCTCCAGGTGGTCGATGAGGATCGCGTCCGGGTCGACGTCGACGCGGTACCCGACGGCGGCGAGCCTGGTGGCCACGTCGGCGACGTCGCGTCCGGTCGCCTCCGTCGCGCGCAGCAGGTGGATCAGCGGCACCGGCCGCGACGGGTCCAGCCACGGCTGCGAGCTGTCCAGGTCGCGGCTGGCCAGCTGCAGGTCCTCCGGCTCCAGCTTCACGGTCTCCAGGGCGTCGAGGTTGCCCCCGAGCGTGAACCCGAAGGCGCGCAGCCGCGCCACGACCTCCGCCACCGGCCGGCCGGTCCGCTCGGCGGCCCGCAGCACGTGCACCGGCGCCACCTCCTCGTGCAGGTCCAGCCACGGTGACGTGCTGTCCAGGTCGCGGGAGATGAGCACCAGGTCGTCGGGCTCGACGGTCAGCGACTCCCAGCCGGGCTCGAGCGGGTAGCCGAGCAGCGCCAGCCGCGCCGCCGTCTCGTCCGCCGGCAGGTCCACCTTGTGCGCGGCGCGCAGCACGTGCAGCCGCGTCACCGGCTCCCGCGGGTCGAGCCACGGGTGCGAGCCGTCGAGGTCACGGCTGGCGATCGTCAGGTCCTTCGGGCCGAACTGCTCGATCGGCAGCATGTCCACGTCGACGTCCACGTCGAAGCCCAGCTGCCGCAGCCTCGCGACGATCTCCTGGATGGGGCGGCCCGTCTTGTGTGCCGCCCGCAGCAGGTGTACGAGGTGGACGGGCTGATCCGGGTGCATCCAGGGGCGGGTCCCGTCGACGTCGCGGCTGGTGAACACCAGGTCGTCGGGGTCGACGCCGACCTGCGCGGCGCCCACCGACGGCTCGTAGCCCAGCTGGTCGAGCCGGGCCGCGATCTCCGGGGCGCTCCGTCCGGTCTTGCGCGCCGCCCGCACCAGGTGGACCAGCGGCACGATGTCGACCGGGTCCAGCCAGGGGCCGGTGCCGTCGACGTCGACGCTGAGCAGCAGCGCGTCCGACGGCCGGGAGCGCAGCGCCCGCTTCCAGTCGGCGCCGGGCTTGAGCACCTTGCGGTAGCGCCCGCCGGCGGCGAGCGCGGTCAGCCGCCACTCGACCAGCTCGTCGGGGCCGCCGACCGGCCCGTCGTTGGCCACGAAGCAGCCGGTGACGGACGCGTCGACGGTCTCGCCGTCCATGTCCCACCTGCCGTGGCCACGCTCGATCGCCTGCTCGAAGATGAGGTCCGCGACCAGCGGCCGGATCGGCGCCAGGCGGCACAGCCACTCGTAGCCGAGCAGCGTCGTGCCCGGCGCGGTCAGGGCCGGCACCGCCTCCCACAGCAGGCGGTCGACGTCGTCCTCGCGGTACGCCAGGATCTTCGTCCGGTCGACCGACAGCCGCGGCGCGAGGTCCCGGTTCAGGTTGACCACCGCACCGAAGATCTCCTTGCCGGCGTAGAGCCCGTCGGCGAGCAGCGCGCCGGTGCCCTTGCACCACCAGACCCGCGCCCCCTCGGCCGCGACCACGCCGACGCCGACACCCTCCTCGTCCTCGTCCTCGTCGTCCAGGGCGGTCGCCGCCTCCGACAGCTCCCCGGGCACCCACTGCTGGGTCTCGACGCCGTCGGTCGCGTCGGTGCCGAACTCGGCCACCCACAGCAGCTTGCGCAGCTCCTCCACGGAAGCGACGGTCACGCCGTCGCGCAGGTGCAGCCGCACCGTCGTGCCCGAGTCGGTGCCCGGACCCAGGTCCTGGATGCGGAACAGGCTGCCCGGCCCCGCGATCGACACCCGCAGCCGCTCGCCGGCCTGCCCGTCGCGGCCCATCCGGCACGTCTCGACGGTCAGCTCGTCGGCGAGCATGAAGTAGCTGAGCACGCCGATGCCGAACCGGCTGTTGGGGAACAGCTGCACCGGCGGGTCGAGCCGGGCCCACTCGGCCTGCTCCTCCAGGAACTCCGGCAGGTCCGCCAGCCGCACGCCGGCCTGCGAGAACACCTCGCTCAGCTCGCGGACGCCCATGCCGATGCCGTTGTCCACGCAGTCCAGGAACGGCCGGCCGGTCTCGTCGACGCCCTGCTCGAAGCGGATCCGGCCGCTCCAGGCGTCGGGGGGCGTGGCCGCGGTGCGGGCCAGGAACTCGGTGCGCGCCTCCCGGTAGCGGCACGCGTCCAGCGCGTTCTGGTACAGCTCCCGGATCGCCAGGGCGGGGTCGCCGTAGAGCTGCTCGCCCATCAGCAGCTCCCGCACCCGGTCCTCGGCGAGCCGGAACCGCACGCCCGCGGACTGGTAGGCCGGCGTGTGGTTGATGATCGCCGGGCGTACCTCGTCGGTCGCGGCCCGGTTCGGCAGGTGCCGCAGCGCGGCCAGGGAGTCGTCCCGGGCGGCCGCCCGCTGCGCCTCGGCGAGCAGCTGGTTCAGCGTCTCGATGTGGACCCGCAGCGCCACCTCGATCGAGGGGTGGGCACACTCGGCGGCGAGCACCAGCGTCGCGCCGCGCAGGTCCCAGCGGGCCGCGTGCACCGTCTCGATCACCTGGCCCGGCGTGACCGGGTCGCCGATGCCGAGGTGCTCGCCGATGACCTCCGGCAGGACCGTCGCCTCGATCGCCAGCCAGCGGGCGATCGTCAGCAGGAACGCGACCAGCCGCTCCCGCGTGCCGTGCCGGTCCTGCGAGACCAGCGACTCGGGCCGGTCGTGCCGGTTGAGGAACGCGGGGTCGGCGCGGATCGCCCGCAGCAGCTCCGCCAGGCGCTTCTGCGGCTCGTCGTCCAGCGCGGTCGCCAGGTCCTGCGTCTGCGCCTCCGGGCCCCTGATCAGCGCCTCGATCGTCGCCGGCTGGTACGCGGCGGGCCGCCGGCCGATCCACCGGTGCAGCAGCCACCAGCCGATCTCCGCGGCCGCCTCCCGCCGGCCCGCGCGGATCGCGGCGAGGGCGCGGCGGTGCGGCTGCGCGTACGTCTGGGAGAACCGCTCGAACGCGGCCCTGTCGCTGGACGCGTCCTGGGACGGCTCGAGGTCGCCGGGGTGCACGCCGCGCTCGGCCGCGGCGATGCCGGCCCACAGCGCGTCGTGCAGGAACGGGGTCGTCACCAGCAGGGCCGCCTCGGCGCCGCTGAGCCGCTCGTCCTCCGGCAGGAAGCTGACGAGGCTCTTCACCTGCTCCGACATGCGCAACGCGAAGTCGCCGTCCTGCCACGGATCGTCGGTCAGCGCGGCCGCGGATCGTCTGCGCGCCGCGGCGAGCTGGCGCACGAGCGTCACCGCGCGGTCACGGTGCGCCGCGCCGTCGGTCACCCGCCCCCACACCTCGTGCTGTGCAGCGAACGTTTCCCAGCCGTCAGGAGCCATGCGGGAAAACTTACCGGCCAATCGCAACGGATCGCTCCTGTTGGGGCCGAACGGCCGGTCGCGCTTGTTGCTTTCGCAGGCTACGGTGCAGCGGGCAGTGATGGCCGTTGGAAGGAGCACGTCGGGATGTCCGTCGCTGAAGACGGCAACGAGCAGGAGCAGCCGGGCGGAGCGTCGCAGCGTGCGGACCGGGCGGCGCGGCATCGCGTCCCGCCGGTGGCCGCCGCGACCGCGAAGGTCCCCCTCCTGCCGGAGCCGTTCAACCCGGCGAAGCCGACGTTCCCCGCCGGTGCGGCGATCCCCCGCCAGCGGCGCGGCGGCCCCACGGCGATCGCGACCGCCTCGATCCCGGTGGTCCCCGTCGAGGACGACCGGCCGGACTTCGATGCCCTCTTCGCGGACGCCCTGGGCGACGAGCCCGAGCCCGTCCCCGCTCCTGACGCTGACGCTCCCGAACATGCTGGTCCTGACCAGGGGGAGGACCCGGCGACCGTCGGGACGCTCGCCGGCGAGATCCGGGCGAGCGCCGCCAAGTCGCAGCCGCCGGTCGAGGAAGAGCCGGCCGAGCCCCTGGTGCCCGTCGTGCCGGTGGCGCTGGTCAAGCCCGCCGTCGAGTCCGCCGTCGAGTCGCCCGCGCTGGTGGACCCGGCCGCCTTCGAGCCGCCCACGGCCGTCGACGAGCCGATGGATGCCGCTGTACCGGCGGCGCCGCTCGTCGGGGTGGCGCCGGTGATGCCGGCCGCTGACGACTCGCCGACCGTGGCCGACTACGTGCCGCCGGCCATCGCGATCGTCACCGACGACCCCGCCGAGACCGACGACGGCCCCGACTACCGCGGCGCCCGCCGCCGGATCGCCGCGTGGCGCAGGTACCCGGTGGGCGCGGTCGCCGTCGCCGTCCTCATCCTGCTGATCACCGCCGCCGTCGTCCTGCAGCTGGTCCGCGACGGCGACCACGGCACCCCGGTCGCGGATGTCAGCCCGCAGAGCTACCCGGGCGTCGGCGGCCTGCCGGAGGTGACCCGCGACGCCGGCGCGTCACCGTCCGCGTCCCCGTCGGCCGCGCCGTCGTCGGCGAGCCCGACGCCGAGCAGGTCGAAGTCCTCGGCACCCGCCGTCCCGCCGCCGAGCGCCTCGGCGTCCCCGTCGAAGTCGGCCAGCTCCGCCCCGGCGCCACCGCCACCGGGGGCGTCCGGCCAGCTCGTCGTCTACCGCGACCGCCCGAACCCCATGTGCCTCACCTACCGCGCCGGCGACAAGATGGCCGTCATCGACAAGTGCCTCCGCGCCGGCTCCGGCAACAGCAGCCAGCGCTGGACGGTCCGGGACGACGGCAGTGTCCGCGCCGACGGCGGCTGCCTCGACGTCGCCAACGCCGGCACCGGCAACGGCAACGCCGTCCAGCTCTACTCCTGCAACGGCACCGCCGCCCAGAAGTGGATCTACCGCGGCGACTTCCTGTACAACCCCCACTCGGGCCGCTGTCTCGACGTCGCCAACAGCGGCACCTCCGCCGGCAACCAGGTCATCATCTGGGACTGCACCGGCTCCGCCAACCAGAGGTGGGCCCGCCAGGTCTACTGACCTCACCCGCGCCGGCCGCACCTTCGCCGCGCCGGCGGGCCCGGTGGACCGGTACATTCCGCTGGTGCCGGCCGCCGATCTGACGCTGGACCGCTGGTGCGCCCTCGACCAGCGGGCGGCCGAGCTGCTCGCGGCCGCGGTCGCCCGAGCGGTCGGCGGCGAGTCGCTCGGGGTCGGGTGGCCGCGCTCGCACGCGCCGGCGCTGCGGGTCGCCCGGATCGCCGTCGACGGCACCGAGTTCGTGCTCGTGCCCGGTGGACCGGCGAGGCTCGGCTTCGACGCGGGCCGGTTCGAGCCGGCCGACGCCGAGGTGCGGTCGTTCTTCGGCGACCACGACGCGCTGCGTTCCTGGCGCGGCGTGCCGCCGGAGCGACCCGCCGCGACCGGTCCGCTCCCGGGCCAGCTCGGCCTGTTCGAGACGCCGGCGCCCGCCCGCCGTCCACGGACACCGGCCGGGGATGCCGACGTCGTGCGGGCCCACGTGGCCGCCCGCGTCACCGCGCCGCGCACCGCCGTGCTTCCCGCGCTGCTGGTCGCGGCGGAGGCGACCCAGGCCGGCGTCACCGAGGTCGCACCGGACCATCCGGTCGTGCGCGAGCACCTGCGGCGGCACGGACCCCCGGCGCGGGGCGTCATCGGCATGCACGACGCCGCCGGCGACCATGACAGCGCTGTGTATGCGCGGATCGAGCTCGACCGGCTCACCGGCGTGGTCCGGCGCTGCTGGACCGCCGGGCCCGCCGGCTACGACGAGGTCGTCACCGGCCTGGCGACGGCCGGTCGGCGGCTGCTCACGCCGGACGAGTGGGAGTACGCCTGCGGCCTCGGACGCGGGACGCTCTTCGCCTGGGGCGACCGCATGCCCGCCCCACGGGACCGGGAGACCCCGACCGGCCTGAGGCTGGGCGACATGTACTGGCCCGAGCTCACCAGCGTCCGCACCGAGGTCCGCGGCGGCGACTTCGGCGTGCTCGGCTGCGGCGGCGAGACGGAGTTCCATCACTCGCTGCTCCGCGCACCGGCGTTCCGCGACCCGGAGATCGTCGCCGCCGAGGCGGGCGTGCCGAGTGTCCGCCGCCGCCGCTTCCGCGCCGCGATCGAGGTGCCGCCCGGCGTGCCCGGGCGATGACCGTCGCCGCGCGCACTGGTCACCGGGGAGGTCAGGGGCGAGCGGGGGAGGGCTTGGGGATCAGGAGGGTGGCGGCGGTGGCGAGGACGGTGGCGATGCCGAGGGTCAGGTTGGTGACCGCGGCGGCCGACGGGGACGGGGTCAGGGACAGGTAGACGGTGCCGAAGGTGGCGACGCCCAGGACGGCGGCGAGCTGGGTGATGGTGGCGATGACGCCGCTGGCGTCGGCGGCGAGCGCCGGCGGGACGTGGGTCAGGGCGACACCGATCAGCGGGCTGAAGGCGGCGCCCAGGCACAGGCCGTAGAGGGCGCTCACCGAGAGGTAGCCGGCGCCGAGCGGGCGGCCGTCGCGGATGGTCCAGGCCATCCAGGCGTAGGTGACGGTGACGACGACCAGGGCCAGGCTGATCGCGGGGCGGTGCCAGGACGCCGGGAGGCGGCGCCAGTTCAGGCTGCTGAAACCGAAGGCCAGGGCGGCGGGGACCAGGACCAGGCCGGCCTTCGCGGGGCTGTAGCCGAGGTCCGACTGGGTGTGCAGGCCGAGCGTGAAGAGGAAGCCGGCGTAGGAGGCCATCACGGCCAGGATCGCCAGGGCCGCCGGCACGAGGCCCGGTGCGCGCAGGACCACGCCCGAGACGAGCGGCGCCGGGCTGCGGCGCTGGACGAGCGTGAACGCGGCGAAGAGGACGGCGCTCAGGGCGAGGCCGGCCCAGGTCCACAGTGGCCAGCCGGACTCGTGGCCGAGGACGAGCGGCAGGACCAGGGTGAACACCGCGGCGGCAAGGGTCAGCACGCCGAGGGGGTCGAGGCGGCGGGTGTCGGTGCCGGGGCCGGTGGGCAGGTGGCGGCGGCCGAGCAGGAGCAGGGTCACGCCGATGGGGACGTTGACCAGGAAGACGGGGCGCCAGCCGGTGCCGAGGAGGTCGGCGCCGGTGAGGAAGCCGCCGGCGGACTGGCCGACGACGGCCGCGCCGGCGAGGACGGCGCCGTAGAGGCCGAGGGCGCGGGTGCGGGCGGCGCCGGTGAAGGTGCGCTGGATGATGCTGAACACCTGCGGCACCATCAGGGCGGCCGCGGCGCCCTGCAGCAGGCGGCAGGCGATCAGCGTGCCGGTCGACGGGGCGAGGCCGCACAGCAGCGACGCGGCGGTGAAGCCGGCGAGGCCGGCCTGGAACGAAGGCCCGTGGCCGTGCCGGCCGCCGAGGCGGGCGCCGGTGACGAGCAGGACGGCGTAGGCGATCGCGTAGCCGGCGACGACCAGCTGCAGGCCGGCACCGGAGGCGCCGAGGCCGGTGCGGATCGACGGCACCGCCACGTTGACGATCGAGACGTCGAGGACGGCCATGAACTGGCCGCCGAGGATGGTCGCCAGGAGGACGCCGCCGGTCCGTGCGGTGGCCGGCGGACCGGCAGTCAGAACGGTCATGGTGCCAGCCTCCGGCGGTGCCCGGACCGGTGCGGAGAGCCCGCTCATCCTGGTACCGGCACCACCTGGCACCAGGATGAGCGCCGCCCGAAGATGGGAGCATGACGACGTCCCGCGCCGAGCTGGCCGCGTTCCTGCGCTCGCGCCGGGCCAGGATCGGCCCCGCCGACGTGGGGCTGCCGCCGGGCTTCCGGCGCAGGACGCCGGGGCTGCGCCGGGAGGAGCTGGCGCAGCTCGCCGGGGTGGGCGTCACCTGGTACACGTGGCTGGAGCAGGGCCGCCCGATCAACGCGAGCGTGCAGGTCCTGGACGCGATCGCGCGCACGCTGCGGCTCGACGAGGCCGAGCGGGAGCACCTGTACCGGCTCGCCGACGTCCCCGCGTTCACCGCGCGGCCCGCCGGCTGCCCCCTCGAGCCGCAGGTCCAGCTGATCCTGGACAGCCTGACGCTGCCCGCGTGCGTCTACAATGGACGTTACGACCTGCTCGCCTGCAACCGTGCCTACGCCGGCCTCTTCCCGGAGCTCGTGCACCGGCGAGGCTATGAGCGAAACGCCATATGGCATTTGTACATGACGGCAGAGTGCTGTATGCCGTTCGTGAACCTGGCCGATGAACTGCCGCTCATGACGGCCACGATGCGGGCCAACTTCGCCCGGCATCTCGGCGAGCCGGCCTGGGAAGGATTCGTGCGCGACCTGTCCGCGGCGAGCCCGGCGTTCGCCGCGGCGTGGCAGTCGCACGACGTGGCGGTGCCCGGCAGCCGGTTGAAGATCTTCCGCCACGCGGACGCCGGTGACCTGCGGCTTTCCACTTCTAGCATGCTGCTCGCCGGGACGCCGGAGGCGCGGCTCATCGTCTACACCCCGGCCGACGAGGCCACGGCCGGCGGGCTGGCGCGCCTGCCGGAGCTCGCGCCGCTGACCGGTGCGTGCGCCAAACACGGCCGGGCTCTTCCCCCTGGCGGCCCGCCCAGCTAGTTTGTTAGGCAACACAACGAACCTCTACGGACCGGTCGACTCCTCGGCGGGATGACACCGGTTCCTTGACGCACAGCGGTTTCGGCGAACCGTTGCGCGCAGCGACCCCTGTGTCCACCCCGCACAAGGAGCTCCGTGTTCACCCAACGCCGGCGCGCGGTACGCGCGCTACTCAGCCTTGCCTCCTTATCCCTGATCACGACCGCGGCCGTCGCACTTCCGGCGGTCGCATCCGCTGAAACCGTCCCCGTCCAGGCGCCCCAGGTGCCGCAGGCGCAGGCCGTCGACCCGTTCGACGTGCTCGTCTTCTCCAAGACCGCCGGGTTCCGGCACGACGCCATCCCCGCCGGCATCACCGCCATCAAGCAGCTCGGTGCCGCCAACGGCTTCACCGTCGACACCACCGAGGACGGCGCCGCGTTCACCGACGCCAACCTCGCCAAGTACGAGGTCGTCGTCTGGCTGTCCACCACTGGCGACGTGCTCGACGCCACCCAGCAGGCCGCGTTCGAGCGCTACATCCGGGCCGGCGGCGGCTACGCCGGCGTCCACGCCGCGAGCGACACCGAGTACGACTGGCCCTGGTACGGCGAGCTCGTCGGCTCCTACTTCACCAGCCACCCGGCGCAGCAGCAGGCGACCATCAAGGTCGAGGACCCGGCGCACCCGTCCACGAAGGACCTGCCGGACCGCTGGAGCCGCTACGACGAGTGGTACAACTTCCGCGCCAACCCCCGCGGCAAGGTGCACGTCCTGGCCAGCCTCGACGAGACCAGCTACACGCCGGGGACCGGTGCCATGGGCGCGGACCACCCGTTCTCGTGGTGCCGCGACTACGACGGCGGGCGCTCCTGGTACACCGGCGCCGGCCACACCCAGGAGTCCTACAGCGACCCGCTGTTCCTCTCCCACCTGCTCGGCGGTATCGAGACCGCCGCGGGCGTGCTGAAGTCGGACTGCAGCGCCACGCTGACCAGCAGCTTCGAGAAGGTCACGCTGGACAGCAACACCAACAACCCGATGGAGCTCGCGATCGCCCCCGACGGGCGCGTGTTCTACATCGAGCGGGACGGCCGGGTGCAGATCGTCAAGCCCGACACCCACACCACCGTCACGGCCGCCACGATCCCGGTGTTCACCGGCAACGAGGACGGCCTGCTCGGCATCACCCTCGACCCGGGCTTCGCCCAGAACCACTGGGTCTACCTGTACTACGCGCCCAACGGCGGCGGCCCGCGCAACGTGCTGAGCCGGTTCACGGCCGTCGGTGACACGCTCGACCGGAGCAGCGAGAAGCAGCTGCTGCAGGTCGACACGCAGCGCAACACGTGCTGCCACGCGGGCGGCACCATGACGTTCGACAGCGCCGGCAACCTGTACCTCGCGACCGGCGACAACACGAACCCGTTCGAGTCCGACGGGTACGCCCCGATCGACGAGCGGGCCGGCCGGCAGGACTACGACGCGCAGCGCACCTCGGGCAACACCAACGACCTGCGCGGCAAGGTCATCCGGATCAAGCCCCAGGCCGACGGCACCTACACGGTCCCGCAGGGCAACCTGTTCCCGGCCGGCACGGCCAAGACCCGGCCCGAGATCTACGCGATGGGCTTCCGTAACCCGTTCCGCATCGGCGTGGACCCGAAGACCAACACGCTCTACGTCGGCGACTACGGCCCCGACGCCGGCCAGCCCAACCCGAACCGCGGCCCCGGCAACACCGTCGAGTGGAACATCGTCGGGCAGCCCGGCAACTACGGCTGGCCGTACTGCACCGGCGCGAACGCGCCCTACCGCGACTGGACGTTCCCGTCCGGCCCGGCGGGCCCGGCGTTCGACTGCGCCGCGCCGGTCAACAACTCGCCCAACAACACCGGCCTGACGAACCTGCCGCCGGCCATCGCGGCGACCGTCGACTACGACTACGACGCCAACCCGCGCTTCCCCGAGATCGGTGGCGGCGGCGCGCCGATGGGCGGCCCCGTCTACCGCTACAACCCCGGCTCCACCTCCGAGACGAAGTGGCCGGCGTACTACGACGGCAAGGCCATCTTCGGCGAGTGGAACCAGAACAAGCTGTACACGATGCAGGTCAGCGCCGACGGCAAGTCCCTTGTGGACATCAACCAGCTGCTGGCCGGCATGAGCACGATCCGGCCGATGGACATGGAGTTCGGCCCCGACGGCTCGCTCTACCTCATCGAGTGGGGCACCGGCTTCGGCGGCAACAACGACGACTCCGGCGTCTACCGCATCGACTACACCGCGGGTGACCGGGCCCCGATCGCCCAGGCCGCGGCCGACCCGACCAGCGGCCTCGCGCCACTGGCGGTGCACTTCTCCAGCGCCGGCTCCCGCGACCCCGACGGGCAGCAGATCACGTTCGCGTGGGCGTTCGGCGACGGCGGCACGTCCACCGAGCCCAACCCGACCCACACGTACACGAGCAACGGCAACTTCACCGCCCAGCTGACGGTCACCGACTCGGAAGGCCGCAGCGGCACCGCGAACGTGCCCGTCACCGTCGGCAACACCGCGCCGAAGGTCACCATCACGCTGCCGCCCAACGGCGGCTTCTACGAGTGGGGCGACCAGGTCGCGTTCACCGTCACCGTCACCGACCCGGAGGACGGCCCGGTCGACTGCTCGAAGGTCCAGGTCCAGTACCTGCTGGGCCACGACGAGCACGCCCACCCGCTCAACCAGCTGACCGGTTGCAGCGGCACCATCCAGACGTCCCTGGCCAGCGGGCACGGCGCCGACGCGAACGTGTTCGCCGTCATCGAGGCGTCCTATGTGGACAAGGGCGGTGCCGGTGGGGCAGCCCCGCTCACCGGGCGGTCGCTGGTGCAGCTGCAGCCGAAGCGCAAGCAGGCCGAGTACTTCGCGGCCACCGGGCGGGTGCCGGGCTCGACCGCCGGCGGCGACCCGGGCGTGCGCACCGAGACGACCGGCGACCCGCAGGGCGGCTTCCAGAACATCGGCTTCGTCGAGGAGGGCGACTGGTTCTCCTTCGCCCCCGTCAACCTCACCGGCATCACCCAGATGCGGATCCGCGCCGCCAGCAACAACGCCAGCGGCGGCACGATCCAGATCCGCACGGGCGCCCTCGACGGGCCGATCGTCGGATCGGTCGCGGTGCCCGGCACCGGCGGCTGGCAGACCTATGTGGACCTGACGGTCGACGTCACGCCCAGCACCTCGTCCGGGCCGCTGTACTTCATCGCCACCGGATCCGGCGCCGGGTACAACATCAACTGGGTCGACTTCATCGGCCGCGGCGTCACGGACAACGCGCCACCGGTGGTCACCGCGGCGGCCACGCCGACGACCGGCACGGCGCCGTTCAACGTGGCGTTCACCGGCTCGGCGACCGACGCCGAGGGCGACACGCCGTTCACCTACGCGTGGGACTTCGGCGACGGCGGCACGGCCACGACGGCCAACGCCAGCCACACCTACACGGCACCGGGCACCTTCACCGCCACGCTGACGGTCACCGACGCGCGCGGAGCGAAGGGCTACAAGAGCGTCACCGTCAAGGCGGAGGCGCCGAACACGTCCTGCTTCGGCGCGAAGTCCGACGACTTCCTCGAGACCTCGTTGGACCGTGCGAAGTGGACGGTCGTGCGGGAGAACCAGACGTTCTCCGTCGCGGGCGGCTCGCTGATCCTGCCGACCGCTGCCGGTGACCTCTACGGCAGCCGCAACGACGCGACCAACCTGGTGCTGCAGCCGGCACCCAGCGGCGCGTGGCAGGCCACCACCAAGGTCACCCTGGCCGCGGCGGCGAACTACCAGCAGGCGGGCCTGATCGTCTACGGCGACGACGACAACTACGCCAAGGTCGACCTGCTCTACAGCAGCTCCCGCCGGGTCGAGTTCATCCGGGAGAGCGCCGGCACGCCACGCAACGAGAGCGCCGACGCGATCAACGCCCAGGCCGGTGACACGTACTACGTGCGGATCGCCTCCGACGGCACCAACCTGACCGCGTCCTACTCCACCGATGGCACCACGTTCACCCCGGTCGGACGGTCCGCGGCGCTCGCCGGGATCGCCAACCCGAAGGTCGGCCTGTTCGCGCTCAACGGCGGCACCACCGCGCCGGTCGTCAACGCGAGCTTCGACTACTTCCAGCTGGTGCCGGACGCGCCGGCCGGCGCGGTCGACCCGAACGACGAGTTCACCGGCTCCACGCTGGACCACTGCCGGTGGAACGCCATCGTGCGGGAGGACTCCACGAAGTACCGGGTGAGCAACGGCGCGCTGCAGATCGACGTCCCCAACGGCGACGTCTACGGCGCCGACAACTCCAACCCGTCCAACTTCATCCTGCAGAAGGCGCCCACGGGTGACTTCACGCTGGACACGAAGGTCGACGGCTCGCTGTTCAACGAGCAGTACCAGCAGGCCGGGCTGATCGTCTACGGCGACGACGACAACTACGTCAAGTTCGACTTCGTCGTGGACAACCAGGCGGGACAGACGGTCTCGCGGCGCATCGAGTTCCGCAGCGAGATCGCCGGGGCCGTGCAGAACCCGCAGCCCGGGGCGAACAACCTGACCGCCGCGGTCTGGTACCTGCGGCTGGCCAAGGCCGGTAACGTCTACACCGCCTCGTACTCGGCGGACGGCGTCACCTACACCCCGCTGGAGCCGCTCACCAACGCCGCGGTGGCGACCGGCGCCAAGGTGGGCCTCTACACCCTCGGCGCCGGGCAGAAGGCGTCGAAGCCGGCGTCGTTCGACTACTTCCGCATCAGCACCGCCGTGGCGGACACGACGGCACCCGTCGCCACGTCCACTGTGGATGGTCCGCAGTCGAACGGCTGGTACACTGGCCCGGTCACCGTGACCCTCGCGGCGACCGACAACGCCGGCGGCTCGGGCGTCGCCAAGATTGAGTACCAGGTCGACGCCGACAGCACCTGGACGGCCTACACCGCCCCGGTCACCGTCAGCGGCGACGGCACGCACAGCGTCAAGTTCCGGGCGTCCGACAAGGCCGGCAACGTCTCCGCCGTGCAGACGGCGACCGTGAAGATCGACGCCACCGCGCCGGTCACCACGGCGGCGTTCGCGCCGGCGTCCGACGCCGGCTGGCACAACGGGGCCACCCCGGTGACCCTCGCGGCCACCGACGCCGGCTCCGGCGTGACCAAGGTGGAGTGGTCCCTGGACGGCGGCCCCTGGACGCCGTACACGACGCCGGTCAACGTGACCGGCAACGGCCAGCACGAGCTGCTCTACAAGGCCACCGACGCGGCCGGCAACGCCGAGACGCTCAAGTCGGCGCTCCTGAAGATCGACGGCACCGCGCCGACGGTCATCGTCGCCGGCCTGGCCGACGGCCAGCTCTACGGCGACAGCCAGGATGTCCGGGTCACCTGGCAGGCCATCGACCCGGTCTCCGGGATCAGGTCCGTCACCGGCTCGCTGGACGGCGGCGCGTACCAGACCGGCACCCTGCAGGCGATGTACGAGCTCGACCTCGGCCTGCACGAGCTGGTCGTCGTCGGCACGGACAACGCCGGCAACGCCACCACCAGCACCGTGCGGTTCTTCGTCACCACCTCGTTCCGGGACATGCAGAACCTGCTGGACCGGTTCAAGGCGACGAGCCGGCTGACCAGCAAGGCCTACACCCAGCTGTCGGACCAGCTCGCGAAGGTCCGCAAGGCCGAGGCGAGCGGCAACGACAAGAAGGCGCTGAAGGAGCTGGCGTCCTTCCGTGACCTGCTGACCGCCAAGCTGGTGCCCGAGGCCGAGGTCCGGGACACGCTGATCCGCGACGCGGACGCGATGACGCTGCGGCTCGGCGGCACGCCGCCCACCAACGCCGGCGTGAAGGCCAACGCGGGCAAGTCGCTGCAGGGCACGGGCCGGCTCGACGAGGACCCGAGCCGGGTGAAGAAGAACGGCAAGCTGTGAAGATCCTGCTCGCGCTGCTGATGACGGCGGCGTTGACGTTCGCCCCCGGCGACCTCGCTCTCGAGGTCGCCGGGGACGGCGCCGAGGGGGTGACCGTCCGCGCGTTCAGTGCGGACGGCCGCCCCGCCGAGGGCGACCTCCGTCTGGTGCTGACCGCCACGGCGGCCGGCGGCCGGACGGTGGGTCCGCTGCAGCTGAACGCGGCGGCGGAGGGGCGTGGCTTCTACACCTCGGGCCCGGTGCTCTCGCCGGGCACGTGGACCGTCGTGGTCACCGGGCCGGGCGCGAACCCGGTCTCGGCCACGGCGGAGGTGACGTCGCGCCCCGCGCAGTCGCCGCCGCCCGCGTCCGCCGCGGCCACCGCTGCTCCGGCACCGGAGTCCTCCCACCTCTGGTGGTGGGGGCTCGCGGCGGCCGTGGCGGCGGGGGCGTTCGCGGTGACGGCCGTCGTGCGGCTGCGGCGCTCCAACTGACCACCGATCACCACCGACAGCAACAACAGTCCCGCACCGGCCGCTGACCATCCCGTCAGCGGCTCGTGCAGGACCAGCACGCCGAGGGCGACCGCGGCGAGCGGCTCGACGAGGGCCACGACCGCCGCGGTCGTGGCCCTCACCACGCTCAGCCCCGCGAAGAACAGCGCATAGGCGAGGGCGGTCGGCACCGCCCCGAGGAACGCCAGCAGCGCCACCGTCTCGCCGGCCCCGCCCCTGACCGGCAGCAGGCCCTCCAGCAGCGCCAGGGGCAGCAGCACCACGGTGCCGACCGCGAAGCCGCCGAGCGCCGAGTCGAACGGGTCGTCCCTGCCCGCCCGGTTGAGCAGTGTGACGCCCGCGTAGCCGACCGCCGACACCAGCGCCACGGCGAGGCCCGCCGCGTTCACGGTGCCGACGCCGACCAGCAGCACGAGGCCGGTCACCGCGAGGGCGACGACCGGGACGTCGACGCGCTCCTCGAAGAGGACCCGCTCGCCGATCGCGACCAGCACCGGTCCCGAACCCAGGACGACGACCGTGGCGACGGCGACGCCGGTGAGGTCGATCGCCACGTAGTACGCCGTCTGGTAGAGCGCCATGCCCAGCCCGTTGAGCACGAGCCGCCGCTTACTTAGTGTTTTTTGTCCATTTTGTACGAATGGCCGAAAGGCCGCGAGCAGCAGAATGCCGCCGAGGTACCGCCAGAAGGTGACCGCGATCGGGCCGAGCCCGCTGTGGTCGTACAGGACGGCGGCGACGAACCCGCCGACGCCCCATGCCAATCCCGCGAATGCGATGCAGAACAGTCCTCTGTTATGTCCCATTTATGCCTTGCTCCCGAATTGTCGTGTCCAACGGTCACGAAATGCGGGCAGCCGTCATCGCCCCGGCGCACCCCGGGGATCGTCGTTCGCCTGCCCGCTAGCGGATGGGCGGCGAGAGCACGACACGCAAGCACATGGGGCGCACGCTAGCGATCACCCGCCGGCGGGACACCTGATTTACCTGGGACGATCACGTTCTGGTGACAACTGGCCGCCGGCGCCGTGGTGATCATCACTGTCTGTCGCCGGGTTACCCCTGCTGACCGGCCCTTTTACGCGTGGGCGTGACAATTTGTGTCCGGGTTTTCATCGGATTGTCACCCTTCGATGGGTCGCCCAGTGTCGGTCATGGCCTTTACGCTGTAGCGACACGCACAGCCGGAGGTCGCGCCGTGGCTCTTTCCGCACCCGCCACGCACGGGTCATCTTCGGGTCAGGGACTGCCCTGGACCCTCGACGGCGGCAGGGGAATCCTCGGACTCGACCCCATCACCGGCGCCCTCGTGGTCTGGGCCGGACTGATGGGCGTCATCGTGCTGTTCATCCTCTTCGCCGCGATCCTGTCCCGCTGGAGCCTGGCCCGCATCGACCGGGCCGAGCGCCGCGCCCAGGTCGCCGAGGCCGACGCCAGCCTCAGCCCCACCGAGCGCGCCCGCCTCCGCGTCGAGGCCGGCGAGCTGATCCGCCAGGCCGCCGCGACCGCCGCCGCCGCGAAGCGCGCCCAGATCGAGGTCGTCGAGGCCCAGGCCCGCGCCCTCGCCGCCCAGCAGGCCCGCGAGGTGGCCTGGGCGACGTTCGACGTGGCGCAGAAGGCCTACGAGGAGGCCCTGAACGCCGCCGCCGCGGCCACCGCCGGCGAAGCCGCCGACGAGGACGAGGAGAGCAAGCGCGAGGTGTCCCGCGCCGCCCTCGCCGCCTTCAAACGCGGCGACATCACCGTCGACGCGCTGGAGTCCGTCTTCAAGGGCGCGTCCGGCTGGGACCCGCTGCACGAGCTGCAGGCCCGCGAGATCGAGCTGTGCCGCTCCGCCGAGAGCCGCGCCCGCCGCCTGTACGACGCGGCCGCCGCGGCCGAACGCGTCGCCGTCAAGGCCGCGGACGTGGCCGTCGTCGCCGCCCAGGCCCTGGCCGAGGAGGCCGCGGGGGTCGCCGCGGAGGCGGCCGAGCTGCGCGACACGCTCGACGCCGCCCGCCAGTCCGCGATCACCGCCTCCACCCTCACCCGCAAGCAGCGCCGCGTCCCGCAGCAGCGCACGAAGAACGCCCGCGCCACCGAGACCGACCGCGACACCGACCGCACCGGCGCCGACGCCGCGGTCACCTCCGACCCCGACCGCACCCAGGACATCCGCGCCGTACTCGAGGCCGTCAGGTCCCCGCTGACCGAGGCCGCCTGACACCCGCCGGCGCCCCCGGGTGCCCTGGCGGTCCTTCGATCACCCGCGCCGCCGGATGCCCGCGTCCATCCGGCCCACCGCGCCCTCGTGGCGAGCGAGGCAGCCGCCGGGCACCGCGCGGTCGGCGGTGCGGCGGATGACCGGGTGGGGGAGAAGGCGCCGGGGGGTTGTAGAACGAGCGTTCAGTGCCGCAGCATGGAGGACATGGGTGAGCTGGTTGCGCTGCCCAAGTCGGGCGACGTGTTTGAGGACGTGCGGGGAGACGACCGCACCATGCGGGTGACGTGTCACCCGATGCGTGGCACGGTGGTGGTGTCGCTGTGGGTGGACAAGATCTGCCGGGCGTCGTTTCAGCTGGCCGAGGGCGACCTGCCCAGGTTGCGGGCCGCCCTCGACGCCATGGAGTTCAACGTCGCGCCGATGGTGGTCAAGGAAGCGAGCGCCTGACCCAGGCCGCGGCGCAGCCGCAGGACAGTGTCAGCGCAGCCGCAGGACCATGCTCGGGGACGGGTGCTCCAGGACCGTCCGGCCGGGCTGGGGGACGCCCGTGGCGGGGTCCAGGTCCAGCAGCGTGACGGTGTCCGAGTGCTGGTTGGCCACGGCGAGGGCGCCGTCGAGCAGGGCGAAGTGGCGGGGCCAGGTGCCGCCGGTGGAGACCTCGTCGAGCGGTGACAGGCCGTCGGCGGTCACGGCGAACGTGGTGATGGTGTCGTTGCCCCGGTTGGCGACGTAGAGGCGCGTGCCGTCGGGCGACAGCAGCAGCTCGCTGGGGAAGTTGTCGCCCACGGGCGGGACCAGCACCGACGGCTGGATGTCGACGACGGCGAACTCGCTGTCCAGCACGGCGACCGTCGAGGCGAGCTCGTTGGCGACGAAGACGCGGCCGTCGGGGTGCAGCACCAGGTGCCGCGGCCCGCTGCCCAGCGGGGTGACGGGCGTGGCGCGCTGCCGCTCCAGGACGCCCGAGGCCGTCAGCCGGTAGTGGACGATCTCGTCGAGGCCGAGGTCCACCACGTACACCATGGAATCGCGCACGGTCACCTGATGGGCGTGCGGCGCGCTCTGCCGGTCGGGGTGCACGCTGCTGCCGGTGTGCTGCACGAGATCGGTGCGCGAGGCCAGGCCGCCGCCGGCGTCGAGGGCGAAGACGGAGACGCTGCCGCCCTGGTAGTTCGCCGACAGGACGAACCCGCCGGCGACCGCGAGGTGGCACGGGGAGGCGCCCCCCGTCGGCAGCGAGCCCAGCGGGGTGCCGTCGGGGCGGAACGCGGCGACGTGGCCCTCGTCCAGCTCGGCCACCGTATAGATGACACCGCCGTCGGCGGAGGCGGCCAGGTATGAGGGCGACTGGGTGCGGATCGGTGCGGCCGACGGCTTCAAGTCGTCGTCGAAGATCGAGATCTGGTCGGCGTAGGAGCCGATGAGCACTGGCACCCCACCAACCCTAACGGGCCCTGAGGGTAGGGGCAGCACCACCACAAACAGCGGGGCTGCCCGGCTCGTTCCGAGGTCCCGGAGTCGCGAGGCTTGACGCATGACGCTGCTGGCCGACCGCACCTCAGACTTCACGACACTGTCCCGGCACATCCGTGCGGCCGGTCTGCTCGACCGCCGCCCCGGCTACTACGCACTGCGGTTCACCCTGGTGGGTGCCCTCTACGCCGGCGGCTGGGCCGCCGTCGCCCTCATCGGCTCGTCGTGGTGGGCGCTGCTGGCCGCCGCGCTGCTCGCCGTCGCGTTCGCCCAGGTGGCGCTGGTCGCCCACGACCTGGCGCACAAGCAGGTGTTCCGCACGGCCAGGATCTCGGAGATCCTCGGCATGCTGGTGGGCAACCTCGGCATCGGGATGAGCTACGGCTGGTGGATGAACAAGCACACCCGCCACCACGCCAACCCCAACCACGAGGAGCACGACCCCGACGTCGCGCCGGACATCCTGGTCTGGTCGACCCGCCAGGCGCGCGAGGCCAAGGGGCTGGCGAGGCTCATCGGCGGCTGGCAGGCGGTGCTGTTCTTCCCGCTGCTCCTGCTGGAAGGGTTCAACCTGCACGTGTCCAGCGCCCGCGCGATCGGCAGGATCAAGCGCTCCAAGCTCGAGGGTTTCCTGCTGTACGGCCACTTCGTCGCCTACCTGGTGGCCGTCTTCGCGCTGCTGTCCCCCGGGGTGGCGGTCGCGTTCATCGCGGTCCACCAGGGGTTGTTCGGCCTGTACCTGGGGCTGACCTTCGCGCCGAACCACAAGGGCATGCCGACCCTGACCGGCGACGACGAGCTGGACTTCCTGCGCAAGCAGGTGCTGACCTCCCGCAACGTGCGCGGCGGGGCACTGGTCGACGTGCTCCTCGGCGGCCTGAACTACCAGATCGAGCACCACCTGTTCCCCAACATGCCGACCCCGAACCTGCGCAAGGCGCAGCCGATCGTGGAGCGGTACTGCGCGGAGATCGGCGTGCCGTACCTGTCGGCGACGTTCGTCGACTCCTACTCGCAGGCGCTGCGGCACCTGCACGCCGCCGGGGCACCACTGCGGAAGTGAAGCAGCGAAGAAGGGCCGGCGGGTGACCGCCGGCCCTTCTTCGTGGGTGAGCAACCGTCAGCGGCCGCCGAGCAGCCCGCCGACCAGCGGGAGGTTGCCGCCGGCGATGCCGTTGAGCAGCGGCATCCCGCCGACCACCGGCAGCGCCTCCTCCGATGCGCCCGCCGAAGCCGAAGCCGAGGCGGAGGCGTGCCGCGGCGTGTACACCGAGGCGTGCCGCGGCGCGTAGGTCTTCTCGGCGACGAGCGGCAGCTGGCTCGCGGCCTGCGGCAGCGCGCCGGTCGTGGGCACGAGGCGGTTCGCGACCGCGGTGGTGCTGATGCCCGGGGTCGGGCCGACGCCGCCGATCACCGGGACGCCGGTGACCGAGTCGTTCTTCAGCACGTCGCTGCCGCCGAGCGGGAGCTCGCCGATGGGCAGACCCGAGTCCGCCTCCGTGCCCTGGATCCGCTGGACCCGCTGGCCGCCCGAGCGCTTGCCACCCGTGCCGACGGGGATGGCGAGGTCGTCGACGGGCTTGAGCGTGCCCTGCACCGGCAGCCCGCCGACCAGCGGGAGGCTGCCCGTGCCGCCGCCGAGACCGCCGACGAGCGGCAGCCCGCCACCGGCGGTGTTGCCCACGGGGAGGCTCGTCGCCTCGCCCGGGATGCCGGGGAACGCGGTGCGTGTGTCGGCGATCGACGTGCCGCGCAGCGTGTCACCGGTGGCGGCCGGTACACCGGAAACCCCCGGCAGACCGAACTGCTGCAGCGGACCGACCAGCGGCAGCGCGGCCACCGAGTCCTCCGTCGGCAGGGCGCTCGGCACCGACTGCAGGTTGGGGACCTTGCTCGACGTCGCGCGGGGCAGCCCCAGCATCTCGGTCGGGATCATGCTCAGCACGTCGGGGAGCTGTGGGTTGCTCAGCTGTGTCGTGGTGGTGCGACGACCCGCCTCTGAGCTGGTGGCCGAGCTCGTGTCGATGCGCGAGCCGTGCGCCTCGAGCTGCAGCGACTGGTTGTTGGGGCCGCCGGCGGGCGAGAAGAGATCGTCCAGCTGGCCGGGCATCAGGGCGTCATCGGCGTGTGCGGCACCGGCACCGAGCAGCAAAATGCCACCGGCCACACCGACGGTGCCGACCGCCCGGCGAAACCACGTGTTCATCCTCGTAAACCAATCTGGTCGACAAATCCGATCGCCTGTTCAACGACCAACCCGGACAAAGTGACGCGGCAGTTGTCGATCGAGCGGGACCACAGGCGTTGGTGATCTTCGTTAGGATCGCCCTGTGGAGTCCGAATCATGGTTGATGCGACGGCTCCGCAGCGGCCTTCCCAACGCTCAGGCGATCACCCGTCCGTGGTGGGTCGAGCCCTTCTCGGACCCGCGCCGCCCCCCTCGGCTCGCGGCCACGAAACACATCGTCGTCTGTGGTGACGACCCCCTCGCGCATCGCGTGATCGAGGAGCTGATCCACCAGTACGGGGTGCGTGTCACCGCGATCCTGCCGAGCGCCGGGCGGCGGCACGGGCCCGACATCGCCCGCCTGCTGCGCGACCGCGGCGGCCGGGTCGTCGAGGCCGCGAACCCCGACCGGGAGGCGTTCGAGCTCGCGGGGCTGGCGACCGCCGACGCGCTCGCGCTGGTCAAGCAGGACGACATCGGCAACCTCGACGCGGCGCTGCAGGCCCAGGAGATCAATCCCGGGCTGCGGCTGGTCATCCGGATGTTCAACCTGCGCCTCGGGCAGAGCGTCCGGCGCAACTTCGCGGACCTCCGCGTGCTGTCCGACGCGCAGATCGCGGCGCCCGCGTTCGTGTCGGAGGCGCTCGGCGAGGTCGCCCCGGTGCACGTCCGCGTCGCGCGCCGCACCCTCTTCGTCGCGCGTCGTCAGGAGGTACGGGCGGAGGACGTGATCTGCGGGCTGGCGGCGACCGAGGGCGACGGCGAGCCGGTGCTGCTCCCCGCCGACCAGGGCAGCGCGGACCTCGTGCTGGCCGTCGCGACCGGCGAGCCCGTCAGCACCGTCGTCGCCCGTGAGGACGACCTCCACCAGGTGCGCCGGCGGCGCCGCTGGCGGTGGCTGCGCAACCCGTTCCGCGCGTACCAGGGACTCGTCGGCCGCAGGCTCTGGACGACCTCGCTGATCATGGTCGGGCTGCTCGTCGTGGGCACCGCCATCATCGCGAACCTCCGGGACGTCCGGTGGTGGGACGCGGCCTACGTGACGCTGCTGTCCGAGCTCGTCGGCGCCGGCCCCGACCTGGAGGCGCGCTGGCCCGAGAAGCTCGTCACGGTCCTGCTGAGCCTGGTCAGCATCGCGCTGGTGCCGGTCATCACCGCGGCGGTGGTCGAGACGATCGTCAACGCGAAGCTCGCCATCGCGCTCGGCCGGCTGCGGGAGCCGCTGTCGGACCACGTCGTGCTCGTCGGGCTCGGCAACGTCGGCACCCGCGTTATGCACGCGTTCGTCGACCTGGGTGTGCCCGTCGTCGTCATCGACCGCAACGAGAACGCCCGCGGCGCCCAGTCCGCCCGGGACCGCGGCGTGCCGTTCATCGTCGGCGACGCCAGCCGCATCGCGACGCTGCGCGCAGCGTCGGTGGACACCAGCCGGGCGCTGGTCGTGGTCTCCACCGACGACCAGGCCAACCTGGAGGCGGCCCTGGAGGGGCGCGAGCTCAAGCCCGACCTGCGGGTCGTGCTGCGCCTCTTCGACGGCGGGTTCGCGCACCGGGTGCAGCAGGCGTTCGGGATCACCGCGTCGCGGAGCGTGTCGTTCCTCGCCGCCCCCGCCTTCGCGGCGGCGCTGCTGGAGCGCGAGGTCATCGGCACCATCCCCGTCGACCGCAAGGTGCTGCTGCTGGCCGAGGTGCCGGTGGTCGCCGCCTCCGAGCTCGACGGCGGGCCGGTCGGCTCCGCGGAGGACGTCAGCGAGGTCCGGGTCCTGGCGGTCACCACCGACGGCGGCCGGCAGACCGTCTGGAGCCCGCCGCCGAGCTACGTGCTGTGCGCCGGTGACCTGCTCATCGTGGTGGCGACCCGGCCGGGACTGGGCAACCTTTTGGCTCAGACCGGCGGGACGGTCGACCCAACTCCCTGAGTTCCCGCCTCCTCCGCACCGGATCCGTCGTTGAATGAGGCGGATCGCCCGATTTACCCCTAACAGTCCGGGCGGTTCCTTCATGCGGACCATCGGGAGGATCGCGCTCATGCGCCGTAGGGTTTTGCTGGTGACCGGGGCGTGCGCCATCGTGGCGCTCGCCGGAGCGGGCGTCGCGGCCGCGACCTCGTTCGCTCCCGCACGACAGCCGGTGACGGCGTCGGCGTTCGCGGCGCCCGCGCACGACAGTCCCGCCGCCACGGTGTCGGGCGTCATCGAGTCGATCACCGGCGACGCGTCGACGTTCCGCTACCCCGGCGCCGACTACGTGAAGGTCCACTTCTCCCGGCTGCAGCTCAAGGCCGGTGACACGGTCAAGGTCAGCGACGCGACCGGCGACGAGGTCCACCGGTACAGCGCGGCCCAGCTGCGCGACATGGACAACTGGACGATGTCCGTCTCGGGCGAGTCGGCCACGGTCAGCGTGGAGCGGGCCGGCGACCCGCTGGGCATCAAGTCGAAGCTCGCCGGCCTCGGCCTCACCGTGGACAAGATCGCCCGCGGCCAGACCCTCGCGGAGCAGGCCGCCGCCGACCGGCTGGCCGCCGCGGCGCCGCACACGGAGAGCATCTGCGACAGCGACGAGAAGGAGAACGCCGCCTGCTACAAGTCGGCCGACCCCGTCGCGTACGCCAACTCCAAGCCCGTCGCGCGCATCCTCATCCAGGGCGTCGAGCTGTGCACCGCGTGGCGCGTCGGCGCGAAGAACCGCATGATGACCAACGCACACTGCTTCACCACCACCCGCGAGGCCCGCAACACCGAGGTGTGGTTCAACTACGAGTGCGCGCAGTGCGGCGGCGGCCCCACCCTGCGCCCGGTCAAGGTCATGGCCGACCAGGTCCTCGCCACCGACGACGTCCTGGACTACACCCTCTTCACGGTCCGCAACTTCGACGCGATCACGCGCTTCGGCTACCTCCAGATGGACGACCGCGCCCCCGTCCGCGGCGAGGAGCTCTACATCCCGCAGCACCCGCGCGGCATGCCGACCGTGATCACCACGTACGACAGCAGCGAGCGCTCCGGCAACTGCGCCGTCGCCAACCCCGCGTACAACGGCTACGACGTCGCCACCGACATGTCGTACTACTGCGACACCGACGGCGGCTCGTCCGGCTCGCCCGTCATCTCCCGCCGCACCAACAAGGTCATCGCCCTGCACCACTTCGGCGGCTGCCCCAACTCCGGCGTCCGCATGGACCGCATCGCGGAGGACATCAGGACGCTCGTGTAGAGGTCCTGTGCAGGCCTTCTCCACGGGGCCGGGCCCATGTGCCGCCGTCGGGTAGCGTTTTCCGACATGCGGAACGTGCGCCCGGCCCTGTGGTTCGACCTGGTGCTTCTGGCACTCTTCGCCGCGATCACCGTCGCGCTCGCGCTCCGGACGCCGCTGCTGTCGGTCGACCTCGCCGTCCGCGACTTCGTCGACGCCCACCGCCCCTCGTGGGCCTACTGGTCCGCCCGGGTGTTCAACTACCTCGGCCAGGGCGGCCAGGTCCTCACGCCCCTCGCGGTGCTGACCGCGCTGGTCGTCGGCTGGCGCACCCACTCCGTCCGCCCCGCGCTGCCGGTCATCGGCGGGTTCGTCATCACGTACCTGACGATCGGCCCGCTGAAGCTCTGGACCGACCGGACCGCCGCGAGCGACCACAAGGTCGAGCACCCGGAGTACCTCTTCCACGTGCCTACCGGCATGTCGTACCCGTCGGGCCACGTGGTCAACGCCATCGTCTGGTACGGGGTGCTCGCCATCCTCCTCGGCGCCCTGCTACGCCCGGGCCAGCTGCGCGCCATCCGCTACGGCGCCCCGGCGGTCGTGCTGTTCACCACGACGTACCTGAGCTTCCACTGGGTCACCGACGGCCTCGCCGCCATCTGCCTCGGCATCGTCCTGGACCGCATCCTGCAGCGGGTCCCGTGGGACCGGATCCCGCTGCCGTCCTGGTTCGCGGCCCGCGGTTGGGCCGGCCCGCTGCACGACCTCCAGGCACCCGCGCGCATGACGCGGGTGCCCTGAACAGCTCCGAGGCTCGCTTCGGGTCAGACCCAGGCGCCGGAGCGCATGACGCGGGTGACGTGAAGGGCGTCGTCGAGCAGGACCAGGTCGGCGCGGTGGCCGGGGCGCAGGGTGCCGAGGTCGTCGGCGAGGCCGATGGCGGTGGCGGGGGTGGCGGAGGCCATCCGGGAGGCGTCGACGAGGGACAGGCCGGCGCCCGCGGCGCGGCGGAAGGCGGCGTCCATCGTGAGGGTGCTGCCGGCGATCGAGCCGTCGCGGGTGAGGCGGGCCACGCCGTCGGCGACGGCGACGCTCTGGCCGCCGAGCTCGTATTCGCCGTCGGGCATGCCGGCGGCGGCCATCGCGTCGGTGATGAGGGCGGCGCGGGCGGGGCCGGTGACGGAGGCGGCGAACGCGAGGGTGCCGTCGTGGAGGTGTACGCCGTCCGCCACGAACTCGCACGTGACCGGCGCGGCGCCGAGGAGGGCGAAGACCGGGCCGGGCTGGCGGTGGTGCGGCGGGCGCATGCCGTTGAAGACGTGGGTGCCGACCGTCGCGCCGGCGTCGACGCCCGCAAGGGTCTCCTCCCAGGTGGCGTCGGTGTGGCCGAGAGCGGCGACGACGCCGCGGGAGACGAGGAGCTTGATGGCGTCCAGGGCGCCGGGCAGCTCGGGGGCGACGGTGACCATGCGCACGGCGCCCTCGCCGGCGTCGATGAGCGAGTTGAGCTCGTCCAG
This sequence comes from Dactylosporangium sp. NPDC000521, assembly GCF_042898305.1. Classification (NCBI taxonomy): domain Bacteria; kingdom Bacillati; phylum Actinomycetota; class Actinomycetes; order Micromonosporales; family Micromonosporaceae; genus Dactylosporangium; species Dactylosporangium sp. NPDC000521. Next base: position 516,698 of record NZ_JBIAYW010000009.1, read on the forward strand.
CGACGGGTGGCGCAGGTGCGCCGGGTTCTGCGCGCCGCACCGCGCCTGCGACAGGTACGGGCCCTCGAAGTGCACGCCGGCCAGGATGCCCTCGCCGACCAGCGGCGCGAACGCCTTCGTCGCGGACAGCATCAGGTCGGGGGGTGAGGTGACGAGGCTCGCCAGCATCGTCGTGGTGCCGTGGCGGAGGTGGTACGCGGCGGCGACGCGGGCCGCTTCCGGGTCGCCGGTGGTGAACGTGGCACCCCCGCCGCCGTGGACGTGGATGTCGACGAACCCGGGGACGACCGTGCCGGCCGACGCGTCGACGGAGCCGGTGAAGGCCTGCCCGACCTCGGCGATGCGGTCGCCCTCGACCCGGACGAAGCCGTTGTCGATGACGCGGTCGCCCGCGATCACCCGTACGCCGGACACCACCGTCATCGCGTTCCTCCTGAGCTGTCGTCGTGCGGGTTGTGCAGTGCGTCGAGGGCGAGCAGGGCGGCGCCGAGGCAGCCGGCCTCGTCGCCGAGCGCCGCGCGGGTGATCTCCGGCTCGCGGTGGAACGTGACGCGGGCGTGGACCCCCGCCCGCAGCGGGGCGAGCAGCGCCTCACCCGCCTCGGCCAGGCCGCCGCCGAGGACGATGACCGCCGGGTCGAACAGGGCGATGCCGGTCATCAGGCCGTCGGCCAGGGCGTCGATGGTCTCCTGCCACACCGCGACGGCGGCCGGCTCGCCTTCCGCGGCCAGCCGGGCCACGTCCTCGGCGGTGGCCGGTCGGCCGGCGTGCTCGCCGTACCGGCGGCCGACGGCCGACGCGGAGGCGATCGACTCCAGGCAGCCGCGCTGCCCGCACCCGCACATGGGGCCGTCGGGGCGCACCACGATGTGGCCGATCTCGCCCGCGGCGCCGTGCGCGCCCGTGTAGACCTGCCCGTGCACGACGTTCGCCGCGGCGATGCCGGTGCCGATGGGGATGACCAGCACATACGGGTGGCCGCGGCCGGCGCCCAGCCGCGCCTCGGCGAGCCCGCCGGCGCGCACGTCGTGGCCCAGCGCGGCGGGCAGGCCGAGCCGCTCCTCCAGTAGCGCCCTCAGCGGCACGTCGCGGAAGCCGAGGTTGGCGGCCCAGACGGCGACGCCGTTGTGCTCGTCGATCACGCCCGGGACGGCCAGGCCGGCGGCCCGCGGGTCGAGCCCCTTCGCGCGCGCGGTGGCGGCGAGGCCTTCGGCGATGTCGAGGATCGTCGCGATGACCGCCTCGGGCCCCCGCTCGCGGCCGGTGGCGTGCCGCTCGGCGTGCAGGACCTGGTGTGTCGCCCCGCCCTCGGCGCCGACCAGCGCACACTTGATCCCGGTGCCCCCGACATCGAGGGCGATCACGGTCTGCGTCATGTGTAGCTCGTCCTCGCGCTGATCGATGTGGCCTGAAACCGGGCGGGTTCGCGCATCATTGCGCACTGCCGGGCAGGCTGGCAACCGTACCCCTGAGGTTAGTTTGAGCAGTTGTCTTTGCGTTTACCCGTAGTTTCGCGCATTATTGTGCACACATCTCGCACCATACGCGCAGGGAGGGGCTCGTGGACCGCTACGCGCGCTGGAACGCGCTCCTCGAGATCCTCACCGACAGCGGGCGCATCAGCGTGGAGGACGCGGCCGAGCGCCTCGACGTCTCGCAGGCCACGATCCGCCGCGACTTCGACCAGCTGGCGCAGCAGCAGATGATCACCCGGACCCGCGGCGGGGCGGTCGCCAACGGTGTCTCCTATGACCTGCCGCTGCGGTACAAGACGGCGAAACACGCACCCGAGAAGCAGCGCATCGGTGCGGCCGCGGCCGCCCTGGTCTCGCCCGGCATGGTGGTCGCCCTCAACGGCGGCACGACGACCACCGAGGTCGCCCGCGCGCTCGCGGTGCGCCCCGAGCTCACCGGCGGCGTCGACGACGCCCAGCTCACCGTGGTCACCAACGCCCTCAACATCGCCAACGAGCTGCTCGTGCGTTCCCGCATGAAGATCGTCGTGACCGGCGGCGTGGTCCGCCCGCAGTCCTTCGAGCTCGTCGGCCCGCTCGGCGGCAACATCCTGCGCGACGTCACCCTGGACATCGCCCTGCTCGGCGTCGACGCGCTCGACGTCACCCTCGGCGCCGCCGCCCACCACGAGGGCGAGGCCGCGATGAACAGCCTCATGGTCGCCCGCGCCCGCCGCGTCGTCATCATCGCCGACAGCTCGAAGCTCGGCGGCCACGCGTTCGCCCGGATCTGCCCGATCGACCGCATCGACACCCTGGTCACGGACTCCAACGCCACCCCCGAGACGCTGGCCGCCTTCTCCGGCGCCGGCGTCAAGATCGTGACCGCCTGACCCGTTCCGCCGGTACTGTGGTGCGATGCAGCGCGACGACCTCACCGCCGCCCGGGTCCCAGCGCAACAGCCCACCCAGGACCCCGACGACTTCGTCGACACCGACGTCTCGGACCCGGAGGCGGGCCCCGACCTCGCGACGGCCGAGGAGCCCTCGGAGCTCGACGAGCGTGGCAAGGCGATCCTGGCCTTCGAGCGCCAGTGGTGGCGCCAGGCGGGCGCCAAGGAGCAGGCCATCCACGACACGTTCAACCTGTCCGCGACCCGCTACTACCAGCTGCTGAACACCCTGCTGGACGACCCCCTGGCGCTGGCACACGACCCCGTCGTCGTCCAGCGCCTCCGCCGCCTGCGCGCCTCCCGCTCCCGCCGCCGCTGAAGACCCGCCGTCGCGGCGGCGGCGCTCAGCGGGCCTGTTGCTGCTCGGCGTAGGCGGCGAGCCATGCCACCTGGACCGGGTCCAGGGAGGGGCGGACGCGGTCGCGGGCGAGTGCCACGTGGGCGGCGGTGACCTCGGTGGCCTCCAGGGACTCGCGCATCGCGGCGAGGGCGGACTCGCGGACGAGGGCGGCGCAGTCGGCGGCGGAGAAGCGGTCCAGCGACGCCGCCAGGGAGGGCAGGTCGACGTCGGCGGCGAGGGGGACGGACTTCGCGGCGGCACGGAGGATCTCGGTGCGGGCGTCGGCGTCCGGGGGCGGGACGAAGACGAGGCGTTCGAGCCGGCCGGGGCGCAGCAGGGCCGGGTCGACCAGGTCGGGGCGGTTCGTGGCACCGATGACGACGACGTTGCGCAGGGACTCCACGCCGTCGAGCTCGGTGAGGAGGGCGGCGACGACACGGTCGGTGGTGCCGCCGTCGGTGGCCTGGCCGCGGGTCGGGGCGAGGGCGTCGACCTCGTCGAGGAAGACGAGGGTGGGTGCCGCCTCGCGGGCGCGGCGGAAGAGCTCGCGGACCGCGCGCTCGCTCTCGCCGACCCACTTCGACAGCAGCTCGGCGCCCTTCACCGACAGGACGTTGGCCTTGCCGGTGCCGGCGATCGCCTTGACCAGGTACGTCTTGCCGCAGCCCGGCGGGCCGTAGAGCAGGACGCCGCGGGGCGGCTCGATGCCGAGGCGGGCGAACGCGTCGGGGTAGGACAGCGGCCACAGGACGGACTCGGTCAGGGTCTGCTTGACCTCGGCCATGTCGCCGACGTCGTCCAGGGTGACCTTGGCGAGCTCCAGCGACGACTCGGCCATCGACGTGGGGCGCACGACCTCCAGGGCGGCCTCGAAGTCCGCCATCAGCACGCCGGTGCTGTCCCCTTCGCGACGGTGGCGAAGGGCCGCCCGTACACCTGCCTCACGCGACAACGCGGCGAGATCCGCCGCCACGAAGCCGGGGGTGCGGGCCGCGATGTCGTCGAGCCGGACGTCGCCGTCGAGCGGCATCCCGCGGGTGAGCACGGTGAGCTGCTCGCGGCGCAGGGCGGCGTCGGGGAGCGGGACGGCGATGCCGTGGGCGAGCAGGTCGGGGGCGTGCAGGGACGGCTCGACGGCCTCGGGGCGGCCGGTCGTGCAGACGACGGCCTCGCCCTCGCGGATGAGCTCGCCGATCAGCTGGCGGAACACCGTCGACAGCGGGCCCGGCTGGTCGCGCGGCGCGAGGGCCTCCACGTCGGCGACGAGCAGGACCGCCGGGCGGGCGGCGCGCACCTCGCCGGCGGCTTCCCGCAGCCGGGCGGCGGCCGCGTTGTTGGTGAGGGCCGCCAGCTCCGGCGCCCACAGGGGGACGACCCGCGCCCCGACACTCGCCGCGACGGCGTGCACCAGGGCGGACTTGCCGGAGCCGGAGGGCCCGGTGACCAGTACACCCAGCGACACCGTCGTGCCGAGCTTCGCCAGGACCTCGCCGTGGTGGAAGCCGAGGTCGAGCAGCTCGCCCAGCTGCTCGGCCTGCGCTCTGAGGCCCGGCAGGTCGTCGAGCTCGACCGCCTCCTTGGCCGACGGTGCGGGCACCTCGCGCCGGACGGAGGCGGCCGCGGCGGGGGCGTGCGTGGTGTGGCCGTGGTGCCAGCCGACGGCGGTGTCCATGGTGACCAGCGCGCCCGGGTCGGGGTCGGCGGCGACGACGGTGAGCAGGGCGCTGGTCCAGGCGTAGCCGACGGTGTTCTTCAGGCTGCGCCGGGCCGCCTCGAACACGCCGGGGTCCACCGAGGTCAGCGACACGTCCTGCGGCAGCAGGGAGACGTTGTCGCCGACGGTGACGACCTTGCCGAGCAGCGCGAGCCGCAGCATCTCCGGCGACACGACCCCGACGATCTCCGGCGGGCCGGACAGGGTCACCGCCGCCGCGGCCCGCAGCGGCGCCGCCGCGACCGTCACCCGGCCGCCGTCGCGCAGGCCCAGGTTGCCCAGCAGGAGGTCGTCGGCGTAGAGCAGGGCTCGGCTGGCGCCGGCCTCGGCGACCGCGGCGATCCCGGCGGACTCGCGGCGGCCGGTGAGGGCGATCGGGTCGCCGGCGCGCAGGCCCAGCGCGGCGAGGACCTCGGGGTGGAGCCGGACCACGCCGCGGCGGGCGTCCAGGGCCGCGGGGCGCAGGCTGGCGGTGAGCGTCAAGGTCGCGGCCACGCACCGAGCGTATAACTCGCCCGCTTGCTGTGAACCTGCTGAGGAATTCGTCATCGCGCAACATGCGTTGCGTACGTTTGGCCGATGCGTCTCTTACCGCGTCTCAACCGGCGCAGGGTCATCGCCGGCTCGGTGGTCACCCTGCTGCTGGCCGGCCTGGTCGGCTGGGCGGTCGTCCCCTCACCCGCCACGTTCCGCACCCAGGAGCAGCGCATCACCGTGCGCACCGGCCCCGACGACGCGAGCGAGGTCACCCTCGACACGACGCTGTACCTGCCGAAGAAGAGCGGCAAGAAGCCCGCGATCCTGCTCGCGCACGGGTTCGGCGGCACCAAGCGGAGCGTGAAGTCCGACGCCGAGGACTTCGCCGACCTCGGCTACGCCGTGCTCACCTGGACCGCCCAGGGCTTCGGCGACTCCACCGGTGAGATCCACCTCGACAGCCCCGACTGGGAGGTCAAGGACGCCCAGCGGCTGCTGGACTGGCTCGCGGCCCGGCCCGACATCCAGACCGACGCCTCCGGTGACCCGCGCGTGGCGGCGGTCGGCGGCTCGTACGGTGGAGCCCTCGCCCTCCTGCTCGCCGCCCAGGACAAGCGGGTCGACGCGATCGTCCCCATGATCACGTGGAACGACCTCTCGCGTGCCTTCCTGCCCGAGGCCACCGGCAAGGACCCTGCCGGCGGGGTGTTCAAGAAGCAGTGGGCGGGCCTGTTCTTCGGCTCCGGCAACGCGCTGACCGACAGCTCGGCCCTGACGGGCCAGGCCGCCCCGCAGCGGACCCCCACCGGCGACGCCCAATGTGGACGGTTCGCGAAGGACGTCTGTGCGGCGTACCTCGACATCGCCACCACCGGGAAAGCCGACAAGGACGCCCTCGCGCTGCTGCGCAGGTCCAGCCCGGCGTCCGTGCTCGACCAGGTCAAGGCGCCCACGCTGCTCATCCAGGGGCAGGTCGACACCCTGTTCCCGCTCAGCGAGAGCGACGCCAACGCCCGCGGCATCGCCGCCACCGGCACCCCCGTGCGGGTCGCGTGGTTCACCGGCGGGCACGACGGCGGCACCGGGCCGCAGACCGAGGTCGACCGGCTGCGGTTCCTGACCGCGCAGTGGCTCGACCACTACGTCAAGGGCAACGGCGAGGCGCCGCCGTCCAGCTTCACCTACTCGCGCGTGTCAGGCCTCAACGCCCGGGGCCGCGGGCTCGTCACGGCCGCGTCGTCGACGTCGACCTACCCCGGCACCGGCGGCACCTCCACCGAGAGCGTCGCCCTGATCGGCGCCCCGACGAACATCGCCAACCCGCCCAACGGCAACCCGGCCCCGATCTCCTCGCTGCCCATCGCCAACATCGCGAGCCTGCTCGGCAGCGGCGTGTCCGCCGAGATCCCCGGCCAGCACGCCGACTACACCTCCGCGCCGCTGCCCGCCACCCTCGACGTGGCGGGCGCGCCCACGGTCCGCATCCGGGCCGCGTCGCCGACCGGCGAGGCCGTGCTCTTCGTCAAGCTCTATGACGTGCCCGCCAACGGCGCCCCGTCGATCCCGGACGGGCTCATCGCGCCGGTGCGCCTCACCGGCCTGCCGAAGGACATCGCCGACGCCCAGCCGGTCACCGTGACGCTGCCCGCGGTCGTGCACCGGTTCGAGGCCGGCGGCCGGGTCCGGGTCACCGTCGCCGCCGCCGACAGCGCGTACTGGTCGCCGCCGGACCCGCTCGTCTACCAGGTCGACGTCGAAGGCGCGCTGACCCTGCCCGACGTGGCCGGCACGCCGATCGCCAACCCCGACGTCATCTGGCGCTACGTCCTCGCCGGGCTCGTCGCCCTCATCGTGGTCGGGCTCGTGGTCGCGATCCTGGTCGCCCGCGCCCGCGCCCGCCGGATCGAGCGCCGCGTCGACCCCGAGCACGTGGACACGCCGCTCGTCGTGCGGGGGCTGCGCAAGACGTACGGTGACTTCGTCGCCGTCGCGAAGGTCGACTTCACCGTCCAGCGCGGGCAGGTGGTCGGCCTCCTCGGCCCCAACGGCGCCGGCAAGACCACGTCGCTGCGGGTCCTGATGGGGCTGACCCGGCCCAGCCAGGGCGAGATCCTCGTCTTCGGCCACCAGCTCCTGCCGGGCGCACCGGTGCTGTCCCGGGTCGGCGCCCTGGTGGAGGGGCCCGGCTTCCTGCCACACCTCACGGGTCTGCAGAATCTCCGCCTGTACTGGGCGGCGACCGGCCGGCCGCTCGACGACGCCCACTTCGACGAGGCGTTCGACATCGCGGGTCTCGGCACCGCCGTCAACCGGCGGGTCAAGACCTACAGCCACGGGATGCGCCAGCGTCTCGCCATCGCGCAGGCCATGCTCGGCCTCCCCGAGCTGCTCGTCCTCGACGAACCCACCGACGGGCTCGACCCGCCGCAGATCGCCGAGATGCGCAAGGTCCTGCGCCGGTACGCGACCGGCGGCCGCGCCGTCCTGGTCTCCAGCCACCTCCTCGCCGAGGTCGAGCAGACCTGCACCGACGTCGTCGTCATGCACCGGGGTGAGGTCGTCGCCACCGGCAAGGTCGACGACATCGTCGGCGACTCGCCGACCGTCCAGTTCGACGTGTCCGACGTCGACGCCGCCACGAAGGTCCTCGACGAGCTCGACGGCGTCCGCACGGTCGTCCCGGCCGGCGGCGGCGGTCTCGTCGTCGACCTCGACGGCGTCCCTCGCTCCGAGGTCGTCGCGGCGCTGGTACGAGCCGGCGTCGGCATCGACCGGGTGACACCGCGGCGGCGGCTTGAAGACGCGTTCCTGTCGCTGGTCGGCGGCGACACCAAGGCCAGTGGGGAGCGGTCATGAGCACTTCTTCGTCAGGTGTCGACGTGGTCGGCGGTGCGCCGGGGTACCGGCCGGGCGCGACCCTCTCGCTGTGGACGGAGATCCGCCGCCAGGCGGCCCGCCGCCGCACGCAGCTGGCGCTCGGCTTCATGGTCCTGCTGCCGCTGATCATCCTGGTCGCCTTCCAGCTCGACAGCGGCGGCGACGACGAGGGCGGCAACAACGGCGAGTTCTCCCGCCTCGCCGACCTCGCGACCGGCGGCGGGGCCAACTTCACCCTCTTCACCCTGCTCGTCTCGTCCGGCTTCCTGCTGGTCGTCGTGGTGGCCCTCTTCTGCGGCGACACGGTGGCGAGCGAGGCGTCGTGGGGGAGCCTGCGGTACCTGCTGGCGATGCCCGTCCCGCGGGCCCGGCTGCTCGGCGTCAAGGTGACCGCGGCGCTGCTCTACTGCCTCCTCGCGGTGCTGGTCCTGGTCGGCACCGCGATGCTGGCGGGCACCCTGCGCTATGGCTGGGCTCCGCTCAACGCCCCCATCGGCGGGGAGATCGCCGCCGGCACGAGCGTCGTCCGCCTCCTGGAGATCGTCGGCTACCTGTGCGTGTCGCTCCTGGTCGTCGCCTCGCTCGCGTTCCTGCTCTCCGTCTCCACCGACGCCCCGCTCGGCGCCGTCGGCGGCGCGGTGCTGCTGCAGATCCTCTCCAGCATCCTGGACCAGATCACAGCCCTCGGAAACCTCCGCAACTTCCTGCCCACCCACTACAACGACGCCTGGCTCGGCCTGCTCTCCACCCCGCTGCAGACCGACGACATCGTGAAGGGCTGCATCGCCTCCCTCGCCTACGCCACCGTCTTCTTCTCCCTCGCGTGGTGGCGCTTTCTGCGAAAAGACGTGGTGAGCTGAATGCGTCTCGCGTACTGACCGGTAGGGTGCCGGTCCATGCGAACCTCGGCGCTCCGCGGTGCGTGGCTCCTCGTCCTCGGCCTCGCGGCGCTCTCCGGCACCCTCTACTACGACCAGTCCCACCTCGCGGCCTGGACCACCTACGTCGCCTCCTCCAACGCGATGAACGGCCCCGCCGAGGCCATCACCGCCCAGATCTTCACGCTCATCGGCGCCCTGGCCTCGGCCTCGGTCGCGACGCTGATCGCCGTCTGCGCCCTGCTCTTCGCCACCGGCGGCACCTTCGGCCACTGGGCCCTGCGCCTGACGGTGGTGCTGACCCTGGTCCTGCTGTCCCTGGTCGCGGTGGTCGTCGTGGTCGCCACCCTGACGGGCGACCCATCGGCCGCCGTCATCGACACCCCGGTCTGGCTCCTCGCCGCCGAGTGGCTCGCCGTCGTGGCCGCCCTCGCCGGAGCCGCCATCACCACCTCGACGCTGTGGGGCTTCACCCCCGCCACCGACACCCCTTAAGCGGGAGGCCTTCGGTAGCCCTGGATCGTGGTCATCGGCGGGCGGTCGGGGTGGGCGACCGGGTGGTCGGCGGGGGCGACCGTGTCGCCATGCCTGACGAACTGGGTGAGCGTCGGCCAGATCGCGGCACCGGGGGTGACCCTGGCATGGATGGTGTGCAGGATCGTGGCGGCCATGCGGCCTAGGGCAGCGGTGTCCTGGTGACCGTGGGTGCGCTGGCCGAGGTCGACCTGCGCGACCGCGTCCAGGCCGGCGGCGCGGTAGGTGTCGATGAGCAGGCCGGTCTCGACGCCGTAGCCCGCGGCGAAGGGCAGGGACTCCAGCAGGGAGCGGCGGGCCGCGTACTCGCCGGCGAGGGGCTGCACGACGCCGGCCAGGGCGGGGAAGTAGGCGTTGAGCAGCGGGCGGGCGGCGAGCTCCGTGACGCGGCCGCCGCCGGCGGCTGAGACGTCCAGGAGGGGGCGGTCGTAGAAGGCCTTCACCATCAGGGTGGCCGGGTCGTCCAGCAGCGGGCCGAGGAGGCCGGTGACGAAGTGCGGGCGGAAGTCGGTGAGGTCGGCGTCGACGTACACGAGGATGTCGCCGGTGGTGACGGCCAGGGCCTTCCAGAGCACCTCGCCCTTGCCGGGCCGGGAGCCGGTCCCGGGGAGGATGTCGTCGCGGTGGTGGACGGTGGCGCCGGCCTGGCGGGCGACCTCGGCGGTCCGGTCGACGGAGCCGGAGTCGACCACGACGACCTCGTCGACGAGGGGCATGAGGGTGCGCGCGCCGGTGACGATCTCGGCGACGGTGGGCTCCTCGTCCAGCGCCGGCAGGACGACGCTGATCCGGGTGTCGCCCTTGCGGCGCTGAAGCTCGCTCACAGGCCAGTCGCGCCAGGTCGAGGTGCGCTTGGCGAACCAGGCCGCCGCGTCGGGATGCATGAGTGAAACCGTAGTCAGGTCCATCTCGTGAGATGACTCATACAGCGGCACCCGTGTCGGCCCTTACACTCGAAGACGAAACACGCGAACAGGCACGTCACAACTGAATACCTCATCCAGAGGGGCAGAGGGATACGGCCCGATGAAGCCCCGGCAACCCCTGCGACACGTCTCGACGTTGAGGCCAGTCGCGGTAGGTGCCAAATCCGTCCCGGTGCGCAAGGCCATGCACCTGGGAAAGATGAGAGGAAGGCCTCTATGACCTCGACGCTCGGCGTCTTCACCGACTCTCCCGCCCGGCACCTGGTCTGCCGCGGCTGCGGCGCCCAGTTCCCGCTCGCCGCGCAGCACGCCTGTTACGAGTGTTTCGGCCCGCTCGAGGTGGGCTATGACGCCGAGGCCCTTGGCCGGGTCACCCGCGAGCAGATCGAAGCCGGCCCGCAGAACATCTGGCGCTATGCGCCGCTGCTGCCGGTCGGCACCGACCCCGCCGGTCGCGTGAGCCTCGACCCGGGGCTGACCCCGCTGGTCAAGGCCGACCTGCTGGCCAAGGAGCTCGGCATCACCGGGCAGCTGTGGGTGAAGGACGACTCGGCCAACCCGACCCACTCGTTCAAGGACCGGGTCGTCTCGGTGGCGCTGACGGCGGCGAAGGCGCTGGGGTTCACCCGCTACTCGTGCGCCTCCACCGGCAACCTGGCCAACTCGGTCGCCGCGCACGCCGCGCGGGCCGGGGTGCCGTCGACGGTGTTCATCCCGTCGGACCTGGAGCCCGGCAAGGTCGTCATGAGCGCCGTGTACGGCGGTGACGTCGTGGCGATCGAGGGGTCCTACGACGACGTCAACCGGCTGTGCTCGGAGCTGACCGAGACCGACGAGTTCGAGGACACGGCGTTCGTCAACGTCAACGTGCGGCCGTTCTACGCCGAGGGGTCCAAGACCCTCGGATACGAGGTCGCGGAGCAGCTCGGATGGCGGATCCCGGCGCAGGTCGTGATCCCGATGGCCAGCGGCGAGCTGCTGACGAAGATCGACAAGGCGTTCAGCGAGCTGGTGGAGATCGGGCTCGTGCCCGACTCGGAGTGGACGGTGTTCGGCGCGCAGTCCGCGGGCTGCAACCCGATCGCGGTGGCGCTGCACAAGGGCACCGACGAGATCGTCCCGGTGAAGCCGACGGGCATCGCCAAGTCGCTCAACATCGGCGACCCGGCGGCCGGCGTCTACGCGCTGGAGTCGGTGCGGCGCACCGGCGGCTGGATGGAGTACGTCGACGACGACGAGATCCGCGCCGGCATCGAGCTGCTGGCCCGCACGACCGGCGTCTTCGCCGAGACCGCCGGCGGGGTGACCACCGCGGTGCTGAAGAAGCTGGTCGAGACCGGCAAGCTCGACCCGTCGAAGGAGACGGTCGTCTTCAACACCGGCGACGGGCTGAAGACTCTCGACGCGGTCGCCGGCACGGTCGGCCCGACGCACCGGGTCAAGCCCTCGCTGAAGTCCGTCCGCGAGGCCGGCCTGCTGGGCTGATGCCCGGCGCTTTTTGAGCTGATGGCTGATTTTTTTGCGCAACCCGTCGACGCCGTGACGGACGGTGTCGACGGGAGTGTGGCTGAGAGAGCGCTTTCACTGCTTGGACGAGGGCCGACTCATCCGATCGTCCGAGTCGTTCGCGACGCAGGGTGATCACCCTCATGCCGTACGTCTCGAAGCCACCCGCCGAGGGACTTGACGACCTCAGGACCGCGCGCCAGGATGCTCGGTGCGGGAGGACGTGTCGCCGCGAGGTCCGGACCCTGGTCCGAGGCCCGCGACCACAGCACCGGAGGTGTTGGCGAGCGTCCTCTCGACCATTTCCGGCGGTCCCCATATATCTGTTGTCCGTCGATGCGGCTCTGCGCCACCCTGGCGGGCATGAGCCACGACCTCAGCATCGTCGAGCTGGACACCGATGACCCGGTGGCGATCGACGCGGCCTTCACCATCGGTAACGAGGCCATCCTCGCCGACCTGCCGGACTTCCCCCCGAGCTGCCGCGCCGAGCACGACGTGCGGGTCCGCCTGCCGATGCCGGGCACGGAGCGGCACACGTTCCTGGCCTATCGCGATGGTCTCGCGGTCGGACTCGTCCAGGCGGATTTCTCGATATTCGACAATCTCGACAAATCGTTCCTGGACGTGCTGGTCCTGAAGGAGCACCGGCGGCAGGGCGTCGGGCGGGCGCTGTTCCGGCACGCGGTCGCCTTCGGCCTGGCCCGCGGCCGCACCTCGGTGATCGGCTTCAGCGTGATCACCGACATCGGCGGCACGCCGACCGGCTCCTCGGCGCCGTTCGCTGCGGCGGTGGGCCTGGACAACAAGCTCGTCGACGTGCGCCGCCGGCTCGACCTGTCGACCGCCGACGATGCCGAGCTGGCCAGGCTGCTCGCCACGAGCTGGCCGAAGGCGGCCGGCTACAGCATCGTCCAGTGGGGCAACACGCCGCCCGAGGAGCTGCTCGAGGACATGGCGCTGCTGGACAGCTCCTTCCTCGACGAGGCGCCGAAGGGTGACCTCGACCTGGAGGCGGAGAAGGTCGACGCCGATCGTCTGCGGCGGGTGTACGCGACGCGCGCCCGCTACGGTGCGCGCCCGTACGAGACCGGCGTCATCCACGACGCGACCGGCCGGCTCGTCGCGTTGAGCGCGCTGCGGATGAGCAGGACCATCGACTGGCACGCGTGGCAGCAGATCACGCTGGTGCATCCGGAGCACCGGGGGCACCGGCTCGGCATGATCTCCAAGCTGGTCAACCTGCAGACCATGCGCGCCCAGGAGCCGGCGGTCCGGATCGTCGACACGTTCAACGCCGAGGTCAACTCGCACATGATCGCGATCAACGAGGCGATGGGGTTCCGCGCGCTCGACCGGTGGGCCAACTGGCAGACGTCAGTCGCGTGAGCGGTCCTCGTACATGGCGAGAAAGATCGAATACGCCTGGCCGTGGGTCTGGTCGTTGTGGGCGTACTCGTCCAGCAACGCCTCGAACCTGTCCTGCAGCTCCTGCCACTGCTGCGGGGTGAGCCGCAGGCCGAGCCGCGCGAAGTTGGCCGATCCCGCCTGGTCCTGCAGCAGCGCCAGCTCCTGGTGGAACGCCTCCAGCATCGCCTCGTTGCTACCGCTGCCGCTGAGCTGCCACGACTTGCGGGTGGACAGGTAAGGCACCTCGCGGGAGCCGCGCGGCCCGCGGCGCTCCTCCTGGGGCACCAGGAACCCCGTCGCGACCAGCGTCCGGACGTGGTGCAGCACGGTCGCCGGGTTGGCGTCGAGCCGCTCGGCGATCTCCTTGTTGGTGAGCGCACGGTCCAGGCAGAGCCGGATGATGCGCAGGCGGACGCCGGAGGCGAGTGCCTTGGCCTCCGCGTCGGTCGCTGGTCGCCGCATCGTCCGAGTCTACCGATTGACTTTTCCCAATCGGTCATCGACAGTGGGTCCGTGAGACTGGGCCTGCTCCGCGATCACGACTTCCGGCTGCTCTTCACCGCCGACACCATCAGCCAGGTCGGCACCCAGGTGACGATCCTGGCGCTGCCGCTGGTCGCCGTGCTCACCCTGGACGCGACCGCCCTGCAGGTGGGCGTCCTCGCCGCCTGCGAGACCGCCGCGTTCCTGCTGGTCGGGCTGCCCGCTGGGGCGCTCGTCGACCGGCTCCGGCGGCGCGGGACCATGATCGTCGCGGATCTCCTGCGGGCGGTGCTGCTGGCCTCGGTCCCGCTCGCCTGGTATCTCGACCGGTTGCAGATGCCGCAGCTGTACGTCGTGGGCCTGCTCTGCGGGGTCTGCACGGTCTTCTTCGACGTGGCGTACCAGAGCTACCTGCCCTTCCTGGTCGGCAAGGAGCACCTGGTCGAGGGGAACGCCCGCCTGGAGATGGTCCGCTCCACCTCGCAGATCGGCGGCCCGACCGTCGCCGGCGGCCTGGTCCGGTTCCTGGGCGGCCCCCTCGCGATCGCCACGGATGCGGCCAGCTACCTCGTCTCGGCCCTGGCGCTGTGGCGGATCCGCAGGATCGAGCCGCTGCCGGCCCGCAAGCCCGACGCCCACCTGGGCCGGGAGATTTTGGAAGGGCTCCGGTTCGTCCTGGGCAACCGCCTGTTGCGGGCGATCTCCATGTGTACGGGCACGAGCAACTTCTTCGGGTCGATCTTCAACGCGATGCTGATCATCTACCTGGCCCGTGACCTGGCCCTGTCTCCGGCCGTCATCGGCCTCTTCTTCAGCGTCACCGGCCTCGGTGCGCTCGCCGGGGCGTTCCTGGTCGGGCCCGCCGTCCGCTGGTTCGGTCAGGGGCCGGCGATGTGGATCTCGATTTTGGTCGGGTCGCTGGGCATGCTGTTCATGCCGTTCGCCCGGGCCGACTGGCGCCTCTGGCTCGCCGGGGCGGGCTACGTCGTGTTCGGCATCAGCGTCGTGGTCTACAACGTGACCCAGGTCAGCTTCCGGCAGACGATCACGCCCGACGACCTGCTCGGCCGGATGAACGCGACGATGCGGTTCATCGTCTGGGGCACGATGCCGGTCGGCGGGCTCGTCGGTGGCCTGCTCGGCACCGCCATCGGTGTGCACGGGACCATCTGGGTGGCGTGCGCCGGAATGCTGGTATCGGTGGTGCCACTCGTTCTGTCACCCTTGCGGAAGCTCCGCGAGTTGACGTCCGCACCTTCCGCGGGCACGGAAGTAGTGCGGAAGTAGGCCGATCTTGCGGTGGTGACGGGTTGCGTGGTTCCAGTCGCGGCTTCCCGGTCACCATCGCAAGGTCGGCGCTTCCTCCCGGATCGGTCTGACGTTTACAATTCCATTAACCGGACTATTCGACGCCCGCCGATGCGCTGGCCCTTTGTCGGATCATCTAAGAAAGGTCCCATCGGGAACCTTTTATGCGCGCACGAACCGTGACCTTGCTGTCCGATTTGGGGCTGTCGGGCCTCGGGTTATCTCGTGTACCGTCCGTTTCGGTCGTCGATCCTCGCGCCGGTGCCACCCTCATGGCCCGGCGTGCCGGCCGAGGACCTCAAGGCTGGTCCCCACAGCCAGCCGGAGTACGAAGAGGGACCGAAGCAGAGGAAGTGCACCGTGGCACAGGGCACCGTCAAGTGGTTCAACAGCGAAAAGGGCTATGGCTTCATCGCGGTCGACGGGGGGCAGGACGTCTTCGTCCACTTCTCCGCGATCGAGATGGATGGCTACAAATCGCTGGAAGACGGACAGCGCGTCGAGTTCGAGATCGCGCAGGGTCAGAAGGGCCCGCAGGCGGAGAAGGTTCGTCACCTCGCCTGACAGATCGTTCGTCCACCCCGCCGGGGCACCGTCCTCATTGATGAGGAACGGTGCCCTGCGTCTTTTCCGCCATTGTTCGTGCCATTCATGCCTGATTTGCGGCATTTGGCGAGCTTCGACCACCCTGGCCGTCACCTCGGGTTTGCTTGCACTCGACGGGCGAGAGTGCTAAACAGGAGTTGGCACTCACAACAGGTGAGTGCCAACGGTCGGGGCGGTGCAGCGCCTGGGCGCGGGAGCGTCCGAGGGGCTGGTCGTCGCGGGCTCATCCGGCCCGACCATTGAGGATCCCGCTGGGTCCTTGAAGGTGCGAAAGCAGGCGGTGAGCCGCCGGCCCCACGTGGGTCGAGGCGTAACCGGAGTGTCCAGGAGGACAACGCCGAATGGCCAAGATTATCGCGTTCGACGAGGAAGCGCGCCGCGGCCTCGAGCGGGGCATGAACACCCTCGCCGACGCCGTCAAGGTGACGCTGGGCCCCAAGGGCCGCAACGTCGTCCTCGAGAAGAAGTGGGGCGCGCCCACCATCACCAACGATGGTGTGAGCATCGCCAAGGAGATCGAGCTCGAGGACCCCTACGAGAAGATCGGCGCCGAGCTGGTCAAGGAGGTCGCGAAGAAGACGGACGACGTCGCCGGTGACGGCACGACGACCGCGACCGTCCTCGCCCAGGCGCTGGTCCGTGAAGGCCTGCGCAACGTCGCCGCGGGTGCCAACCCGATGGCGCTGAAGCGCGGCATCGAGGCCGCCGTCGCGTCCGTCGCGTCGGAGCTGGCCAACCTTGC
>NZ_JBIAYW010000010.1:0-64276 GCF_042898305.1 Dactylosporangium sp. NPDC000521
CCGCCCGCCCCCGCCGCCGGGGTGGTGGGGGGGGGGGGGGGGGGGGGGGGGTCCGCTTTTTTGGGGGGGGGGGGGGGGGGGGGGGGGGGGGCCCCCCCCCCCCCCCCCGACCGCATTTTCACGACGCACGACTGCCCGCGCGGCAAGGATCGCCACCGCGTCACCAGCCCCCAGGGACGAACAAACAGGGCGTCACCGGCCATGACAGCTGGTGACGCCCTGTTGATGCTGCGCGCCCGAAGGGACTCGAACCCCTAACCTTCTGATCCGTAGCCAGATGACCAGGAATTCCACTCTCCCACGAGTACCCTTCTCACCGAACATGCTGTTTCGCAAGACCTTGTACTCCAGACGCGCGGCGCGTATCCGCAAGTCCACGCGATCTCGCACCGGAGCTCCTCGCGCCGTACACACCGTGGCTTCGCCCCTGTGCTGGATCAGTGCCGGTTGTGCTCGACAGTTGCGGTACATCCGATCACCACAGGAACACAACGCGATCACCGCGCCCCGCCAGCCGGCGGACGATCTCGACACGGCCGCAGCCGCCCCAGTGAGCCATTCCGCGCAAGGACGTGATCATTGAGAGCCGGACGAAGCTCCTGCCTCAAGAACCCGACAACAGTTGTTGACCCGCGATGCGCAGGTTTCTGGCATCGCTCGCGTATGTGCTGGCTACGTTGACGGCTACGCACGGCGCGCATCGGGCGGCGACAGACAGTCGAGCACATCCGACCGAACACGAGTACGATGCAGGTATCCCGGACTCGACGACATCACTTCCTGAGGTGCCCGCCATACCGGCCCACCCCCCAAAGGGGGATGTCATGTCGAACGACTTCCATCCGGCCCGAACGGTGCCCGCCAACCCGAGCGGCACGGGCCCGTTGGCCCGCCCGGCGACTCTTACCCAGCAGGATCCCACCGACCAAGCGGCCCCGCCGGCCGGCAGTATGCCCCGCACCGGCGCCGTCTGGTTCGGCATCTGCGCCGCGGCGTTGTTCCTCGTCGTATTGATCGTCTTCATGTTGCAGAACACCCGCAGCATCGAGGTCACCTTCCTGTGGATGCACGGCAACCTGCCCTTGGCCATGGCCCTGCTGGTCGCCGCTGTCGGCGCCGCGATCGTGACCATGACCGTCGGCGCAGCCCGGATCACCCAACTCCGCCGCCTCTCCCGCCGCCAGCGACGCTGAGCACGACACGCGCGCGGCCCATTGCTCCGCAACAGCCCTGCATCGTGATCTTGCATCAACGACGGACGGACGCCTGACCGCCGGCGTTCGATCCGCATCGTCGGTCCCACCTCACCGATGCGAGCCCTCACGAGATTCAAGGTCAGCTGGTGGCGGTGAAACGTCGGCACCTGGCCGGCCCATCGCATTCGCCAGGCCCCCGCATGACGGTCCGTCGTGCATGTCGTTCAGAACGGTCGATCATGCTCACCAAAGCCCAGCGTGCCACTATCACCCCTTCCGGCCCGCCGTCGTCGCCGCGGCTCCGCCTCGCCCCCACCCGCGCCGCCAGCGCCGTCCTGGACGGCGGATGGTGGCCCCGCTCCTGGGATCCGGTGGCCGAGCTCCCCGGCCTCGTCGCCGCCCTCGACGCCCGGTACGGTCCGATCCGCCTGCTGATGCTCAACAGCGACACCTGGGACGTCCGCTTCCGGCGGCTTGCGATGCCCACACACGTCGTGCGGACCGGGTGGTTCGCCAACGTGGACCCCGGCATCGTCGTTGCCACCACCGAACGGGGCGACCAGATCGACCTGCTCGTCGTACCGCCGGACACCCTGACAGCCCTCGCCGAGGCAGCCATGACCGCAGCCGCGGATCCGAGCAACCACCTGCACCCCGCCGAGATTCTCAACGATCCGCCCGCCACACCGCAGCCCCGCCGTACCGGAGCCGAAGAAGCGCCCGCAAGCTGAGTCGAGGCGGCCACCGGCCTCAGGTACGGGCCCGTCCGCGCTGTTCGGCCATCCGACAGCGACCTCCGCCGCGCAGACCCCGAGACGCACCAGCACATAGCAGCCGTCGCGCATGGCGGGCACGACGCAGCGCGCCACGGCACGCCGATCGTGGGCCATGCGCCGCTCCATCAGGGAGTCTTCGCCGCTGCCATGACCGTCGGGCCGAAGGCGCCCTACAACGGCGCGGTGGACAGCTCCAGCCAGACGCACTTCCCGGTGACGGGGTGGCGGCGCTCGACTCCCCACCTGGTGGCGAGCGCCGTGACCAGTGCCAGACCTCGACCGTGCTCGTCATCGGGTTCGGTGTTGCGCAGGGCGGGCACGGCGGTGACATGATCGCAGACGGTGACGCGAAGGATCTCGCCGGCGAGGCGCAGCCGGATGGTAGTGACGCCGCCGGCGTGCAGGACGGCGTTGGTGACGAGTTCGGACAGCAGCAGTTCGGTGTCCTCCTGCAACCGGACGCATGAGCCGAGTTCGACAAGCCGCGGCAACGACCGACCCAACCAGTTGCGTGCCCGGGCCACGACAGCGACCCGCTCGCCATCAGCCGGCTGCCAGACGAGCTGACGCACTCGCCGCTGGTCACCCCGGCGTACGCCGGTAGCCTCAGGGCGAGCTGCGATCGCAGCGACCGCGTCGGGTCGTTCGTGGCCGGTTGCCGAGTCGTCGGTCATGATCCTCGCGCCTCCCTCGGCGTGATGCGCTCCACCTCCTGATACCCGCAGCATCAAGCCTCAAGCAGCACATGGCGACTGCATCGACGCCGAGGCTCGCGAACGTAGATCCATTGGATCGAACGTTCGCGCAGAGCCTCGATGCCGGCTCATTCCGCAGCGCTGGTTCCGGGTTCGCCGGTGACCGTGCACCAGGAACGGGGCCGCTGCAGCGCAGCGGACGCCGACGATGGGCTGCAGCCCACGATCGCGGCTGGGACCCGTGAACTCGGCGTGCTCAGCGAGATGGCCGAAGGCCGTTCCAACTCGGTCGCAATTGAGAAAGCTTTGAGCAAACACCTCAACAGCATCCTCGCCAAGCGCGACCTGCCTACCTCCTGCAGCTGAGGACGACGCCGCGTCCAGGGCTGAATGGGACTCGACGCTGAGCGAAGCGGTCAACGGCCGGAACCGGCGGCCGTAGACCCTGTGTGAACTCATCGTTCGCACGCCGGCCCGCGTGGCGAGGCGTCGCGCCTCCGCCGCTTAGCGGATCACCGGATCCGCGACCGCGTCGACCCCGCCGCTGTCGGCCGACACATCAGTTGCAGGTCGATCCGGACGCCTCGAGCGGTCGCGCCGATCACGACGGACCGGTCGAGCATCGGTATCCAGGCGATCCGGACGCTTCGATCCGCCACGTCGATCCGGTGGGGATGGCCGTGCCAACCTTGAGGATTGAGCATGAGCAGCCTGACCGGTGCCTGGCGCGCGTCCAGCGCGCCGATGAGTGCGACGAGCTCGCCCACGCTGTCCCGGCTCCGCGGCCACCACGCACCGTCGAGTGCGGCGGCCCAAGGGGCCGGGAATGTGGTGCGCAACTCCAGCCGGGAGCCGCGGCGCCCGGTGGGGGCGGGTTCGTGAATGTCATCGGTCATGCGGGCCTTCTCTCGGGAGCAGGCGCATCCCCTCAAATGACGAGAACGGGCGATCGAGATGCTGCCCTGCGGCGATCAAGACCTGCGGGACGCGTGGGTGGCGTACGCCGGAAGCGGCTCGAGCAGACCGGTGTCATCGCCGAGCCACAGCAGGTGCTCGGATGACGACGCCGGTGTCGCCCGGTCACAGCGGAACCGGCGCCCGGCTCAGCAGTGTCGCCGCGAGCGCCCGGTAGCGCTCGGCGACGGCGCTCCATTGCGTACCGTGCGCGATCTGTTTGGCCCTGTCGTGCATGTCGGCGACCAGATCAGGCTCGGTGAGCACGCGCTTGAGCGCGGCGCCGATCGCCGAAGCGTCCTGATGCGGCACGAGGATTCCGGCGCCGTCGCCGAGCAACTCCTGCGCATGGGGAAAAGCGGTGGCGATGACGGGCTTGTGCGCCGCCAGCGCCTCGACGAGCACGCCGGAAGTGGCCTGATCGGGGGAGTCGTACGGGAGCAGCACCACGTCGGCGCGCCCGATCAGCCGGTCTAGGCGGACCTGATCGAGGTAGGCGCGCTCGAACGTGACCAGGCCGGCTACGCCGAGTGCCCGGGTCCGGGCGTACAGCATGAGCCGGTATGTCTCGCCCTGCTCGATGAGCACCTTGGGGTGTGTCTGTCCGGCGATGACATATCGGGGGCGCGGCAGCAGATGCCGTACCAGTCGCAGCCCACCGATCGCCCACTCGATTCCCTTGCCCGGGCCGAGGAGCCCCCACGTCAGGATCGTCAGTTCGCTCTTGGGGTTGAGCAGACGCAGCGGCGGCCGCTCGGGCGCGCCGTGCGGAATGACGGTGACCTTGTCCGGGTCCACGCCGTACTGCAGGACCAGCCGCGCGCGGGCCGCTTCGGTCATGGTCACGGCGGCGCCGGCCAGCGCGACGACCTGCTCCAGCACCTCCCTCTGGTGCACGGTGGGCTCAGCCAGCACGGTGTGCAGTACGACGATCACCGGGGTGCGGAGCAGGCACAGCAGCGGTATCAGGTGCTCTCCGTCGGCCCCGCCGAAGATTCCGTACTCGTGCTGGACGATGACGACGTCGTGGCGATTGAGCGCGGCGGCCGCCGGACCCTCGGCCCCCGGCGCGTTCACCAGCAGGTGGCCGATGACCTCGGGGCGGTCCGCGTATGCCGTGGACTCCACCAGCCGTATCACGCCCGCGCGGTCACCGCCGACCGGCGAGGTGAGCGCGCCCAGCAGCGATGCCGTGAACGTCGCCAGGCCACACTGGGTCGGTGGATAGGTGCTCAGAAACCCGTAGGAAATCGTCATGCGACACCGTCGGGCCGGGGATCGGTGCGGACGGAGCGGTAGCCGTGCATTCCTGGCATGACCCACCCTTCATGGCGGGTGCGGCGCCGGCCGGCGAGCGCAGATGGCTTACCCGGCGCTGGTCATTCGGTGCGGACACCATCGAGACGACGATCCGCCGTCACCAACCCGGGACTTCGATCGAGGCGGGCAAGTGTTACCCACCGTAGCACGCAGCCTGACGACTCAGAACGAACCAGTTCGTGTATCGCTGTACGGCGCGAGCCGCGCGCCGACCACGTGCCGGAAGTTCAGCAGCAGCGTCGACGTCTGCTCGTCACCGAACCGTGACACCGTCAGCGGGTGCACGGACTCCTCGGTCATCCATGCCGTGAGCTCTTCCAGCGAGAGATCGGTGCCGTGTACACGAAGCACGAGCTCCTTCTCCCGGCCGACGGTGAGCAGATACAGCAAACAGGTCGGAGGCTCGACGGTCATGGCGCGTTTCCCTTCGGCGGGTCGCGGCACCGGTCTACCGTCTACAATGGACGCACCATGGCGGCGCCGGTCGGGCCACCCGATGGGCGGCACCTTTCCACGCTACATCTCCGGGCCCGGCCAGTCGATCACACTGAGTCGCCGAGCTCTTCGACGGTTACCTGTACGGGGCCGGTACCAGCTCCGGCTGCGTGGCACGGTCGGCCGAGTGGCGCTCATCGCAACGGCGTGTACGGTGGGAAGCGCTGATTCTGCCATCTCGACATATCCCGAGTGGCGGCCGCCACGATCGTCGTATCGATGGTGCTTGCACCGAATGACCAGCGCCGGGTTCGCCATCTGCGCTCGCCGGCCGGCGCCGCACCCGCCATTGGAAGGTGGGTCATGTCTGTTTTCGTCGCCGGTTCCGGCCCTCCGCAATGACTGTTCCGGACGGCTCGCCGATCTCCGCGGCGGTGCGGTCCACGGGGACTCGGCGCCCCAGCGCGTCGTACGCCCACCTGCACCGACTCAGCGACGACGTGGGCCTATTCGAACATGCCGAATACAGCACGCCCCGGACGTCGCACGGGTATTGCGTCGACGACGTCGCCCGCGGTCTGCTGATCATCTGCCGCGAGCCGGACCCGCCACCGAACCTGCTCCGTCTCGGCGAACGGTATCTGGCGTTCCTCGTCGAGGCCCAGTCGCCCGACGGCGCGTTCCGCAACCGGCTCGGCCCCGACCGGCGGTGGCGCGACGAGCCAGCGGTCGGTGACTGGTGGGGCCGGGGACTGTGGGGCCTCGGCACCGCAGCGGCCCGCAGCCCGCTACCGTCAATCCGCCAGACCGCCCTGCGGTGCTTCGAAACCGGTGCGCATCGGCGCACGCGCTGGCCACGGGCGATGGCGTTCGCGGCGCTCGGCGCCGCCGAGATCCTCGCCGTCTGGCCGGACCACGCTGCTGCCCGCTGGCTGCTGCACGACGCGGTGGTCACGATCGGCGCGATGCCGCTCGACCCGGCATGGCCGTGGCCGGAACGCCGCCTGACCTACGCCAATGCCGCTCTGGCGGAAACCTTGATCGCGGCCGGCGGCGAGGCGTCGGCCGACGGGCTGACCATGCTCGCCTGGCTGCTGGAGCGGGAGACCCACGACGGTCACCTCTCGTGCACGCCGGTCGGTGGCAGCGGCCCGAACGACGGTCCCCCGGCCTTCGACCAGCAGCCGATCGAGGCCGCCGCAATGGCCGACGCGTGCGCCCGGGCCATGACCGTCAGCGCCGACCCCCGGTGGGAGCGGGGCCTGGCCTCTGCGATCGACTGGTTCCTCGGCGCCAACGACAACGGCCTGCCGCTACACGATCCGTCGACCGGCGGCGGCTGCGACGGCCTGACCGCCTCCGGGCGCAACGAGAACCAGGGCGCCGAGTCGACGCTCGCGCTGCTGTCCGCATTGCAGCACGCGCGGCGGTTGGACTCCGCCGGCGGCCCCGTCCTCGCCGCCCCCCGATCCGGACTCAGCCACCGGCTGAGCTCGTGCCCAACCTTCGACGATTGAGAGGGTCACCATGGCGCGCAGATCCGTGCACAAGGAAGATCGCAAGAAAGAGGGCAGGACGCTCAAGGAGAAACGGACCGCGAAGAAGGCCAAGAAAGCCTCCAACCCCACCTCGTTGATCCCGCCCACCGGCCGCTGATGCTCTCGCCGCCGGACGGGCCGGCAACAGCTGTCGGCCGGCCCGTCCGGCTGGTTCGCCGCCTCGCGCAGGCGAAGATGGCACCCGACCCGCGTTTTCGCAGGCCGGACACCAGTCGATCAAGCACGCCCGAAGGACTCGAACCCCAAACCTTCTGATCCGTAGGTCCGGCATTGGTCATCTCGTCGCTACGACCTCGATGGCCTCGTCGTGCGGGCGGCGCGGTGTCAGCGGTGCCGCAGGGGCGCTCTCGTTCACCCCGAGCCGGACGGTCAGCTGTGGATACTCGGCCGGTGCGACCACCTCACGCAGGGTCGCCCGTACCTCCGGAGCCTCCACCACATCGCTCATCACCGACGACGCCAGCCCGATGGTTGTGGCGGTGAGCAGGACCGCGCTGAGCGCTTCGCCCGTGCGCAGCCAGTCCGCTCTGGTGTCGTGTGTGGTCGTAAACGCGAGGTAGGTCGTATACCGGTCGTCCCCGTGCCCGGGAGCCAGACCCGGGGACGCGCCGGGCGCGTCGTCGCCTACCGATGCGGCCCCCGTCTCCTGCACATCGTCGTCGATCGTTACGTCCGGGCAGGTCGTCCAGAGCGGCATCCCGTCCTGAAAGCCGGCGTCGTGGCGCTCGACTGTCGCCGTTGACCGTGCGGCGAGGGTGAGGAGGTCCGCCTGTGACGGGTCGAGTGCGTGCGTGCTGACCTCGAACGGTTCGGCGGCGTCGTGCAGGAGGTCGATCACCTCGTCCGGTAGCGGTCCGATGCCCAGGAACGGGCGCTGATCGTTGCAACGTGTACGCAGGGCATGGTGTAGGCGCATGTCTTCGGCTGTTACCTGGTGGGGGCCGGTCAGCGTCAGTCTGGCGAGCAGGTCGGGGTCGGCCGGGTCGTTGATTCGTTCGGCTGTGGCAGCGGCGCCGAGGACGGCGAGCACAACGGTGGCATGATGCAGGACCGCACCACAGCTGATGATCATCGACCGACCCTGGGGGTCGGCGTCGGTCAACTGGCGCGAGCGGTCCGCGTGTAGTTCGAGGGTGTCGCCGTGGATACGCCAATGCCACGGCTGGGAGTTCGCGATCGACGGGGCCAGGCAAGCGACCCGCGCCGCCTCGTACAACACATCCCGGGCCGACAACGACGCCGGTCGGTGGGTCTCACTCATGTTCGCGCCTCCGATCCCGGCGTGGCGGGGGTGTTGAGGGCCTGCCGCATGGGCAGCACCACCCGACGCAGCACGACGAGGTCTCGGCCTACCGTGCCCGCCTCATCGTCTTGGATGGAATGGCAGGAAGACATACGGCTGTCGCGTGCACGCACGACGCGACACCCTGCACTCAACAGTACGTCGCCAACCGGTCTGACCGGCGCTCGTATGGCGCGCACCGCCGGGAACGAAAGCCTCGGGCCGAGGGGTGAATGCGGTGCGGAGGTCGGCGCGGACGGCATGGGGTGCCCCTCTTCGACGTGCATGGATGTGACCGCTCGGCGCCGACGCTCAGACAGGGGCGGGTGCACTTCCAACGGTGTCGAGGTGCCGCAGCACCTCACGCCAGGACCGCCAGAGCGTCGTCTCGCAGTACTCCACGCCGTGCTCGCGGCAGAACTGGCGGATGAGCACCTGGGCCCGGCGCAGGGTCGGGCGCGGCATGCTCGGGAACAGATGATGCTCGATCTGATAATTGAGCCCGCCCAACGCCATGTCGATGAACGCGTTGCCCCGGACGTTCCGGGAGGTCAGCACCTGACGGTGGAAGAAGTCCAGGGTGCTGCCGGCCGGCAGGATCGGCATACCCTTGTGGTTCGGGGCGAACGCGCTGCCCAGGTACACGCCGAACAGCCCCTGGTGGACCCCGATGAACACCACCCCCTGCAGGGGGCTGAGCACGAGGAACACCGCCGACAGGTAGAGCGCCGCGTGCAGGCCCAGCAGGGCAACCTCGGTGCGGCGGCGCTTCATCCGGCGCCCGAACACGGCAGCCACACTGCTGAGGTGCAGGCTCAGCGCCTCCAGCGTCAGCAGCGGCAGGAAGAGGTACCCCTGCCACCTGACGATCGCGGCCCGTACCCCTCGCAGCGGGCGAGCCTGGCCGGCGGTGAACGCCAGCGGCGCCACCACGATGTCCGGATCGGCCCCCTCGGTGTTCGGGTTGGCGTGATGCCGGTTGTGCTTGTCGATCCACCACCCGAAGCTCAGCCCGATCAGCAGGTTCGCATGGAGCAGACCCGTCACGTCATTGGCGCGACGGGACCGGAAGATCTGGCGGTGGCCCGCGTCGTGGCCGAGGAAGCCGACCTGGGTGAACAGGACGGCCAGCACCACCGCCGTGCACAGCTGCCACCACGACGGACCGACGAGCACGAACACGGCCCACGTCGCCACGAAGGCGAAGCCGATGACGCCGATGCGGACGCCGTAGTAGCCGGGGCGCCGCTCCAGCAGGCCGGCCTGTTTCACCCGGCGCGACAACTGGGCGTACTGGCTGCCGGCGCGCGGCGGCGGGCCGGCAGCAGAGGCTTGAACCAGCATGATGTGCGGCTTTCAGATCGACGACAGGACGACACGATGCCGCCGAGGTCCTGGGCCGCATTTCCGACGGTACTCCGTGCGTAGGCAACATGCTCGTCACGAGTCGTTTCGCGGCCTCGGGCCCGGCGTACGCCCGAGGGTCCGACGGAGTAGCGTGACGATTGCACACGGCAGCCACCCCAGACCCCGGTGGCGAGGCGCTTACGTCTCGAACCGGGGGAATCATCGTGACATTCCGAACAAATCGCACTCAGTCTCGGCATGTCAACCACGTCAACACCAACGGACTGGCCGCCCTCATGATCCGGATCGCGCGCGCAGATCGGGCCGCGTTCGCCAGGCTGCACGCGCAACTGCGCCCAGGATTGGTCGCGTACGTCGCCACGGTGCCGCTCGATCCGGCCGACGTCGCTGCCGTCACCAACGCCGCATTCATCGAGGTCTGGCGGCTGGCCGGGCGCTCCCCCGAGCGTGAGACCGACGCCGTCGGGTGGATCTACGCCATTGCCGCCAGGCGCGCCGGGGACCGTTGGGCCGCCCGCATGGCCATAGCGCTGGAGAAGGAACAGCCGATGGACCTGCTGGCGACGTTCGATCGACAGACCCAGATAGAGTTGGACACGCTGCTCGCACGCTCCGCGGGCACCGGTCATGAACGTTGAGGAGCCAGACGGCCGGATGGACCTACCGGCTCTGGCCCCACGGCCGTCGAGGCCGAGGACACCTGGCTGCACCTTCTGACCTCCGATCAGGTGCTCGAACTGGCCGGCGACGCCCAGCGCACCGAGGCCGGCGACGCCGCCTGGCAGGCCGAACTCGCCTACTGGACCGGTGGCACCCGACCGACCGGCAGCGGCATCCGCTGCCGGCGTTGTCTCGGCGCATAGCAGGGAGTAGCGTCAGCGACACGACGTCGGCCCGGCGCCTGACTACCCTGAATGCTGGCAGTGACGATCTGCGGAAGGGTGCGGCGGATGCGTACGCGCTACCGGCACGGTTCCCGACGTTGTAAGCCGTTGCCCTGCGCCCCTGTGATCGGCGCGGTCAATGCTCATACGTCAGGCGCCACGCCGCGTCTTCGGCGCTGGACTGTTGCGCAAGTTGGTCGGCGTGGTTGAGCTGTTGGAGCGCGTCTGCGTCGACGTCGTGCATGCGCTGTCCGCTTCGGGAGCTGGGGTGAGCGTGATGGCCGGCCGCGGCGTGCACGGCATGGCCGCAGCCTCGGACCCGCGTACCGCGCGGATCGAGGAGCTGCAGTTCACCCTCGGCGAGGGCCCTTGCATCGACGCTTTCGCGGCCGGCCGGCCGGTTCTGGTGAGCGATCTGGCAGATGGAGCGACGAGTCGATGGCCGATGTACACGCCTGCGGTCCGGGACGCCGGGGTCCGGGCAGTGTTCGCGTTTCCGTTGCAGATCGGTGCGGCCCGTCTCGGCGTCCTGGACGTGTTCCGCACCCGACCCGGCTCGTTGTCCCGAGCGGAACTGGGTCAGGCGTTCACGTTCGCCGACCTGATGGTGGTGACGCTGCTGGACGGTCAGGAACGGGCCGGCGTCGGCGAGTTCGACGAGGTGTTCGAGCACCGGGCCGAGCTGTTCCAGGCTCAGGGCATGGTCATGGTCCAGCTGGGCATCCCCCTCACCGATGCCTTGGTGCGGATCAGGGCCTACGCCTACGGCACGAACCGGCCGTTGAGCGAGGTGGCCGCGGACATCGTCGCCCGCCGCCTGCAGTTCGACACCGGCCACGCATGACCCGCAAGGACCACCGCGACGACGATCGTAGGAAGGCCGGGAAGCTGTCATGACCACCGTATCCGAGCAACGCCTGGCGCGGATCTTCGTCGAGGTCGCCGACACCCTCGTCGATGAGTTCGACCTCATCGAGTTCATGCAGATGCTCGCCGACCGCGTCGCCGGGCTGGTCGAGAACGCCACCGTGGGGCTGCTGCTGGCCGACGAGAAGGGCCGGTTGCAGTTCATGGCCGCCTCGGACGAGACAACCACGTTGTTGGAGCTGCTGCAGCTGCAGTGGCAGGACGGTCCCTGCCTGGACGCGTTCCGCACCGCCGGACCGGTCGTCAACGCCGATCTCAGCGTCGCCGGGCCCCGCTGGCCGCGGTTCGCGCCCTACGCCACGGCCGCCGGGTTCCGCTCGGTGCATGCGTTTCCGCTGCGGCTGCGGAACGACGTCATCGGCGCGATGGGCGTCTTCGGCACCGGCCGTGCGAACTTCGACGACGCTGACGTCCAGATCGTGCAGGCACTGGCCGACGTCGCCGCGATCGGCCTGCTGCAGGAACGGACGATCCACCGCGGCGAGATCCTCACCGAACAACTCCAAGGGGCGTTGAACAGCCGGATCGTCATCGAGCAGGCCAAGGGTGCCGTCGCGCAGGCACACCAAATCTCCGTCGACGCCGCGTTCGAGCTGCTCCGGGCCCACGCCCGGCGGACCAACCGCCGGCTCAGCGACGTCGCCCACCTCGCGGTCACCGACCGGGGCAGCCTTGCTGACCTCACCAATACCTGACGCACCGGACAGCACCCCGATACGAAGCCTGCCCGCCGGCCGGCCTCATATCAGGCCCCGCGCAGGGCACAGCCGCGCGAACTGCAACGCCTGAAACTGCGACCGTGCCGCACCATCACCCAGCCTGCGTGACCGGGCCTGCCCGGCCGCTTCGCCGGCTGGGCTGGAACGGCCGACCGGGTTTGCGATATCGTCGGATGTCACCTCGGACCCCGGTGGCGAATTCCGTAGGTCACGGATTCGACGTCACCCAGAGGGTCATATGGTCGGTAATGTGTCCTCGCCTGCGACCGCCGTCGGTGGTCGGACCACCGCGGTGAACGCGTCACGGTCACACCATCTGCGCCGGACCCGGCTGCACGCGGCGTTGGCCGCGCCGGGGAGAAACTCGATCACGACGGTCTACGCTCCGGCCGGCGCGGGCAAGACCGACCTCGTCGTGGACTGGATCGAAGCGGTCGGCGCGGAGCACCGCTCGGTGTTCGTGGACCTCGCCGCGTCCATCGCCGCCCGATGGTGGCAGGCGCCGCTGCGGTCACCTTCATGGTGGCCGTCGTGGCCGGTCAACGCGGCCGAACTGGCCCAGGCGCTGCACGAGGGCATCCCTGAACACGCCGGCGGCCCGGTGATCGTGGCGCTGGACGGCACCGAGACGGTGGTCGGCACCGACTTCCTGACCGAGGTGCGGCAGCTTGCCGCCGGCGAGGACCGCCTGCACGTCGTACTGCTGGGCAGGCACGCTCCACCGGACGGCTCCCCGCAACCTCTGGGCCACCCCCGGGTCAGCGCGCTGCGTGGGCGTGACCTGGCCTTCACCGCCGCCGAAACGGCCAACCTCTGCGTTCGGCGAGGGCTTGACCTGCCCGCGGCCGTCAGCAGGCGCCTGTATGCCATCACCGATGGGTGGGCTGCGGGTCTCGTGGTCGCGACCGCGGCGCTGAGCGAGCAACCGCATGAGCCGGAAGGCGTCCTGGAACAGCTGCTGCGCACCGGCGCGAGCCTGTCGGAATACGTGATGCGGGACGTGTTGGGCCGGTATCCGGCCGACCTCCGCCAGGCCGTACGCGACGCCAGCGTGGTGGAATCCGTCTGCGCGGACCTGTTCACCACGCTCACCGGCCGCATCGACGCCGCCGATGTCCTGGCCGACCTTGCCCGCGACGGTATTTTCGCCACCCGCCTCGACGACACGTCCGCCTGGTACGGCTACCACCGGCTCTGGCGCATCGCCCTCTACGCCACACTCAGCGTGGAGGACCCCACCCACGCGCATCACCTGCATGCCACCGCCGCCAACTGGTACGCCGCACACGCCCAGCCCGCCGAAGCGCTGCGCCACGCGCTGGCCGCGGCGGACCGGTCGTCGGCCATCAGGATCGTGCAGCGACACGGCGCGCAGATCCGCGAGGCCACGCCGCAGGCCGCGGCCACCGCGGCGGCGCCGGGCCCCTGGTCATCGCTCGCCAACGACGCACCACTCGCCCACGCCTTCGCCGTGCACCGCGGCCTCACCGACAACACCGCAGCCCCGCCGTCCACGGTCCGGCACTCGGCGGCCGCCGTCCGGTGGGAGACGGCGGGGGTGCCCGCTGATCTGATCCAGCCCTCGGCGCAACCGATCTGGCGTGCCTTACGAAGCGGGGACCACGTAGCGGCGCAGGCCGCGCTGATCTCCGACGCGGCGACCGGCCGCAGTCTGTTGCGCCGCTCCACGATGCTGCGCCTGCGCGCCGTCATCGCCCGGATGACCGGCCGGCTGCGCGACGCCGCCCGGCATGCCGACGCCCTCGGCGATGACGTTCGCGCGAACGGCCTCGTGGGTTCCCACGACGACGGCTGGGCGCGGCTGATCCTTGCCGAGGTGGCCGTCCAACGTGGCACACCCGACGCGGCCGTGCAGCACCTCGACGCGCTCGCGGTCCAATTGTGGCAGTCGGTACCTGCGCTCGTCGCCGCACAACAGTTTCAGGCCGCGCTGCTCTGCCAGCAAGAACACGACTACGCCGCCGCGTTGGACGCCGTCCAGCGGCTCATCGTCGACGGCGACGACGCGTTGCTGGTCCCACAATGGGCCGCACGAGTGCTGCGGATCGAACTCCTCATCGCCACCGGCCGGCTCTACGACGCCCACCGGCGCTGGCGTGCCGACGCCGCCGCCGTCCCCGCGTCGACCGCCACGATCACCACCGCGAGGCTCCTGCTCGCCCGGCAACCGCAGGCTCGCATCGATCGGCTGCTGCGGCCCATACTTGACGAGCCGCACATCTCGCTGTTCGCTCAGGTCGAGCTCCGCCTGCTCATGGCACACCAGGCGAACACCGCCGGCAACACGCAGCACGCCACACACCTGCTACGCCAGGCCATGGTCCTCGCCGACCCGGAACAACTCCGGCACCCGTTCCACGCCAACCACCACCTGCTCGCCCCCACCCTCAACCAGCTCACGCTGACCGCCATCACCCTGCCAGCCGGCGGTCCGCTGAGCCCGGGTGAGATCTCGGTCATGCGACACCTGGCCGGGCATCGAACCGTCCACGAGATCGCCGCCGAACTGCGCCTCTCCCCGAACACCGTGAAGACCCACGTCGCGTCGATCTACCGCAAGCTGGCAGTCCATACCCGGCGCGACGCCGTACGCGCCGCACTCGCCCTTGGCATCTTCCCCACCCGGTGACGTCCCACCGGGCCTGTGCCGATCGGCACCGAACGCTGGGCTGCGGTATGAGCGGGTAGTATCGGTGACCGGCGGCACCCTGCGCGCCGTCCGGCGCCAGACACGCCCACGGATAGAGGCGGTCCCTGTGCAGTATCTCAGTGACGTCAATCTGCGCGCGGTCCTCAAGGTGCTGATCGGTCGGGCAGGCGGCACAATCGAGATCAGCAACACTGAGCTCTACGACGCCATGCTGCCCGACAGCGGCCAAGCGGAACGTTTCCGCGTCGAGGAACTGCGGGACGGCCTGCGCCTGACGCTGGTACTCCGTCCGGACGCAAACGGACCTCACGAATAGACGGCATCTCCGAGCTGAACCGGCATCGTCCGTAACCGCCCGGAATGTCGTCGGCGGCGCAATGCATGTGACGCTGCCACCGGCGTCGGACGCCTTGCGCCAGCCGCACCGGTGCTCGGGCCGGCGCCCGGAGGACCCAGTCACGCCGCGGCGAAGTCCGTGGCCCCGTACAGTGAGACGCGTACTGGTTCATCCTGACCATGTAGGCATCGATGACGACCCATCGGAGTCGTCGATGCCGCCGGGTGTGGCGGCGGCGCCTCGGCGGTCACACCGCGGGAAGGCCGCCCGTCTCATCTCCCCCGCAGGCCATGTCCAGGAGAATGGACGCAATGAGCGTCGAGTCGATGCTGCTGTTCGTGCTCGCCGCCGTCGCTGTCGTCGTATTGGTGCGGTGGGTCGCAAACCGGACAAGCTTGCCGGCCGCAGCACTGCTGGCGATCATCGGCATCGGTTACGCCCTCTTGCCGGGGCCCAATGTCGTTCTGCCCCCCGACATCATCATGGCGTTCGTCCTGCCACCACTGCTGTACAGCACCGCACTGGACTCGTCGCTGCTCGCGATCCGCCGCAACCTACCCACCGTGGTGAGCCTGTCGGTGCTTTTGGTCTTCCTCAATGCGGTGATGATCGGCATCGGCTTCCAATGGTTCGTCGCGGGAGCGACCCTGGCCACCGGTATTGCGGTCGGCGCGGCGGTCGCGCCGCCCGATCCGGTGGCCGCGCTCGCAGTCGGGCGCAAGGTCGGCCTTCCACCCAGAGTTCTCACGCTCATCCAGGGCGAAGGGCTGCTCAACGACGCCACGGCGCTCACGATCCTCAGTGTGGCCGTCGCCGCGGCCACCGGTGGCGGTTTCTCGGCGCCGTCCGCGCTCGGTCAGTTCTTGATCGCCGCGGTAGGTGGCGTCGCGGCCGGAGCGCTGGTCGCCTACGCTGTCCGGCTGTTGACGCGCGCGCTGAGCAGCGACCCGTTGATGGCGAACGCCGTCTCGCTGGCCACCCCGTTCGCGGCCTACCTGCTCGGCGAGAAGGCTCATGTCTCGGGCGTGCTCGCGGTGGTCGTCGCAGGGCTGATTGTCGGGCACCACCGGCCACGATCGGCCTCAGGCGCGAGCCGGCTACAGACGAACGCGGTCTGGCGGCTGGTCGACTTCCTGCTCGAAGGGTTCGTGTTCCTGCTGATAGGGCAGCAGTTGCCCGAGGTTGTACGCGGACTCGCGCAATACGATTCGGCCACGATCGTCATCGCGGTGACGATCACCGTCGGTGTGGTGTTGTTGCTGCGCCCGGTGTGGCTGGTGTTGACCCAGTCGCTGCCCCGATCGCTGTACACCTGGCTGGGTGGCTGGGCTGTCGACGACGACCGTGCCGGGGCTGACAAGACGCCGGCAGCGCCATCACACGATCGCGTATCCCAGCGGCTCACGGGCCGCGCTGTCGTGGCACTCAGCTGGTCCGGCACCCGAGGCGTGATCAGCCTCGCGGCGATCTCCGCCTTGCCGCGGGTCACCGCCGACGGTGCCCCGTTCCCGAACCGCGACCTGCTGCTGTTCTGCACGTTCGTCGTCGTGATGATCACGCTGGTGGGGCAAGGTCTCACCTTCGCGCCGCTTGTCCGGGCGCTCGGCCTGCGCGCCGACGAGGTCGACCAGGCGCGACTACGCAACGAGGCACGCTCGGCCGCTGTCGAGGCTGCCATTGCCAGGCTCGACGAGCTGGCGGCTCAGCCGCACAACGACGCCAAGACGCACGCGATCGAGACGATGCGTGGGCAACTCCGCGGCCAGTTGACCCACCATCAGGACCGACGAGATCAGCTGAGCAGCACCGACCTGGTCCACGTGCCGGCATCGCCACGACACGAAGCCGCGCTGCACGTCCGCCGGGAGGTCATCGATGCCCAGCGGGAGGAACTACTACAGTGGCGTGACGCCGGCAGACTGCCGGATGAGGGCCTCCGCGTGCTCGAACGGGAACTCGATCACGAGGAAGGGCTGCTGCCCACGAGGCCGCCGCGCTGAGTTTGGGTGGTCCGGCGCCGGTGAGGTGGCGACACCTCGCTGGTGGTTGCCTGTTCGGGCACTTCCCGTGAGACCGCTTCTTGCTCTGCCTCCGTCACGACGAGCGTTTCCGAAGCGTCGATGATTCAGGGTCGGGCCGGTCACCCGGCGCCTCACCCGGTGGTCACCCGGTGACCGGCATAGGGTGGCGCTGATACGTCTGGTCGGCGAGAGGGCTGCTGATGGAGGCATATCAGGAGGCCGATTTCCTTGCCGTGCTGAGCCGTCTCATACTGTCCGCGGACGATCCGCGGTCAGCGCTGCCGGAGGTTTCGCGCCGCCTGGCGCGGGAGCTGCGGCTGCCGTTCGCTGCGATCGAGTTCGACAGCGTTCCAGGCGACGAGTGCCGGGTTGCTTTGCCGCTGCGGTACCGCTCGCAGCCGGGCACCCTCCTCGTCCCCGCCGACCTGCCCGGGCCGACCCTGCGGCGCCTTCGCGAACGCGTGCTGCCGCAGTTGGAGATGCTGCTGGCAGTCGCGACCGAGTACAAGGCGATGGCCGAGTCCCTGCGGACGGGCCGCGACGAACTGCACGACCTCGCGTCGGAGCAGGCGGGTCTGCGGCGGGTGGCGGTGCTCGTCGCGTCCGGTGCGCCGCCGGCCGACGTGCTCGCTGGGATCGTCGCCGAGGCCGCCGCGCTGCTCGACGCGGACGCCACCAGGCTGATGCGCTACGAGTCCGCTGGCACCGTCACCGTCCTCGCCGGGTACGGCAAGCCCGGCACCGAGACCTGGTTGGGTCGGCGATTCCAGGTCGAGGGCGACGTCACGGAGCCGGTGCTGCGAGCCTTCCACCCGGCCAGGGTGGACAGCTACGACGATCGTCCCGGCGCCTTCGCCGACCTGGCGCGCCGCGAAGGCTTCAACTCGTCGGTCGCCGCACCGATCACGGTGGGGGGCCGCCTGTGGGGCTGCCTGGTGGTGCTGTGGTCCCGCCGGGAGCCACCGCCACCCGGCACCGAGGAGCGACTGGCGCAGTTCGCCGAGGGCGTCGCCACCGCGGTGGCGACGATCGAGAGCGGCGCGTCACGTGCACGCATCGTCCATGGCGTCGAGGAGGGGCGCCGCCGCTTCGAACACGACGTGCACGATGTCGTCCAGCAGCGTCTGGTGTCGCTCGGCCTGGAGCTTCGTGCGGCGGAGGCGTTGGTGCCGGACGAACTCGACGAGCTCAAGGCGCGGCTCTCCCACACGGTCGAGGGCCTGACGAGTGTCTTCGAGGTGCTGCAAGAGATGACACGCGGCATCCACCCGGCCATCCTCACCCAGTCCGGGCTCATGCCTGCGCTCAGGGCACTCGCGCGGCGCTCGGCCGTCCCGGTCACGATCAGCCCGGGTCTCGAGCACCGGCTGCCCCCCAGCGTCGAGGTGGCCGCGTACGGCGCCGTATGCGAGGTGCTCGCGAACGTCACTGAGGACGCGCCGCACACCTCCTCGATCAACGTCGACGTCGCCATCACCGTCGACGACGCGGCCAGGCGCGAGTTCCTCGTGGTCTCGGTCCGCGACGATGGTGCCGGGGGAGCCGACCTGGCCCACGGCACGGAGCTCGTAGGCCTCACCGACTGGGTGGAGGCACACGGGGGACGCCTGCAGATCTCACGTCCGGCCGGTGGGGCGACGTCACTGTGCATCATGATCCCGACCGACATCGACTCCGGGCGGTTCGACCTGGCGCTGGCAGATGTCGATTGAGTGAGCGGTCGCAGCGGCTCGCCTTGCCCTCGCAACGGCTTCGCCACCACTGGACTGGATGACATCGCCGCCGAGGCAACCCCGGCAGGGCGGCATCATCCCGCGGGCGCACACGACACCGTGCAATACGACATCCGCTACCACGACCCGGCCACGTCGTCCTCGCCGCCGCCCAGCACGCCGACCTCATCGTCGTCGGCACCCATGGCGGCGGCAGCCACGGCTCCCCACTGCTGCTCGATCACCCTCGCCACCCCGGGCGGGATCGCGTTCCCGCACGCCGAACAGGCCGTCCGGATCACCCGCACCCGCATCACCGCCGGCCGAACCAGCCGCGAAACCGCCTACCTGACCGTGTCCCTGCCCGCCGCCGACGCCCAGCCCGCCGACCTGCAGCACTGGATCCGCCGCGCCTGGCACATCGAGAACCGCCCGCACCACGTGCGAGACGTGACGTTCCGTGAAGACCAACACCAAGCCCGAACCGGCACCGGCCCCGCCGTCATCGCCACCCTGCGCAACACCGCGATCGGCTACCACCGCACCAGCAACGCCACCAACGTCGCCTGCGCCACCCGACGCGCCGGCCGCCGCTCACACGACCTCATCGACGCCGTGACCAGCAGCTACCCGACAAACGCAATGACCCTGCGGGTCAGGATGAGTACTTGATGGCGCGCACGCCGCCCTGTGTGGTGGACCGGCACTCCCGCTAACCGAACGGACCTTCGTTAGCTGATCGACTGTACTCAACTCGGCAGATCCGGATGCGTATCGGCTGCGGTGGGGTGCCCTGCGGTGGTGCAGTCAGATGGTCGGCGGCCGGCTGCGGTGAGGGCCTGGATGGGGGTCGGCTGCCGGGGACCGGGGGTGCGGCTGGCGCGATGGAGCCAACCCTTTCGGAACACAACAGGTCCACAGTGGACGAAACGCGAGAGGCGGTTGATCTACGTTTCCGCAGTTCAACCGCCTCTTGACCTTGCGCGCCCGAAGGGACTCGAACCCCTAACCTTCTGATCCGTAGTCAGATGCTCTATCCGTTGAGCTACGGGCGCTTGGTGCGTGCCTAGTGTACACACCAGGTTTTACAGGTCTTGCGCGGAGGCTCCGGGATTCGAACCCGGGATGGGCTTTAAGACCCAAACCGCATTAGCAGTGCGGCGCCATAGACCGAACTAGGCGAAGCCTCCAACAACCCCTGTCGCCAGGAGCCGCCGTCCGAGGATACAGGGACAGCAGAGGACCGGGCAAAGCGGGTGTACCCCTGGCGCGTCGGATCGGCCGGCGTGGTTCGCGTCACATCGTCCACCGGCGGACGTTTGCCTGGTCGCACGACGGGTGCCATCGTCGCTGGCGCATTACGCTCTTGCGAATGGGAGAGGATCCGAAGTCCACCGAGCCTCCGACCTCCGACGAGCCGCCCCGCCGCCCACGGGTCCTCGGTGACACGTCCCTGCGCTTCGAGCCGCCGCCGCAGGAGTCTGCCCCCGACACCGCGCCGGCGACGACGGCTTCTCCGCGTCCGGCGACCACGCCGTTCGGCGCCCCGCTGCCGCCCGTCGTGGAGGCGCCACGCCCGGCGGCCCCGCAGCCTCGCACGGCACGCCCGACGGCGAAGCCGGCGACGCCGTTCGCCCCGCCGCCGGCGGCCGAGCCCGCGAGCCAGGCCGCCGCTCCCCCACCGGTCACGCAGGCAGGCCCGGCCGAGCAGCCGCCACCTGTGAAGAAGGCCGCGCCCGCGAAGAAGGCGGCACCTGAGAAGGTCGCGGCGAAGAAGGTCCCGGCAGCGCGGAAGCCCGAGCCACCGGCGCCCGTCGAGCCGGCACCCGTCGAGCCGGCACCCGTCGAGCCGGCACCTACGCCGGAGGCAGCGGCTCCTGTGAAGAAGGCGGCCAAGAAGGCGGTGGCCAAGAAGGCACCGGCGAAGAAGGCCGCGGTGAAGAAGGCTGCCGCGCCCGCAGCTGAGGTCGAGGTCACGCCTGCGACGAAGGCTCCCGTCAAGAAGGCCGTTGCGAAGAAGGCGGCGGCGGTGAAGGCGACCTCGACGCAGGAGGTCCTCTTCCCGGCGCCCGCAACACCGGCACCCGCGACCGCGGGCGCGGTGCCCGAAGCAGAGCCGGCACCATCACCCGCAGCGGTCGTGGTCCCCGAGCCAGAGCCCGCACCCGCCACCACGGCGGTCGTGGCGCCCGAGCCGGAGCCGACGCCCTCCCCCGCAGCGGAGGTGGCGCCCCAGCCGGAGCCCGCACCCGCCCCCGTGGCGGTCGTGGCGCCCGAGCCGGAGCCGCCTGTGGAAGAAGTGCCGCTCGCCGAGGGGCGGGTGGAGGTGGTCGAGGCCGATCCGACCGACCTCGGGGTCCCGGAGAAGGAGCAGGTGCCGGCGGGGCTGGGGATCAATCCCGCGTACCTGCCGGAGCTGCTCGCCCTCGCCGCGGTCGCGCGGCTCGGGGAGGCGGCGCGGGAGCGGGCCGCCTGGTACGCGGCGAACTACCCCGGCGTCGACGGTGACGCGATCGGGCGGGCGGTGACGCGGGAGTTCGTGCGGCGGGCCAGGAGGCTCGGCATCGTGGCGGGGGCGGCCGGGTCGCTGGGGCTGGTGGTCGAGGCGGCCGGGGTCAACTGGCTGCACGCCA
Organism: Dactylosporangium sp. NPDC000521; assembly: GCF_042898305.1. Classification (NCBI taxonomy): domain Bacteria; kingdom Bacillati; phylum Actinomycetota; class Actinomycetes; order Micromonosporales; family Micromonosporaceae; genus Dactylosporangium; species Dactylosporangium sp. NPDC000521. The sequence goes on from NZ_JBIAYW010000010.1 coordinate 21,490, forward strand.
AGCTCGTCCTGCACCTGGCCGCGGCGCACGGGCACGATCCGCTCGACCGGGTGCGGGCGGCTGAGCTGCTCGTCCTGCAGCGGGTGTACGCGGAGGTCGCCACCGCCGAGGCCGCCATCATGGCCGCGGAGCAGGCGCAGCGGTCGCGGCGGGCCGGGACCGGCGTGGGGGTCGCCAGGCTGGCGGGCCCGCTCGGCCGGACGCTCGGCGGCGGGCTGCTGCAGGCCGCCGGGGTCAGGGTCGCCCGGCGGGCGCTGCCCGGGATCGGGCCGGTGATCGGAGCGGTCGCCGCGGTCAGGTCGACCGAGGCGATCGCCATGCGCGCCACCCGCTACTACAGGCGCAAGCCGGTCACCGCCCCCGACGGGCGCTAGAAGGTCACCGGGCGCCAAAGGTCACCGGGCGCTAGAAGGTCACCGGGCGGCAGAAGGTCACCGCCGCGGCGGGGTGACCCGCGGCGACGGCACCGAGGCGGACGGCGATGCGACCGGCGGCCGCCCGGAGACCGAAGCAGACGGCCGAACAGCAACGGAACCCGACGGCGACGGCCGAACAGCAACGGAACCCGACGGCGACGGCCGGACAGCAACGGAACCCGACGGCGACACACCAGGCGACGGCGACACACCAGGCGCCGAAGCCGAAGCCGACGGCGCGGGCGGCAGGGCGGTCGGGCCGACGGCGACCGTGGTCCAGGCCCGGGCCGCGGTACCGTCGCCGAACTCCACCATGCCCAGGTAGCGCTTCGCGGGGTCGAGATCGTGCCAGGCGGCGGTGAAGGCCACCGGCCGGTCGGGCCGCACCGCGGCGACCGGGGGCGTGACCGTGAAGTTGCCGGCGGGATCGTCACCGACGAGGAAGGTGTGCGCCACGACCGGACGGCTGTCGGCGTCGGGCGGCCCGGCGAAGCGCACCACGTACACCTCGAACACCCCCATGGACGTGAGCGGGATCTCCTCGTCGGCGGTGGTGCCGTCGCTGCGGTCCACGAGCTGCCCGTCCTGGTAGAGGTAGAGGTCGACGTCGGTGCCCGGGAGGTGGTCGGCGGAGAACGTGGCCAGGCGGCCGAACTCGGTGCCGGGCGGCACGGTCACGGTGAACTTGAAGACGGCCGGGCCGGTGGCGGGCGCCGTGGGCACGAAGGCGGCCGTGCTGCCGACGAGGTTCTGCTGGTGCACGGCCGACGGGGTGAGGCCGAAGAGCTTCGTGGTGACGCTGCCGGTGTACCCGCCGGTGAGCTCGATCGTGGCGGTGCCGGTGGCGCCGGAGCCGGTGACCTCGCCCGGGCCGGCGAGCGCGACGGGGCGGGCGCCGATGGGGCTGCGCACGGTGTGGCCGCGCAGGTCGGTCCAGGTGAGGGAGCCGAAGGTCCAGACGCGGTACGCGGCATCGGTGCGCCGGATAGTGACCTTGAAGGTGGCGGACTCGCCGGGTGCGACGGTCAGCGTGCTCGGCGTGACGGTGACGGCCAGGCCCTGCGGGTCGGTGACGGAGGCGACGTAGACGCTCGGCTGGCTGGAGACGTTGGTGACGGTGCGGGTGACCGTCTGCGTCCCGGGCAGCGAGGCGACGGCGATCGACGGGTAGTTGAGGTCGCTGGGGTCGATGGTGCCGACGGTGGGGCACCAGTCGCTGACGAGCTGCAGCTGGCCGAGGGCACACCCGTACCGGGCCCAGTCCTGCGGCCCCGACTCGTAGACCAGTCCCGGGTCGAAGGCACGCGAAGGGCGGACGTGGCCGGAGCCGTAGTCGAGCGGGCTCGCGATCTTCCCGGCCCGCTGGATCATGCCGTCGGTGTTGTCGAAGACGCCGGCGGTGGTCATGAGCGCCGACTTGACGGCGGACGGCGACCAGTCCGGGTGTTCGGCGCGGACCAGGGCGGCGATGCCGGCGATGTGCGGGCTGGACATCGAGGTGCCGGACTCGCCGTCGTACAGGTTGCCGTGGTGGCCGGCCGGGGACACGCCGGCGACGATGTCGACGCCCGGGGCGGTGATGTCGGGCTTGATCAGGTCGCCGCCGCCGGCGAGGGCCGGGCCGGCGGAGGAGAAGGCGGCCATGGCGGGCGCCCGCGGCATCACCTGCGACACGGCCGAGAGGGACGCGGTCGGGTCCGGGATCGCCAGGTACGCCTTGATCGCCGCCCCGGCGACGTGGTCGACGTGCACGGTGGGGATGACGTGGTAGTCGGCGTTGAGCGAGTTCTCGCTCGGGTTGTAGAGGACCATGCCGGCCCCGCCGGCGTCGCGGACGGCGATGCTCTTGTCGGTGCGCGGGTTGACGCCCCGCTTGCAGAGCACGATCTTGCCCTTGACCCGCGCCGGGTCGAGCGTGCCGGGGTAGCACAGCTCGACCTTGCCGGGTTCGGCGGTCTTGAGGCCGGCGTCGACGGCGTCGACGAGCGGCGCGGACGGCACCGCGGGGCCCTGGCCGGCGCCGGTGTAGGTCTTGCCGTTGCCGAGGGTGACCGACTTGTCGGCGCCGCGGTCGTGCGAGCTGGCGGCGACGGTGGTCACCCAGGGCGAGTTGTGCGCGACGGTGGACTCGTCGGGGCCGCTGTTGCCGGCGGACGTGGCGACGAAGACGCCGGCCGCGGCCGCATTGTAGAAGGCCACCTCGATCGGGTCGACGATGAGCGACTCGGAGCCGGAGACCGAGTAGTTGATAACGTCGACGCCGTCGCTGACCGCGTCGTCGACCGCGTCGAGCAGGTCGACGGTGCCGCCGGAGCCCTCGCCGTCGGACTGCCGCCACAGCGCCTTGTAGACGGCGATGCGGGCGGCGGGCGCCATGCCGGAGACGGTGCCGACGGGGTCGCCGTTGATGGTGGCGGGGATGTCGTGGAGGCCGGCGGCGGTGGTCGCGGTGTGGGTGCCGTGGCCGTCGTAGTCGCGCGGGGAGTGGAACTCCGACTCCCAGCCGCCGAAGCCGCTGCCGTCGTAGAAGCGGGCCCCGATGACCTTGTTGTTGCAGGTGATCTTCTGCTGGGCGGTGCCGGTGCCCTCGTCGCACTTGTCGGTGCCGCCCCTGGCCCACTTCTTGTCGATGACGGCCTGGTCGGGGCGGGGCTCGGGGAGCGGGGCGAGGCTGGGGCTCTCCGGCCAGAAGCCCGTGTCGACGACGCCGATGATCATGCCCTCGCCGGCGCGGGACGGGTCGCCGAAGTGGCTGGCCCACGCCCCGCCGGGGCCGTCCAGGCCGAGGAAGCCGGTGGTGGAGACCGTGTCGACGGTGCGCCGCTCGTTGGGCCAGACGTGGCGCACGCCGGGGGTCCGCTCCACGCGGGCCTTCTGCTCGGGGGTGAGGGCGGCGGCGAAACCGTTGAAGGCCGACTCGTACACCGCGACCGTCCTGCGGATCCCGGCGCGGCGCAGGACGTCCGCGCGGCCGGTCCGGATCGTGGCGCGGGCGCTCTCCTGGCGTCCGGCCGGGTCGCCCTCCAGCTGCACGATGTAGAGCCCGGTGTCGGCACGACCGTGGGCCGCGATCGGCAGCGCGAAGAGGGATGAGGCGACGAGGGTGATGGCGAGAAGGATTCGGCCCACGAAGCCAGACTAATTGTGGCTATTTGCCCTATCTCAGGAACGCCAAATGATCCTTGAGCAGGGCGTACCCCACGAAGGACACGATGTCGAGGATCGTGTGCGCCACGATGAGCGGCATGACCCGGTTCGTCCGCCGGTAGAACCAGCCGAAGACCAGCCCCATGACGAAGTTGCCGATGAACCCGCCGAAGCCCTGGTAGAGGTGGTACGACCCGCGGATCGCCGCGCTGGTCGCGATCGCCACCCAGGGGCTCCACCCCAGGTCCCGCAGCCTGGTCAGCAGGTAGGCGATCATGACGATCTCTTCGAGGACGCCGTTCTGCAGGGCGGCGAGGATCAGCACCGGCACCGACCACCAGTGCGTGCCGAGCGCCTCGGGCACGATCTGCGCGCTGATGCCCAGCTCCCGCGCCGCCCACACCAGGGCGAGGCCCGGCAGGCCGATCAGGGCGGCGAGGCCCACGCCGTAGCCGAGGTCGGAGCCCGGCCGCACGCCGAGGCGCCAGTCCTCATGGTCGCGGCGCAGCAGGTACACCGCGAGCAACGGCGCGACGAAGCCCAGACCGGTGTAGACCAGCTGGTATGCCAGGTCGAGCCAGGGGCGGTCCGGGGTGATCGACGGGTTGAGCGTCGCGGTCTGCTCGGAGAGCGGCTTCACGTACGTGAGCCGGTCGATGATCGCCAGGATCGAGAGGATCGCGGACCGGCCGAGCGACACGCCGAGCAGCAGGATCACCTCGACGCGGACGGCACGCTTGTCGATCACGCGCGAAACTCTAGTTCGGCAGGGGCGCCGCCCGCACGAACGGCGCCCCTGCCGGTGTTACGAGTCCCCGAAGGCGTCGTATTTGATCCGGATTGCGGGGACCTGCATCTCCGCGAGGGTGCGCAGGGTCGAACGCACCATCTGCGGCGAGCCGGAGACGAAGAAGTCGTGGTCGTTCCACGGGCCGTAGCGGGCGACCACGTCGGAGATGTTGCCGTGCTCTCCGGGGAAGTCGGGATCGTCGGTGGTCGCGGCCACCACCGACAGCCACGGGTAGCGGGCGGCGAGCCGGTTGAGGCAGGCCAGGTCGTACAGGTCGTCGCGGGTCCTGCCGCCGACGAACACGTGCACCCAGCGGGTCCGGTTGGCCCGGGTCATCTCCTCGATCAGCGCCTTGATCGGGGCGAAGCCGGTGCCGCCGGCGACGCAGACGATGTCGCGGGTCGAGCGGCGGTCCATGACCATCGAGCCCATCGGGGCGCCGAGCCGGAGCATGTCGCCGGGCTGGACCTTCCGGACCAGCGCGGAGGACACCCAGCCGGCGCCGACGGCCCGAACGTGGAAGTCGATGGAGCCGTCCTTGCGTGGCGCGTTCGCGGCGGAGTACACGCGCCACAGCCGTGGCTGGTATTTGCATTCGACGCTGATGTACTGGCCGGCGCGGTACTCCAGCGGCTGCAGCGGACGGCACGTCATGACGGCGATGTCCTGGTTGCGCCGCTCGTGGTGGAGGACCTCGGCGTGCCAGTAGGGCGGGTTCGTGGAGTCGGCCTCGGCGCCGGCGATCATCTTCTCGGCGATCACCGCGTAGGCGTCCCGCCAGGCCTGGTCGAACTCGTAGGTCCACTCGTCACCGACGAACGTGCGCATGCCCTCCAACAGCGCATCGCCGACGATCTGGTAGTGCTCGGGCCGCACGTGGAACTTGCGGTGATCGCGGCCGAGCGAGCGCAGGTACTCGTCGAACGTGTCGGGGTCGTCGACGGTCTGCACGGCGGTCACGATCGCGCCGAGAAGCCGGGAGCGCTGCACGTCCATCTGGACCGGGAAGAGGTCCCTCAGCTGTGGGTTGTTCAGGAACATACGCGCGTAGAAGTAGCTGGCGAGCTTGTCCTGCTGCTCCTCGACGAGGCTCCAACTCTCCTTCAGTAAACGCGACAGATCGCTCATCGGTGCCCTTCGCGGTCAAACGTAGGTGCCGTCGGACAGCCAGCGTCTCCACCAGGGACGACCACGCATCGCACTGAATGTGCGACGTCGTGTGTTCACCGCTTGTTTCCACTCGACGCGCCGGTGCGGGCACTGGACAGGCAGGGCCGTCCGGCTCAGTCGCACTGACTGTCCGGCCGTCCCACACGGTCGGTGTTTGGCTGGGGACAGAGCCAGCCGTCCATGGAGGTGCACCGTGCCGACCGTGTCCGACCTATCGCGCGACGTGTCCAAGGAGCTCGACGACCGGATGCAGAACTTCATCCGCCGCCAGGAGATGCTGTTCGTGGCGACGGGCGAGCCTGAGGACGGCCACGACTGCACATTCGTCACCGGCGGCGCCGGCTTCGTGCGGGTCCTGTCGGAGGACCGGCTCGCGTGGCCCGAGTTCGGCGACGCGGGCCTGTCGGAGGCGATCACCGACATCGAGCGCGACCCGCGGGTCAGCCTGCTCTTCGTCGACTTCGCCCGCGGCGCGATCGGGCTGCACGTCAACGGCAAGGCGAAGGTGCTGGACGACGACGCGATGCGGCGCGCGTACCGCTCGCTCAATCTGGATCCCACGCTGGACCTGGTCGCCGACCGCCGCCCGGCGCGCTGGATCACGGTCTTCGTCGAGTCGGCCTACATCTCCGCCGCGGGCGAGCTGTAGCGTTCCGGCATTCCGGCCTGCTTCGGCCTGTTGCAGGCTTTCCCGGGCGCCCGCTCTACGGGCGCCCGGCCTTTCGCGCGACCGGCTCTCGGGCTCCGGGGCTCAGGCGCCCCGGAGCTCAGGCGTAATGCCAGGGCTTGCCCGTCTGGCGGTACTCCGTCGTCGGCACGAGCGGCGCGTCGTGCTCCATCCGGTCCAGGTAGAGCCGCCCGTCCAGGTGGTCGATCTCGTGGGCCACCAGACGGGCCAGCGCCCGCTCGTACACCGTCGTCACCGTCGAACCGTCGAGCAGCTCGCTCTCCACGGTGATCCGCAGCGGCCGCCGCACCAGCCCGCGCACGTCGAAGAACGACAGGCAGCCCTCGAACTGCTCGTCGGCCTCGGCCGACTCCGCCACGACCTTCGGGTTGATCAGCACGATCTGGTCCGCGTCAGGGTCGGCCGCCCGGATCACCGCCACCGCCAGCCCCGCACCGAGCTGCGGAGCGGCGAGCCCCACGCCCTTCACGAACGGGTGCAGCGCCTCGATCCGGTCCAGCGCCGTGGCCAGCTGCTCGATGACGTCCTCGGCCCGCGCCGACTCCCCGGGCAGGTCCAGCCGCCGCACCGGCCGGTCGAGGCCCGCCTCGCCGCGTTGGATCACGCCGGCCGCGCGCATGGCGTCACTCGAGGCCGGCTGCACGAAAGGGGGCTCCTCCCAGTCGTCCGGCTGCTCGACCGCCCCCTCGGGCCGGGTGCCCCGGAAGCGCCACTCCAGCCGGTAGCGGTCGTGCAGGGTCGCCTGCTCGGTGTGCCACGAGAAGACCGCCCGCCCGTCGACGGACAGCTCCTGCGTGATGGGGGTGCGCAGCGGCACCTCCTCCGCCGACAGCGACGTCTGCACGCCCCAGACGACCGGCCGCATCCGCGCCGGGAACTCGACCTCGATGGTGAGCTGCCGGGTGGGCAGGCGGACGGTGCGCTGGAACCAGTGGCCCCACTTCTCGACGCTGATGTGCCACGAGTACGCGATGGTGGTCCGCTGCCCCGGGTACAGGGGGAAGCGGCCCTGCGCGTTCTCGAACAGCAGCCACGCCTCCTTGAGCGCGTCCCGGTCGGTCTTGGACCGCCAGTCCATGGGCTCGCCGGCGCACGACGCGACCATCGCCAGCTCTTCCCACGACATGGGGTGGTCGCGGTGATGGCGGTTGGAGCGCGCCGGGTCGTCCGGGTAGCGGTCCACGGAGATCCGCACCAGGTAGCGCGTGACCGGCTCGGTGCCGGCGTTGTACAGCGCACGGCGGACCGTGCACCGGTATTTGCCGTCGACGTAGGACAGCCGGGCGGTCTCCCGCTCGACGACCAGTCCCGTGCCGGGCGGCAGCCACTGGTCGGGCACCGGCGGGTCGCGGCCGGGGAGGCCGACCCGGCTGCGGGCGGTCGCGCGCAGCTCGTCGTACTCCTTGTAGCGCTGCCAGATGGCGCCGCCGCTCTGCAGGATCGCCTCGGCGCGCCGGGCGAAGTCCTCGGTGGGGCGGTGGCGGCGGGCCTCGACGTGGCTCACGTAGGAGGCGTCGAACCCCATCGCGGCGGCCAGCTGCTTCTTGGACATACCGCGGTCGATGCGCCACCGCGCGAACTCCGCGACGAACGCCTCTGACGCCCGCTGTACGGGAGAGTCGCTCGTAGTCATGTCCGTCCCAGCCCCGCAGGGAGACTGCCCCTGCCCGACTCAGTGTCCCTGGGGTCGGCGGCCGAACAGGTCAAGCGGACAATTTACCGACAAAAAGGTTGACAACGCCTCCCCATCGGGGTTGATCAACGCACGGGCATCAGCAGCCTGTCTACGTAAAGTTACACAAAGTGACATCGGATAGCGGACAATGTTGGAGTGGTTAGGCTTACCTAATCGAGGTATCGTGTGCGCTTGGCATGCATGTCTGGGGGTATTCGACGGTGGTGAGCACCGCACACACGCATAGGACGAGCGCCGCGCCGCGGCGTCCTCGCAGTGTGTCCCCCTGCCCGCCCGGGACCATCGGCGACCCAACGTGACCGCCCTCATCAGCCGGACCGCCGCCGACCCGCTGGCTCCGGTGATCGCCGGGCTGGCGCGGATGGGGCTGCGGCACGGCAAAGAATCACTCCAAGGGCTGTCCACCGGACTGGTCCCGCCCCACGGCCCCGGCTGGCGCGCCGCCGGCGAGCTGCTCACCGCCGAGGGCGTCCGGGAGTGGCTCGACGCCGCCGCCCAGCGCTGGGACGCGCAGCCGCACGCCGCCGCGGCCCTCGCCTGGAAGTGCTACTCCTACTGGCTGGCCCTGCCGGCTGTGATCGGATTCACCGGCTCGCGGCGGGTGCCGCTGATGACGCCGGACCACGTGCTGGTCCGGTTCTCCGACCGGCAGCCCTTCCTCACCCTCGCGCTGCGCCGGCCCGTCACCGCGGTCCTCGCCACCGACCCCATCGTCGCCACCGACACGCCCGGGCTGCTCATCGTCGACGACGAGGACGAGCTGCTGGGCGTCATGCGGCGCTCGCTCGTCGACGCCCACCTCGACCCGATGCTCGACGAGGTGCGCAAGCAGGCCCGCCTGGGCCGGCGGACGCTGTGGGGCTCGGTCGCCTCCGGGGTCTCCTACGCGATCTCCCGCGGCTACGTCGCGCCCGGCGCCACGATGCTGGACACCGCCCACCGCGTGCTGGCCGCGCTCGGCGCCGACGACCTCGTCGACCTCAGCGTCCGCGAGCAGGGCGGCCTCGACATCAAGCGGCGCACCTGCTGCCTCGCCTTCACCCTGCCCACCCCGAAGGTCTGCACCACCTGCTGCATCAGGGCCTGACATCAATTTCGGCGCCGGTGGGTAAGTTGAGGGCATCAACGACAGCGTCTCGACCAAACACACCCGGCACGTCCGCCTGGGCGACCACCTCTGCCTGCCGTTCGCGAGCGATCAGGAGCAGCGCGAAGTGGTCTCCGCCTACATCGCCGACGGCCTCGTCCGTGGTGAGCGGGTCCTGTACTACTCGGACCGGACCGCACCCGGCGCCATCGACGCGTGGCTGGACCCGCGCGGCGTCGACGGCGCCCTCGCGATCGCCCGCGGCCAGCTCGAGGTCCGCCCGGCCGCCGACGACCGCTTCGACCCCGGCGTCCTCGTCGACGGCATCCGGCACGCCGTCCGCGACGCCCGCGCCGCGGGCTTCCAGGGCCTGCGCCTCACCGGCGAGATGAGCTGGGCCCTGCCCGACACCGTCCGCCTGCACGAGTACGAGTCGGGGGTCGCCTCGACCGTCACCGGCTCCGACGGTGTCGCGGCGGTCTGCCAGTACGACGAACGCCTCTTCGACAAGGCGGACATCTCCGGTCTCGTCGCCCGGCACCCCGGGGTGATGACCATCGATCCGCTGCACGACGACCGCCGGCTCCGCATCGTCCCCACCTTCGCGCCCCGCGGCCTGCGCATCATCGGCACCGTCGACGACTCGACCGCCGGGCCGTTCGCCGAGGCGCTCGCCCACACCGCGGGGTGGCCCGAGCCGATCGTCGTGATCGACCTCGCCGAGCTGCGCTTCATCGACGTCCGCGGCATCCGCGCCCTGGTCCGCGCCGCCGAGGCGCTGCCACCGGACCGGACCCTGCAGGTGCGCCACCTCGCACCGACCCTGCGCAACGTGCTGCGCATCGTCGGCTGGGACGCCACCCCGGGCCTCACCATCGGGGATGCGGGGGTGCGGACGTCGTGACCCTGATCCACCAGGCGCTGCTGTTCGACTCGCCCGAGCAGTTCCTCGCGGCGGCCGTGCCGTTCATCATCGAGGGCGTGCACCGCGGTGACACGGTCCTGGCCGTCACCTCCACCCGCAACACCGGCCTCCTGCGCGAGCGGCTCAACGGCGCCACCGACCGGGTCACGTTCCTGGAGCCGGCCGGCTGGTTCGACTCCCCCGGGCGCACCCTCGCCGCCCACCACCGCCGCATCGACGCCCTCGCCGGCGACAGTGCCTGCCTGCGGGTCATCGGCGAGCCCGTCTGGGCCGGCCGTGACGACCTCGAGACGTCGGAATGGGGCCGGTACGAGTCGGTGGTCAATGTCGCGCTCGCCGACTCCCGCGCCTGGGTCATGTGCGGCTACGACAGCAGCACCCTCGCCAGCACCATCGTCGACGACGCCCGCCGCACCCACCCGCGGCTCGCCGTCGGCACCGCCAGCGAGGTCAGCGCCGACTTCACCGAGCCCGCCTCCTACTACGCCGCCCGCAACACGCCGCTCACGCCGTACCCGCCCGCCGGCGTCGAATGGATCCCGGTCTACGCCGACCTGGCTCCGGTCCGGCAGTTCGTCGCCGACCACGCCCCGCGCCTCGGCGTCGCGGGCGACCGGGTCGACGACTACGTGCTCGCCATCAACGAGATCGCCACCAACGTCCTGCGGCACGGCGGCGGCACGGGCGAGGCCCGCATGTGGGCGACCGACCGCCGGGTCGTCTGCGAGATCACCGACGCCGGCACCGCCACCGGCAACTTCCTGGGCTTCCTGCGCGCCGACCCGCACTCCGAGCGCGGCCACGGGCTGTGGATCGCCCGGCAGATCTGCGACCTGCTGGAGATGCGCACCGGCACCACCGGCACCACGGTCCGCCTCCACATGCGGCGGGCGGTCTGAGCTCCCGGCCCTTCTTGACGCGCCGTCACCTGTGCACTACGCAAGACGCGTTCACCATCAGCAAACCGGCGTACCCCATTGGACGGACACCGTGACCGCTTCCTTCTTCGCCTCGGAAGGCCCGCCGGAGGCGGAGTTCCACCCCGGCATCGCCCGGCGGATGGCCCACAAGACGGTCGCCGCGGGCGCCCTGATCAGGGATCCCGCCGGCCGGATCCTCTTCGTGGTGCCCAACTACAAGCCGTACCTCGACCTGCCGGGCGGCATCGTGGAGACCGGCGAGCCGCCGAGCGCCGCCTGCCGCCGTGAGGTCCTCGAGGAACTCGGCCTCGACCGGCCCACCGGCCGCCTGCTGGTCGTCGACTGGACGCCCGGCCGCGGCCCCTGGAGCGACCAGGTCCAGTTCGTCTTCGACGGCGGCGTCCTCGACCCCGCCACCGATCTGCGCCCCGCGGCCGACGAGCTCACCGGCGTCCGGTGGCTCCCGCTTGAGGACGCCACCATCCGCGCCTCCCTGCACCGCCGCCTGTCATTGGCATTGACGGCGCTCACCACCGGCGAACCGATCCACGCCGAGATGGGCCACCGCTACCAGTAGCGTCACTCGGTCCCCGGCGCCGCCCACCCGCCCCCGAACGGGGGAAGCTGACCAGCGCGGGACCAGGACCGTTCGCATGCTGACGAGTCCGTGCCCGCCACCGCACACTCTGTGACGTGACAAGGATCATTGAGGAAGCGGCATGATCGGCCACGCGCCCCGCCACCGGGAGCTCGGCCCGACCGCCAAGCTGCTGCGCAAGGTGCGCTGGCTCCGGGTGATGCACCCGCGCCTGTCTACGTCGCCGGTGGTCGCCACGGACGCGGGTCCGGACCCGGCCTGTGTCTCCCGCACGTCGGCAGTCGCGCTCCCCACCCACATCACATGACCCGCCGGCCGGCGACGAGTTCCGGCAGACACGCGAACGGCGCCCCTGGGTGTGTTCAGGGGCGCCGTTCGCGGGTGCGTCAGTCGTCGAGCCAGTCCAGCGAGCGGCGGTTGTTGCCGTTGGCGCCGCCGCGAGGGGCGCCCTGGGGGTCGCCGTAGCCGCCGCGCTGCTCGTAGTTGTCGTTGCCGGCCCGCGGGGGCTCGGGGACGCGCTCGTAGCCGTCACGCTCGTAGCCGGCGGCGGGCTCGTAGCCGCCGCGCTGCTCGTAGCCGCCCCGGCCGGCGTACGGGCCGTCGTAGTCGGCCTGGCCGTTGTAGCCGTTGCCGGCGCTCGGGCCGTAGCCGCCGCCCGCGCTCGGGTAGCCGTCGCCGCCGCCGGGGCCGTAGCCGCCCTGGCCGCCGCCGGCCGGCGGGCCGTAGCCACCGGCACCGCCGCCCGGGCCATAGCCGCCGCCCTGGTCGCCGCTGTACCCGTTGGCGCCGTACCCGTTGGCGCCGTTGGCACCGTTGTAGCCGCCGCCCGAGGGGCCGTAGCCGTTCTGGCCGCCGTCGGCGCCGTAGCCGTTCTGACCACCGTCGGCACCGTAGCCGTTGGCACCGCCCGAGCCGCCGGGGCCGTAGCCGCCGCCCTGGCCGCCGGCGTAGCCGTTGCCGGCGCTCGGCTCCCAGCGCTGGGTGGAGTCCGCGTACCCGCCGCCACCACCGCCGCCACCGGCCGGGGGGGCGTAGCCGCCCTGGTCGTTGTAGCCGTTGCCGCCGCCCGCGCCGTACTCGGGGCTGTACGGGTCGACCGCCGGGCGGGACGAGGGGCCGTAGCCCGCCGAGGGGGCGCCCTGCGCGTAACCGGCCTGGTCGTTGTATCCGCCGCCGTTCGCCGCGCCGTATCCGGCACCGGCACCCGCGGCGCCGTAACCGGAGCCCGCCCGCGGCAGGGGCGCGCCGTACGGGTCCGGCGGCACGTCGTCGTAGCCGGCGCGGCCCGGGCGCACGATCGCGGTCGCGTCGTTCGCGGAGGCACGGTTGATCATCGTGGGCGCGCCGCCCACCGCGGCGACCATCGTCGGGTCGGCCTGGGCCTGGCGGTACCCGGGGCGCTGGGCCGCGCCTCCGCCGCCGCGCCGCGGGGCCGGCTCCTCCTCGATGTCCTCTTCGTCGTCGTCACCACGGCGGCGCAGGAGCAGCACGATCGCGACGATGCCGAAGATGACCAGGAGCGCGCCGAGCGCGATCAGGATGTACGAGGAAAGGCCGCTGCCGCCCTCGCTGGACGTGTTGGTCGTGTTCACCGGACCGGGCGCCGCGGCCGACTGCGAGTCCTCGCCTGCGGGCGTGGACTCCTCCATGGTCGGCGGCGCCACCGGTGAGGCGGTCGAGCCGATCGGCACCAGGGCGATCCGGTTGCCGGTGCTCCCCTTGCCCGCCTGCACATTGAGGTTCTTCGACCCGGCGTCGTACCCGTTCATGGTGACCGAGATCGAGATGCCGCCCGGGGCGATGGGGTTGCTCTCGGTGCCGAGCCAGCGGTAGACGCCGGCGTCGTTGGTGTTCATCGACCGGCTCTTGCCGGCGCCGTCCTCCATGGTGACGGTCGCGCCCTTGAGCGCCTTGCCGGTGGTCGAGTCGTTGACCGTGCCTGAGACCTCGGTCACCGTCTGCGTCGCCGGCGCGGTCTGCGCGGGGCCCTTGGCGGTGATGTTGACCTTGCTGTTCCCCGACAGGCCAGGCGCCGTCACATTGGCCTCGGCCGCCTGGGTCTGGCCGGCCGGAACCGTGCCGGGGCTCTTGGCCTGGACCTGGAACGTCACCGTCTTGTTGCCGTTGGCCGGGACCACCACGGCCGCGCACTCCGCCGACGCACCGCCGGAGTCACACCCGCTGTTGTCGTTGATGCCCTTGACAGTCAGCGTGCCGTTGTTCACGGCCACCTTCACGGTGACCGTCTCAGGCTGCCCGTCGCTGTTGTTCAGCGTGACGCTGATGTTCTTGGTCTCGCCCGGGCTGATTTCGAACGAGTTCGTGGACACGCTCGAGGTGACCGCTGCGAGGGCAGGCGTCACCGCCGTGCCGATGAGAGCGCCCGTCACCAGTACGGCCGCCGCCCCTGCGCGGAGCAGCAAGGCTCGTCGGTGGGTAGTCACGTCCACACCCCTCCGGATCTTGACTTTCACCCGAGCGTCTCTGCCGAGCATGTCTGTCGATGGTCCATCATGCGAGCGGGGCTCGCTTTGCATGGTGCGCCGCAGCAAACTATGCCTTGTCCACAGGGGTCGGCGAAAGGCGCAGGGTGTTGCGACCGGCCCACAGGCGGTCGTATCGTCCCGTCATGTCCACTCCGCACCGATATTCCGACACGGTGCAGACCGTCCTTGATGCGATGGATGCCGGACTCGTTCCGGACCGGTTCGCGCTGCGTGACGCCGTGCGTGAGCTTCTGGCTGACCTCCGGTCCCGCGTTCCCGGCCGTTCGGTGGAGGTGCGGGTTCCCCCATACGGTGCGATTCAATGCATCGAGGGTCCGCGGCACACGAGAGGTACGCCACCCAACGTCGTCGAGACCGACCCCGCCACCTGGCTGGAGATCGCCACGGGTCGGAAATCGTGGCATGAAGCAGTCACCGCGGGGAAGATCCGCGCGAGTGGAGTTCGGGCTGATTTATCGGCCTATCTACCCTTGTAACTGCGCAATTCGTACGGGACACTGGTTACGAACCGCGCGTGAACTGTGGCTGTGCGTCATGCCAAATTCCTCGCGTACACTTTGGTACGCGAAGGCGACCGAATTACGGCGCCTATCAGGTCGGATTCCCTCGACCCACACCGCCGACGAACCCCGACAACTGCGACGACAGGAGCGGCAACGTGCCCCGAGGCGATGGCCGGTTGAGCCACGAGCTCGACCCCCAGCGTCCAGGTCCCCAGGACAAGTGCGGTGTGTTCGGCGTCTGGGCGCCGGGCGAAGAGGTCGCGAAGATGACCTACTACGGGCTGTATGCATTGCAGCACCGTGGGCAGGAGGCGGCCGGCATCGCGGTGTCCGACGGCTCAGGCGTGGTGGTGTACAAGGATCTCGGCCTCGTGTCGCAGGTCTTCGACGAGCCCACCCTGGCGAGCCTGCGCGGCCACATCGCGATCGGCCACGCGCGCTATTCGACCACCGGCGGCTCCAACTGGGAGAACGCGCAGCCCACGCTGCGCTCCACCGCCGCCGGCGAGGACCGCGGCGGCACCACGATCGCCCTGGCGCACAACGGCAACCTGGTCAACACCGCCGAGCTGGCCCGGCGCGTCGCCGAGCTCGGCGATCGCGACCAGATGAACTCGACCAACGACACCGCCCTGGTGACGGCGCTGCTCGCGGCCCGGCCCGACCTGTCGGTGGAGGCCGCGGCGCTGGAGGTGCTGCCGACCCTGCGCGGCGCGTTCAGCTTCGTGTTCATGGACGAGGACACCCTGTATGCCGCCC
Organism: Dactylosporangium sp. NPDC000521; assembly: GCF_042898305.1. Classification (NCBI taxonomy): domain Bacteria; kingdom Bacillati; phylum Actinomycetota; class Actinomycetes; order Micromonosporales; family Micromonosporaceae; genus Dactylosporangium; species Dactylosporangium sp. NPDC000521. The sequence continues at coordinate 36,696 of NZ_JBIAYW010000010.1, forward strand.
GCGACGTCAACGGTGTCCGCCCGCTGGTGCTCGGCCGCCTGGAGCGCGGCTGGGTGGTGGCCAGCGAGACCGCCGCGCTGGACATCGTCGGCGCCAGCATCGTGCGCGAGATCGAGCCCGGCGAGCTGATCGCCATCGACGAGCACGGCCTGCGCTCCACCCGCTTCGGCACCCCCGACCCCAAGGGCTGCCTGTTCGAGTACGTCTACCTGGCCCGCCCCGACACCACGATCGTCGGGCGCAACGTGCACGCCGCACGCGTGGCGATCGGCCGCACGCTCGCCAGGGAGCACCCGGTCGAGGCCGACATGGTCATGCCGGTGCCGGAGTCGGGCACGCCGGCCGCGATCGGCTACGCGACGGAGTCGGGCATCCCGTTCGGCCACGGCCTGGTCAAGAACGCCTACGTCGGGCGCACCTTCATCCAGCCGTCCCAGACGATCCGCCAGCTGGGCATCCGGCTCAAGCTCAACCCGCTGCGCGACAACGTGCGGGGCAAGCGCCTCGTCGTCGTCGACGATTCCGTCGTGCGCGGCAACACCCAACGTGCGATCGTACGTATGCTGCGAGAAGCTGGTGCGGTCGAAGTACACGTCCGCATCTCGTCGCCGCCGGTCAAATGGCCATGCTTCTACGGCATCGACTTCGCCACCCGGGCGGAGCTGCTCGCCAACGGGCTCGACCTGGAGGGGATCCGCCGGTCGATCGGCGCCGACTCACTCGGCTACGTGTCGCTGCCCGGCCTGATCGCGGCGACCGAGCAGCCGGCCAACCGGCTGTGCAGCGCGTGCTTCGACGGCCAGTACCCGATCGAACTGCCGGCCGACAACGTGATCGGCAAGCACGTCCTGGAAGGTGTGGCGCGCGCTGCGGGGGCCGCTTCCACCACGACCGACGGTGGCGCGGTCAGCGTCGCCGCCAGCCCGGGCGGCTCGGGCGCACTGCTGCGCCCGTGACCCGCCCACCCGTAGCACCATGCGGTGGCCGCCGCCAAGGCAATCAAAGGGGAGAAAGTGACGCACGTGGATGAGCGCGCCGAGAAGGCCGGTGAGACCGGCCAGGGCAGCACCCCCGAGCGGCAGTTGTGGACCGCCGGTAACGGCAGGAGCCGCAGGCGCACCGTGACGTACGCCGACGCGGGCGTGTCGATCCACGCCGGCGAGAAGGCCGTCGAGCTGCTCCGCACCAAGGTGCACCGCACGCACCGGCCCGAGGTCATGGGTGACATCGGCGGGTTCGCGGGCCTGTTCCGGCTCGACCTCAAGAAGTACAAGAGCCCGATCCTCGCCTCGTCCACCGACGGCGTCGGCACGAAGCTCGCCATCGCCCAGGCCATGGGCATCCACGACACGGTCGGCATCGACCTCGTCGCGATGGTCGTCGACGACCTGGTGGCCTGTGGCGCCGAGCCGCTGTTCCTGCTCGACTACATCGCCTGCGGCGAGGTCGTGCCGGACCGGGTCGCCGAGATCGGCGCCGGTATCGCCGACGGCTGCCGCTACGCGGGCTGCGCACTGCTCGGCGGCGAGACGGCAGAGCACCCGGGCGTGATGCGCCCGGACGAGTACGACATCTCCGGCACCGGCGTCGGCGTCGTCGAGGAGGACAAGATCCTCGGCCGCGACCGGGTCGAGGTCGGCGACGTCGTCATCGCCCTGCGCTCCTCGGGCCTGCACTCCAACGGCTACTCCCTGGTCCGGCACGTGCTGCTCGGCGCGGGCCGCATGCGCCTGGACAGCGTCATCGACGAGTTCGGCTCGCAGCGCACCCTCGGCGAGGAGCTGCTCACGCCGACCCGGATCTACGCGAAGGACTGCCTCGACCTCATCACCGAGAGCGACGTCCACGCGTATGCCCACGTCACCGGTGGCGGCATCCCGGGCAACCTGGTCCGCGTCCTGCCGGAGAACGTGGACGCCGTCGTCGACCGCGCCACCTGGCGGCCGCAGCCCATCTTCGACCTCGTGCGCACCAAGGGGCGCATCGAGGACATGGAGATGGAGAGCACGTTCAACATGGGCATCGGCATGCTGACCGTCGTCTCCGCCGAGGACGCGGACCGCACCCTGGCGTTCCTCGCCGGTCGCGGCCTGGACGCCTGGCAGGTCGGCGAGGTCATCGAGGGCACCGGCCAGGTGCAGATGGTCGGCTCGCACACGCGAGGCTGACCGTCCCCCTGCGGGAAGGCTGTCGGAATAGGCGGGATCGGGAAAGTCTCGCCTATTCCGATCTCCAGGTCTTACCGCAATGAGGCAAGAGACCTAGGCTGAAGCGACACGTCCCTACACCCAAAAGGAGGACGGGGCGGTGTCGTGGAGCGGCATGCGGGGCATCTCGCCGGTGCCAGGCTACGTCGTGATGCAGCCCACGACGTTGTGCAACCTTGACTGCACGTATTGCTACCTGCCGTTCCGGTCCCGCAACGACCGGATGAGCCCCGCCGTCGCGAGCGCGGTCGCAGCGTCGGTCAACGAGTGGGCCGCGGGCAACGACCGCTTCTCCGTGGTGTGGCACGGCGGTGAGCCGCTGACCGCCGGGCGGGCCGCGCTCGCCGAGCTGATGGCCCCCTTCGAGGGTGTCGAGCACCATGTGCAGACGAACGCGACGCTCATCGACGACGAGTGGTGCGAGTTCTTCACCGAGCACCGGATGCACGTCAGTGTCAGTGTCGACGGGCCACCCGAGCTGAACGACCAGCGGATCGACCGGGCGGGTGCCCCCTCGTACGGGCGGATCCGGCGCGGCATCGAGACGCTGCGGCGGCACGAGATCCCCTTCTCGGCGCTCTGCGTCGTCAGCGCGCCCGGCCCGGGCCTCGCCAGCCGGCTCTACGACTACTTCCTCGGCCTCGGCTGCGACGTCCTCGGGATCAACATCGAGGAGCAGGAGGGCGTCAACGCCCGCGCGAACGATCACGGCGCCGGCGCGGTCCGCGGCTTCTGGGCCGAGCTCGTCGCGGCGTGGCGGCGCGACCCGCGCATCCACGTGCGGGAGATCGAGTGGACGCTGCGCTACGCGGGCGCGGTCCTGGCCGGCGGCGCCGACGACGTGCTGCCCGCCGCGCTCGACCCGATCCCGACGATCGCCGCCGACGGGCGCGTCTTCCTGCTCTCACCCGAGCTGGCGGGTTTCACGGACGTGCGGTACGGCGACTTCTCCTCCGGCAGCGTCCTGCGGACACCTCTGGCCGAGATCCTGGCCGGTGCGGCGGGCTCGGCCGGATGGGTGCCGGAGTACCTGCGCGGCGTCGAGGCGTGCCGCTCGACGTGCGCGTACTTCGGCTTCTGCGGCGGCGCCCACGCGGCGAACCGCTACTTCGAGCACGGCAGGTTCGACGGCACCGAGACGAATCACTGCCGCAACAGCAAGATTTGCCTTCTGGAGGGAGTGCTGGACCATGCCGGAGCACGCTGACCCGGTCACCGAGCGGGTGCACGGAGCCGCTGACGGCCTTCGTGTGCTGCTCGACGAGGCCGCCGTGGCAAGGGCCGCCCGCTCGGAGGCGAGTGGTCAGGACGGCGCGAGCGCCGTCTGCGCCTGGAACCACTTCGAGAACATCCCGACCTTCTACAACTGGAACAACCGTCCCCGTTGAGGGCTGGTCCAGCAGCGTCAGGCTATGACCAGACACCCACGCGGTGTGCCGTCGAGAGAACGGCCACCGCGCGGGTGTCTCGGACATGACGCGGGCACGTGGGGTCGCCACGTGCCCGTCAGCCGGGTAGACCGATGATCAACGACTCCGTGAGCGCCAATCGCTGTCGCTGGAGGAGTCGTCGTAGTTACCGTCGTCCTCGTCGTCGGCCTCATCGTCGACTTGATCGCCGGATCCGGCGTAGTCGTCGTAAGACTTCGGGCTGCCCGCGAGCTCGCGCTGCAACGCGTCGAGGTCGGTGTTTGGGGAGTGATACTTCAACTCCCTGGCCACCCTAGTCTGCTTGGCCTTCGCACGGCCGCGCCCCATGGCTCGACCCCCTCGCACAGAATTACGGGGCAGCCATTACCGGCAGGCCCCGACAACGTCAGGCATCTCTCGTGGCTCTTACGGTACATGTCGAGGGCACCTTTCGGCATCTCGCCCCTACTGACCAATTCGGTGGCGTTGCTTACCCGACCGGACCGGTTGGGTAAGCACCACCGTCGTGCCGTGGTCGTCACGTCCTACAAGAGGATCGTACGGAGCCTTCCGACGTCGGCCATCCGCCGTTCGGCGAGTCGGTCCGCGGCGGCCGCCGGCGAGACCCCCTCAGCCTCCGCGAGCTGCAGGATCTCCCGGGTGGTGTGGAAGATCCGGGCGGCCCGCTGCTGCGCCCGGGCGAAGTTGAAGCCTTCGATCTCGTCGGCCACCTGGATGACCCCGCCGGAGTTGACGACGTAGTCGGGGGCGTAGAGCACGTCGCGCTCGGCGAGCAGCTTCTCCACCCCCGGGTGAGCCAGCTGGTTGTTCGCCGCGCCGGCGACGATCTTCGCGCGCAGCACGGCCGCGGTCTCGTCGTTGAGGGCCCCGCCGAGCGCGCACGGCGCATACACGTCGAGGTCGGCCGCGACGAGGTCATCGCTGCTGCCGACCACGTCCACCTGCGGATACGTGGTGCGGACCCACTCCAGGGCGCGCTCGTTGACGTCGGTGGCGACGATCGACGCGCCGTCTTCGATGAGGTGCTCGGTGAGGTGCTTGCCGACCTTGCCGAGCCCGGCGATGCCGACCCGCCGGCCGGCGAGCGTCGGGCTGCCCCAGCGGTGCTCCGCCGCAGCCCGCATGCCCTGGAAGACCCCATAGGCGGTAAGGACCGACGAGTCGCCCGCGCCGCCGTGCGATTCGGAGCGCCCCGTGACGAACCTGGTCTCCTTCGCCACGACGTCCATGTCCTGCACGTAGGTGCCCACGTCGCACGCCGTGTAGTACCGCCCACCCAGCGACTGCACGAACCTGCCGTAGGCCCGCAGCAGCGCCTCGCTCTTGTCCTTGTCCGGGTCGCCCCAGATGACGGCCTTGCCGCCGCCGAGGTCGAGGCCCGCGAGCGCGTTCTTGTACGCCATGCCGCGGGACAGGTCGAGGACGTCGTGCAGGGCGTCGTCCTCCGTCGCGTACGGGTAGAAGCGGGTCCCGCCCAGCGCCGGTCCGAGCGCCGTCGAGTAGATGGCGATGATCGCGCGCAGGCCGGACGGCCGGTCGTGACAGTAGACGACCTGCTCGTGGCTGGTGGTGAAGACACCCATGGATGCTCCTGTGTCGGTGGGGGGCCCGATCCTCGTGAGACGGCGCCTGTACACCGACCCTAATACCGGCGGCCGACACTTTCGTGCGACGATCGGCCCGTGCCGTCGCTGTTCGCGTCATATCTGCGGGTGTACGAGCCGCTGGCCGCCTTCGATCGCGACCACCAGCTGTACTGGCGTCGCTACGTCAAGGAGGGCAGGGCGGTCGCACTGTCCGACGGCCCTGGGCGGCAGCGGACGGCGGTCATCGAGGCGCTCGGCGCCGGCTGGACGCGCCTGCCCGACCTCCCCGAGGAGGCCTACGTCCTGGAGGCCGACGACACCCTGCTCGTCTGCCCGTGGAACCTGCGCATCCGCGTCGCCGAGGCGGCGCTCACCGCCCGCGACGGCGTGCCGAGCGTGATCGCCGACGCCTTCGTCCCGCCGGTGCTCGCCGGCCTCGCGCAGACCGTCGTCGACGACTGGCGCAGCGGCGACAACGTCCTGGAGCGCGGCATGCCGCGGGTGCACGAGCAGGTCGCCACGTGGGGGGTGCCCCTGCGCTGGTTCGTCTTCGTGGACCTGGAGGAGCGCGAGCTGTCGCTGCGCCCCGGGCGGCGGGTCCTGCGCTACCGCACCGAGATCTCCAAGGCCCGCCGGCGGGCGCACCGGGCCTATGCGGTGCTGCGCCGGGCCATCGGCGACGCGCCGATCACGGTCGCGGTCGAGGAGACGGCGCGCTGGCTGGAGGAGTTCCACTCCCGCTCGATCGTCGAGCTGGACTACGGCGGCCTGGTCAGCCTGCTGTCCGACGAGACGCTCATCGAGGACGACTCGCCGGGGCTGGTGTCGGCGGGCCTGTCCAGCGTGGCCCGTGGCGACGCCGACGAGGCGACCGAGGTGTACGAGAAGCTGGTCGAGCGCTGGCGCGCCGTGCAGCTCCTGGAGCGCTGCAACTAGCCCCGCACCGACCTCCGCCCCCGCCCACAGATCACCCCGACGTCCACCCGTTTGATCCAAGTCGCCGCACGGCCGCCACTCCGCCAGCGGAAGCCCCGCCGCCCCGCGCGTTGATCCAAGTCGCGAAATGGCTGCCCGAACGGCCAGCCCGCGACTTCGATCAGCTCAGGCAGCCGCCGGCACGCCGTCCGGCAGCCGGCCTCCGCGGCGTGGACACGGATCGTCACCGTGCCGCGACCAGGACCGCGGAGCGACCGCTCGGCCGGCGGCGTCCGGGAGTCACGGGAAGGCGGGGGCGGGTCACCGGCACGGCACAAACCGGTCATAGTCCAGCTTGAATGTCCGGATCCCAACAGCCACGAACGGGTGTCACCCTTCGCAACCGAATCGCTCCGAAGTGGTGTCCGTTATGGGTTATTGGGAGGACTTTGTAGGCTACCGCTCACCCGGTCGGGTGAGCTAGATTCGTATCGGCTCACCCACAGAGCGTCACATCCGGTCCCGCTTTATCCCATTTCGTGTCACCAAATTGGGAAAATTCACTTATTCATCATCCGTCCATACAGGGACCTTCAGCCGTTCGGCCCATGTCGGACATCGGGGACTAGCCGGACCATAGGAAACGCGTCGGCCGGCGGGACCCCGTCCGACGTTCCTGGGTACCTGTGGAGGAGTGACCGATGCCATCTCGCACGCATGAGCCTGAGCCGTTGCTAACACCGGCTGAGGTCGCGTCGATGTTCCGCGTCGACCCGAAGACCGTCACCCGATGGGCGAAGGCGGGCAAGCTGAGCGCCATCCGCACCCTCGGAGGCCACCGCCGCTATCGCGAATCCGAGGTGCGCGCCCTGCTCCAGGGACAGATCCCGCAGCAGCGCCAGGGCGACTGAGGCGCAACCCTACCTCGCGCCACCCTCCGGTGCCAAAACGACATGCTTGTTCCCCGCGACGCGCTCGGATCGTCACCCCCCGGTGATCCGGGCGCGTTGCTTTGTGCGGAGAACAGCCGTTCAGACCAGCGTGATCCGCACCCCCACCGTGCCGTCCTCGCCGCGCCGCCGGACGCTCATCCAGACGAACAGGCGGCCGCGCAGGCCGTACTTGCGCCTGATGAGCTCGCGCGCGGTGCGGCCGCCCTCCGGGCCGAGGATCGTGGCGTGCCCCGGCACCGCCTCGCCGGTCGGCACTCCCCGGACCGTGCACGGCGCCACCGTCACCGCGCCGTCCCGGCGGATCCGTTTCACCTTGCCGGAGTCGGCGACGGTCCAGATCACCAGATCGTCACCGTCGGGTGCCACCCACACCGGGGTCGGCACCGGGGTGCCGTCGCGCCGGAACGTCGTGACCGCGATGTACGCTTCGTCGCCCAACCGCTTCGCCGCACTTGTCATAGGCGACACCGTACGAGGGTGCAACCGCTCGCGGGGACATCACACGCGCGGGTGACGAAAGGCTAGTCTGATGGTCCCAACCAGAACTCTTCGGAGATCGTGATGAAGCTGTCGATCCTGATGCCGGTCTACAACGAGGAGGTCCGCGTCGCCGACGCCGTCAAACAGGCGCTCGACGTGGACTACCCGACGGAGACCGAGCTTGTCATCGTCGACGACGGCAGCCGGGACCGCACCGCCGAGATCCTCAACGGGCTGCACGACGAGCGCCTCCGCGTCGTCATCCACCCGCGGAACAAGGGCAAGGGCGCGGCCATCCGCACCGCGGTCGAGCACGCCACCGGCGACTACATGGTCATCCTCGACGCGGACCTCGAATACGACCCGCAGGACATCCCCAAGCTGCTCGAGCCGGTCCTCGACGGCCGCGCCACCGTCGTCTACGGCAACCGCACCTTCGGCAGCCACAGCTCCTTCTCGTTCTGGTACGTCATGGGCAACAAGGCCGTCACCACCGCCGCCAACATGCTGTACAACTGCTACCTCGGCGACCTCGAGACCTGCTTCAAGCTCATGCCCGTCGAGCTGTACCGGTCGCTGCAGATCAAGTCCGCCGGCTTCGGCATGGAGGCCGAGGTCACCGGCAAGCTGCTGCGCAACCGGCACCGCCCCTACGAGGTGCCGATCAGCTACCGCGCCCGCACCCGCGAAGAGGGCAAGAAGATCACCTGGAAGGACGGCGTCGAGGCGCTGTGGATCCTCTCCCGTGAGCGCGTCCGTAAGCCGTCGCACAAGCGCTGAGCCGCATGGCTGAGCTGCTCACGATCGGCGAGCTCGCGGCGCGCAGCGGGGTCGCGCCGTCCGCGCTGCGGTTCTACGAGAAGCTCGGCCTGATCCACTCCACCCGCACCGGCGGCAACCAGCGCCGTTACGAGCGCTCCGAGCTCCGCCGGGTCTCGTTCATCAGGATCTCCGCGCAGGTCGGCATCCCCTTGGAGACGATCAAGGAGGCGCTGGCGTCGCTGCCGGCCAACCGCACGCCGACCCGCGCCGACTGGGCCCGGCTGTCGCGCAACTGGCGCAGCCACCTCGACGAGCAGATCGCGCTCCTGGAGCGGCTGCGCGACACCCTGACCGGCTGCATCGGATGCGGCTGCCTCTCCCTGCGCAGCTGCACGCTCGCCAACACGGCCGACCGCCTCGCCTCCCGCGGCCCGGGCCCGGTGATCCTCACAGCCGCTCCTACGGCCGAGTCAGAATGATCTTGCCGAAGTGCTCACTGGACTCCATCAGCCGGTGTGCCTCCGCGGCGTCCGGCAGCGGGATCCTGCTGTGCACGACCGGCCCGATGAGGCCCTCGTCCACCAGGGGCCAGACCTCCTCCCGTACACCTCGGACGATCGCCGCCTTCTGCGCCTTCGGCCTGGAGCGCAACGCCGTCGCGAACACGCTCCCCCGCTTCGCCAGCAGCGCACCGAGGTCGAGCTCCGCCTTGCGGCCGCCCTGCATGCCGATCACCACCAGGCGGCCGCCCTCGTTGAGCGCCTTCACGTTGCCCTTGAGGTACGCGCCGCCGATGATGTCGAGGATGACGTCGGCCTTCACCGTCTCGCTGAAATCCTCGGCCGTGTAGTCGATCACCCGATCCGCGCCGAGCTCGCGCAACGCGTCGTGCTTGCCCTCGCGGGCCGTCGTCACCACGTGCGCGCCGAGCGCCTTGCCCAGCTGCACCGCGAACGTGCCGATCCCGCTGCCGCCGCCGTGCACCAGCAGCGTCTCGCCCGGCTTGATCCCCGCGACCTCGACGACGTTGGAGAAGACCGTCGCCGCCACCTCGGGCAGCGCCGCGGCGTCCTCGAGACTCACGTGCCGCGGCACCGGCAGCACCTGCCCCGCCGACGCCACCACCAGCTCCGCGTAGCCGCCACCCTCGATGAGGGCGCAGACCTCCTGCCCGGCCTGCCACTGCGGCGACCGGCTCGCCACGACCCGCCCCGACACCTCCATGCCCGGATACGGCGGCGCCCCCTCGGGCGGCGGATAGAGCCCCTGCCGCTGCAGCATGTCGGCGCGGTTGACCCCCGCCGCGCGCACCTCGATCAGCACCTCACCGTCCGCCGGCACCGGATCGGGCACCTCGCTCCAGCGCAGTACCTCAGGACCACCAGCCTGCTCGATCGTGACCGCGTGCATGCCACCCATTCTGCGCCCCGCGGTGATCGCGCATCCACGGCGCCCACATCGGCGCCGGCGTCGCGGGCCGCACGGTCGGCTCCGTCGTGGGCTGCGCGGCCGGCTCGCCGGTCGGCTCCGCGGTCGGACCGGCTGTCGGCTCCGCGCCCGGTCCTGTGGTCGGTTCGGTCGTCGGCTCCGGTCCCGTCGTGGGCTCTGTCGTCGTTTGCGGCGTCTGTACGGCGGGAGCTCCGGCCCTCTCGACGCGCTTCGCCGGCTTCTTCGCCGCCTGCACCGGCCGCTGCGGCTGCACGGCCCCCGGCAGCGACCGCGCCGGCGGCGTGCCGAGGTCCAGGACCGGCTGGGGCGCGGCGGGCACCCCGAACAGGTTGACGTCCACCACCGGCTCGGGCATCGCCACCCCCTGCTCGGCCCGCTGCGCCTGGGGCGCCGGCGTGCCCTGCTGTGGCGGCTCCCATCCCGCCGCACCGATCACCACCCCCAGCGCCGCCACCCCGACCCCACCCGCGACCAGCGCCACCAACGGATGCCTGACGATCCGCCGGTGCCTGGTGACGTACGCCGCCCGTGGATCGTTGAAGAAGAGATGCATCCCTGCTGGCCCCCGCCCGTAGTCTGCGTTGTCGCTCTTCCGAGTCTGCGCAGCCCCAGCTTCTGAGATGCGACATTTGGTGCAAAGTGCCACAATGTCATCTGGTCGCGGTCGTCCGGTCCGCCACCGCCCCCCGACGTCCGGCCTCCCTCACACGGGTGACCACCACCGCCCCGGGGCGATCTGGCAGACTGTTCGACGTTCCGCTGGAGGGCTCGCCTAGTGGCCGATGGCGCCGGTCTTGAAAACCGGTGAGGCGTTCCGCGTCTCCGTGGGTTCGAATCCCACGCCCTCCGCAGTGCCTCTGCGGCCTCACGGCCGCGGTGGGGGATTCTCACCCCACACCCCCAATGCTCGCTGCCGCTCGCACTGCCAGCCCTGCGGGCGGCAGCCTCATGCGCCTGCGCGCGGCATCCCGTGGTTGCTGCCTGTGACACCGGCGACGTGGACCGCTCCCGGTGAGCGGGGTAGGTAGGGACGGACTGCCGGACGGCGTGCCGGCGGACAGCGGTGGGCAGGGCGCCAGCGGCCGCTTGAACTGATCGAAGTCGTGTCGTGGCCGTCCGGGCAGCCGTTTCGCGACTTGGATCACGAGCGCGGCGCGGGATTGCTCGACGGCCCGCCCCGGCGAGTGGGGCGAGCGCGGGCGGCGGCGCCTTCAGATCGAAGTCGTATGCGGCGGCGGGCAGAGCAGCGCAGCGGCCACGGCCGCTTGAGGTGATCCAAGTCGCGTGGCGGCGGTCCGCACGACCGCGCCGCGACTTGGATCAACGCGCAGGCAACGGATCGCCCGCCGGCAGGTGGACGAGGCGTCCACAGGCGAAGTGGTGACGGCTGCCTCCTTGAGGTGATCGAAGTCGTGTCGTGGCCGTCCGGGCAGCCGTTTCGCGACTTGGATCACGAGCGCGGGGCGGAATTGCTCGACGGCCCGCCCCGGCGAGTGGGACGGGCGCGGGGTGGCGGCGCCTTCAGATCGAAGTCGTATGCGGCGGCGGGCAGAGCAGCGCAGCGGCCACGGCCGCTTGAGGTGATCCAAGTCGCGTGGCGGTCGTCCGGACGACCGCGCCGCGACTTGAATCAACGCGCAGGCAACGGATCGCCCGCCGGCAGGTGGACGAGGCGTCCACAGGCGAAGTGGTGACGGCTGCCTCCTTGAGGTGATCGAAGTCGTGTCGTGGCCGTCCGGGCAGCCGTTTCGCGACTTGGATCACGAGCGCGGGACGGGATCGCTCGACGGCCGGCCCCGGCGAGTGGGACGGGCGCGCGGTGGCGGCGCCTTAAGATCGAAGTCGTATGCGGCGGCGGGCAGAGCAGCGCAGCGGCCACGGCCGCTTGAGGTGATCCAAGTCGTGTGGCGGCTGTCCGGACGACCGCGCCGCGACTTGGATCACGAGTGCGGATGGTGGGGTTGCCCCGTGGCTGGATGCGGCGCGCACGTGCGTGAGGCTGCCGCGCGGCAGCGCTGGCAGTGCGAGCGCAGCGAGCATGGGGGTGCGGGTGGGAACCCCCGCCGGGCCCCGCCGCGGAGCGGTGGGGGGAATTACAGCCGGCTCAGGCGGGGGCGAAGGACTGGCCGGTGAGGACCGGGACGGTCTGAGAGGCGTCGGACTGGATGGCCAGGGCCACGTCCTTGGTGAAGCCTCGGGAGATGAGCTCCTGGCCGCTGACGCAGCGGCGGACCGCGGCGGGGACGTCGCGGACCGCGGCCAGGGCGGCGAGGGTGACCGCGGCCTCCACCGAGAGGGGGGCGCCGAGCATGGAGAGGCCGTCCAGGACGGCGGCGGCGCCCAGGAGGTCCTCGACGCAGGGGCGGAGGGTGCCGTCGGGCCAGAGTTCGCCGGCGGCGACGACGCCGATGGGGGCGGTGGGGGTGCCGTGGCCCTGCGAGTGGAGCCAGCGGGCCACGGCGGGGGCGTTGCGCAGGCAGGCGGCAATGACCGGGACGCCGGTGGAGGCGGCGGCGGAGCAGATGGAGGCACCGTTGGGCGACGGCAGGACCAGCTCGGCCACGAACGGGGCGGCCTGCAGGGCGGCCGGGGAGAGCGACCACGGGGAGGCGTCGGAGACCTGCCCGCGGCCCACGGCGACCGCCGCGCCGATGCGGTCGGCGTAGGCGCGGGCCTGGTCGCTCCAGGGGAACGGGTGGACCCTGATGCCGCGGCCGACGGCGATGTCGACCGCGGTGGAGAAGGACAGGACGTCGACGACGACCAGGGCCGAGCAGACGCGCGCCAGTTCAGCGGCGCCTGCTGGGCCCCAATCGAAACGGGCGCCCGAGCCGGGCTGACTGTGGACGCCCTCGGTCATCGTCAGGCGTCGGGGTCGTCCGGCGCGGCGTCCGTGGAGGATGCCTCATCCCGGGAGGACGCGGACGGCACCTCGGGCACCTCCGGCGCGTCCACCGCATCGAAGATCCCGCCGCCCGAGACACCCGAAGAATCCGAGTCGCCCGAAGAGGACGAAGGGGACGAAGTGGACGGAGCGGACGAAGAGGCGGAGGAAGTCGAAGCCGAAGCCGGCGGCACGTACTCGGGAGCCTCCGTCGACACCTCACCGAAGAGCGACGGCAGCGTGCCCTTCCACGCGGAGCGCAGCTCGTCGAGGGAGATCGTGAACTGCCCCCGCACGTCCAGCGCCCGGCTGCGGCCGTCGACCGTGCCGATGGCGGTCACCGGCAGGCCGTGCTGGGCGCAGAGCGCCGTGAACGCCTTCTCGTGGCCGCGCGGCACCGAGACCAGCGCCCGGGCCGTCGACTCGGAGAAGAGCGCGACGAACGGGTTCAGCCCCTCCGGCAGCGTGATGTTGGCGCCGTGGTCGTAGCGCAGCGTCGTCTCGACGAGGGCCTGGGCCAGGCCGCCGTCGGAGAGGTCGTGCGCCGAGGAGAGGTGACCGCGCTCGCCCGCCTCGGTGAGGACGGAGGCGAGGATGCGCTCGCGGACCAGGTTGACCCTGGGCGGCTGGCCGCCGAGGTGGTTGTGCGTCACCCAGGCCCACTCGGAGCCGGACAGCTCCTCCTGCGTCTCGCCGAGCAGCATGATCACGTCGCTGTCGCCGCCGAAGCCCATCGGGACGCGGCTGCCGACGTTGGAGAGCACGCCGAGGACGCCGACGACCGGGGTCGGGTGGATGGCCTGGGAGCCGGTGGAGTTGTAGAAGCTGACGTTGCCGCCGGTGACGGGGATGCCGAGCTCGGCACAGCCGTCGGCGAGGCCACGGACCGCTTCGGCGAACTGCCACATGACCTGCGGGTCCTCCGGCGAGCCGAAGTTGAGGCAGTTGGTGACGGCGAGCGGCGTCGCGCCGGAGGCGGCGACGTTGCGGTAGGACTCGGCCAGGGCGAGCTTGGCGCCGTTGTACGGGTCGAGCCGGGCGAAGCGGGCGTTGCCGTCGACGGACAGGGCGATGCCGAGGCCGGTCTGCTCGTCGATGCGGATGATGCCCGAGTTCTCCGGCTGGGCGAGGATCGTGTTGCCCTGCACGTAGCGGTCGTACTGCTCGGTGACCCAGCTCTTGTCGCACAGGTTGGGGCTGGCGGCCAGGCGCAGCAGCGTCTCGCGCAGCTCCACGCCCGTCCGCGGCCGGGGCAGCGTCTCGGCCCGGTCCGCCTGCAGCAGGATCAGGTCGGCGGGCTCGCGCATCGGCCGGGCGTAGACCGGGCCGTCGTCCACGAGGGAGCCGGGCGGGACGTCGACGACGACCTCGCCGTGCCAGGTGATGACCAGGCGGCCACCCTCGGTGACCCGGCCGATCGCGGTGGCGATGACGCCCCAGCGCTCGGCGACGCGGAGCACCTCGTCGAGCTTCGACGGCTCGACGATGAGGAGCATGCGCTCCTGCGACTCGCTGGCGAGGACCTCCTGCGGGTCCATCGAGGCCTCGCGGAGGGGCACCAGGTTGAGGTCGATGTCCATGCCGGTGCCGGCCGACGCGCTCGTCTCGGTCAGCGCGCACGTGAGGCCCGCGCCGCCGAGGTCCTGCACGCCGACGATGAGCTCCCGCTCGTACAACTCGAGACAGCTCTCGATGAGCAGCTTCTCGATGAACGGGTCACCCACCTGCACGGACGGGCGCCGGGCCGGGCCGTCGCTGTTGAAGGTGGCGCTGGCCAGCACCGACACGCCGCCGATGCCGTCACGGCCGGTCTTGGCGCCGAGCAGGACGACGACGTTGCCGGGGCCGTGCGCCTCTTTGTTCTGCAGCCGGTTGACCGGCAGCACGCCGACGCACAGCGCGTTGACCAGCGGGTTGCCCTGGTAGCAGGGGTCGAAGACGACCTCGCCACCGATGTTGGGCAGGCCGAGGCAGTTGCCGTAGCCGCCGACGCCCGCGACGACCCCGGGCAGGACACGCTTGGTGTCCTCGTGGTCGGCGGCGCCGAAGCGCAGCGGGTCCATCACGGCGACCGGGCGGGCGCCCATGGCGAGGATGTCGCGGACGATGCCGCCGACGCCGGTCGCCGCACCCTGGTAGGGCTCGACGAAGCTCGGGTGGTTGTGCGACTCGACCTTGAACGTGACCGCGATGTCGTCGGAGATCCGGATGACCCCGGCGTTCTCGCCGATGCCGGCCAGCATCAGGTCCGACTTCGGCGCCTTCTCGCTGAACTGCCTCAGGTGGACCTTGCTGCTCTTGTACGAGCAGTGCTCGCTCCACATGATCGAGTACATCGCGAGCTCGGACGACGTGGGGCGGCGGCCGAGGATCTGCTTGATCCGCTCGTACTCGTCCTCGCGGAGCCCGAGCTCCTCGTAGGGCTGCTCCTCGTCAGAGGTCTCCGCGGCGTGCGGGACGGTGTCGAAACCCGTTGTGGCGGTCATACACGAGCTCCCAGGTGTGCGAGCACGGACGTGAAGATGCCCAGCCCGTCGATCGACGGGCCGGTCAGCACCTCGACCGCGTGCTCCGGGTGGGGCATGATCCCGACGACGTTGCCGGCAGCGTTGGTGATGGCGGCGATGTCGTGCAGCGAGCCGTTGGGGTTGCCGCGGATGTACCGCGCGACGACCCGCCCCTCGCCTTCGAGCTCGTCGAGCGTGCGCTCGTCGGCCATGTAGCAGCCTTCGCCGTTCTTGACCGGGATGACGATCTCCTGGCCGTGCTGGAACCCGCCCGTCCAGGCGGTCGTGGTGCTCTCCACGCGCAGCGACTGGTCCCGGTTGCGGAAGTGCAGGTGCTGGTTGCGGGTCAGCGCACCCGGCAGCAGGTGGGCCTCGCACAGCACCTGGAAGCCGTTGCAGATGCCGAGCACGGGCAGGCCGTCGCCGGCCGCCTTGACGATCGAGTCCATCACCGCGGAGAACCGGGCGATCGCGCCGGCGCGCAGGTAGTCGCCGTACGAGAAGCCACCCGGAAGGATGACGGCGTCCACACCGTACAACTCGGCGTCCGCGTGCCAGAGCGAGATCGGCACGGCGCCGGTCAGGTGCACGGCACGGGCGGCGTCGCGGTCGTCGAGCGAGCCGGGGAACGTGACGACACCGATCCTGGCGGTCACTGCTGCTCGCCCCCGGCCGGCGTCTCCTCGACCCGCAGGGTGAAGTCTTCGATCACCGGGTTGGCGAGGAGTTTGTCGGCGATCTCGCGGGCCCGGTCGAGGTCGGCGGCGCCGTCGAACTCGATCTCGATCCGCTTGCCGATGCGCACGGATGCCACGTCGGCGACGCCGAGACGTGGCAGCGCGTTCGCGACCGCCTGGCCCTGGGGGTCCAGGATCTCCGGTTTGAGCATGACGTCCACCACGACGCGGGCCACGGGGCACTCCTGACAGTTGAGTCGGGCGCTCGAGGGCGAGCGACACGAGCCTACCGGGCGGGGCAACGCCGCAGATCACCGGCCGTGTCACGGTCAGGTTGGTCACGCGGCGTGGCCCGAACACATCGCCCGATACGCATCTTAGCGGCCCGCTCCGATGTCAAGATCTTCCGCTCACAGGATGGGCGGCGGCACGTACGCTCCGGCGTCGGGGTGCTCCGCCAGCACCGCCTGGATCTGCTCGATCACGGCTCTGACCTGGGCGGATGCCGCCCCGACGAACTGCCGCGGGTCGGCCACCAGGGCCTCGATCTCGTCCTGGGTCAGCCGCAGCCGCTCGTCGCCGGCCAGCCGCCGCAGGAGGTCGTTGTCCTGGATGCCCTTTTCGCGCATGGCGAGCGCCACCGCGACGGCGTGCTCCTTGATCGCTTCGTGAGCATCCTCACGGCCCACGCCGCGTGAGACGGCCGCCACCAGGACCCGCGTGGTCGCCAGGAACGGCAGGTAGCGGTCCAGCTCGCGGGCGACAACCGCCGGATACGCCCCGAACTCGTCCAACACGGTCAGGAACGTGGCGAACAGCCCGTCGACGGCGAAGAACGCGTCCGGCAGCGCCACCCGGCGGACCACCGAGCACGACACGTCGCCCTCGTTCCACTGGTCGCCGGCCAGCTCGCCGACCATCGACAGGTAGCCCCTGGTGATCACGGCGAGCCCGTTGACCCGCTCGCAGGAGCGCGTGTTCATCTTGTGCGGCATCGCCGACGACCCGACCTGGCCCTGCTTGAAGCCCTCGGTCGCGAGTTCGTAGCCGGCCATGAGCCGGATCGTGGTCGCCAGGCTCGACGGCCCCGCGACCGCCTGCGCGAGCGCCGACACCACGTCGAAGTCCAGTGAGCGCGGGTACACCTGGCCGACGCTGGTCAGCACGGTGCCGAACCCGAGGTGCTCCGCCACCCGCCACTCCAGCTCCGCGGCCTTCTCCGCGTCGCCGCCGAGCAGGTCCAGCTGGTCCGCCGCCGTGCCGACCGGGCCCTTGATCCCGCGCAGCGGATAGCGCCGCAGGAGGTCGTCGATCCGCCGGTACGCGATGAGCAGCTCCTCGGCGGCGCTCGCGAACCGCTTCCCGAGGGTGGTCGCCTGCGCCGCAACGTTGTGCGACCGGCCGACCATGACCAGGTCGTCGTACTGCCCGGCCCGCGCCGCGAGCCGGGCGAGCGCCGCCACCATCCGGTCCCGGACCAGCTCCAGCGACCTGCGGATCTGCAGCTGCTCGACGTTCTCCGTCAGGTCGCGCGAGGTCATGCCCTTGTGGATGTGCTCGTGCCCGGCGAGCGCGGAGAACTCCTCGATCCGCGCCTTCACGTCGTGCCGGGTGACCCGCTCCCGGTCCGCGATGCTGGGCAGGTCGACGTCGTCGAGCACCCGCTGGTAGTCCTCGACCACCCCGTCCGGCACCGCCACCCCGAGGTCCCGCTGCGCGGTGAGCACGGCCAGCCACAGCCGCCGCTCCAACCGCACCTTCTCCTCAGGCGACCAGATCGCCACGAGCTCCGGCGACGCATACCGACCAGCAAGCACATTAGGAATCACGTGCCCTATTCTCTCGCGTCCGGTGCCCTAGGTGCGGGGTGGGTGGTCGCGTTCGGGGAGGCCGACGCGCAGGGCGACGCGGTCCAGGTACAGCAGCTGCGCGGCGACCACGGCCAGGAAGAGCAGGACGAGCAGCCACAGCGGGAGCAGCTGCGCGTAGGGCAGGGCGTCGGGGGTGCGGCGGACGAACAGGGTCTGCACGAGGGCGTTCTGCGCGGTCGGGTGGTCGCCGGCGGCGGTGACCAGCGGCCAGATGAGGTCCTGGGCCTGGACCAGCCACGTCGCCACGTACGCCAGACCCAGCATCGGCAGCGCGGGCAGCAGGACGCCGGTCCAGGTGGCGCGGTGGCCCTCCTGCAGCAGGACCTCGCGGCGCTGGGCCTGGCCGCGGAAGAGCAGGGCCAGGATGAACAGCGCCGGGATCGCGACCCGGGACGGCGGGATCAGGCCGATGAAGGAGTCGAGGCGGTCGGCGGTGACGCCGGCGGCGAAGTTGCGCAGGGCGAGCGGGGCGGAGCCGACGAAGAGGAACAGGCCGAAGGGCAGCAGCAGCCACTCGCTGTGCCGGCCGAAGGGGCGCAGGCCGCTGATGCCGAACGCGGCCAGGGCGGCGACGGTGACCCCGACGAGGGTGGAGACGACCGGCGGCAGCCAGGTGTTGACCCAGGTGGAGGGGGCGCCGGGGCGGCCGGTCTCGGTGATGTGCGACAGCCAGGGGCTCAGGCCGGAGATGATCGTGCCGAGCGTGAAGAGCAGCAGGACGCCGACGACGATCCAGGGCACGAGCGGCGGGTTCTTCTGGACCCGGGGGGTGGCGGGGTCCACCTCCAGGCGGGTGCCGGGCAGGATCACCAGCAGCGTGGCGGCGAGGCCGAGCAGGATCAGCGGCACGAGGAGGGTCACGGAGGCGGCCGCGCCGACGCCGAAGGTCATCGTGCGGAAGGACGTCTCGTACATGAGGCGGGCCGGGCTGAGGTCGCCCCTGGTGCCGAAGCCGCCGATGAAGGAGAACGTGAAGTCCTGCAGCGCGACCGCGACGACGGTGAGCACGGCCAGGCCGGCGACGACGAGCGCGGCGGGGATCGGGCTGCGGGTGGAGTCGAGGGTACGGCGGCGCAGCGCGGCCAGGTAGGCGGTCGCGGCGAGCGCGACGACCAGGCCGAAGGTGCCCAGCCAGAACGACGCCCGGGTGGACGACTCGCGCAGCCCGACGGCGATCGCCACGGGGGCGAAGGCCACGAGGGGGAGGGCGAGTGCGACCCGCGTGACCCACCGCGCCCACGTGCCGCCGGCGTGCGCGGCCCAGGCGATGGCCGGCGCCAGCAGCAGGACGAGCAGGATCGGCACCACGGCGAGGCTCAGGGTGAACCAGTGCGCGTCGGCGAGCCCGCGCGAGTACGCGGTGTCGTAGTTGTCCCAGCCGACGCTTTCGCCGCCCTCCGCCAGCCGCAGCCCGTTGAACTTGCGGAAGCTGGACGTGACCGTCCAGTACAGCGGCTCGACGTAGGACGTCAGGAGCAGGACGAACGCGGGCAGGGTGAGGATCAGGCCGACGGCGACCTGCCAGCCGGGTCGGGGCGTCGGCGGCCGGAGCATCGTCGGCTGGATCGTCATGCGTCAACGATATGGGTGAATCAGGCCCGCCGCTCATCTGGAGAGGATCGCGGTCACCCCCTGCCCGCCGGCGGCGCAGATGGAGATCAGGCCACGCCCGGAGCCGCGCTCCGCGAGGAGTTTGGCCAGCGTCGCCATGATCCGGCCGCCGGTCGCGGCGAACGGGTGGCCGGCGGCGAGGGAGGAGCCGTTGACGTTGAGCCGGGAGCGGTCGACGGCGCCGAGCGGCTCGTCGAGGCCGAGGCGCTCCTTGCAGAACGCCGGGTCCTCCCACGCCTTCAGGGTGGCGAGGACCTGCGACGCGAAGGCCTCGTGGATCTCGTAGAAGTCGAAGTCCTGCAGCTTGAGCCCCGTGCGGGCGAGCATGCGCGGCACCGCGTAGGTCGGCGCCATCAGCAGGCCGTCGCCGCCGTGCACGAAGTCGACCGCCGCCGTCTCCGCCGTGTCGAACCACGCGAGCACCGGAAGCTTCCGCTCACGAGCCCACTGCTCGGAGGCCAGCAGCACCACGGCCGCGCCGTCGGTCAGCGGTGACGAGTTGCCGGCGGTCATGGTCGCCGACGCCCCGCGGCCGAAGACGGGCTTGAGCGCGCCGAGGCGCTCCAGCGACGTGTCGGGGCGCAGGTTCTGGTCGCGTTGGAGGCCGAGGTACGGCGTGACCAGGTCGTCGAAGAAGCCGCGCTCGTAGGCGGCGGCGAGCTGCAGGTGCGACGCGAGCGCCAGCTCGTCCTGGGCGGCCCGGGTGATCCCGAACTCCCGCGCGGTCAGCGCGGCGGAGTCGCCCATCGACAGCCCGGTGCGGGGCTCGGCGTTGCGCGGGATGTCGGGCTTGAGCTGGGTCGGGCGCAGCTTGCCGACCGCGCGGAGCCGCGCGCCGAGCGACCGGGCCCGGTTGAGCTCCATGAAGACCCGCCGCATGTCCTCGTTGACGCCGAGGGGCGCGTCGGAGGTGGTGTCGACGCCGCCGGCGATGCCGGACTCGATCTGGCCGAGCGCGATCTTGTTGGCGACGAGGATGGCGGCCTCGAGTCCGGTTCCGCACGCCTGCTGGACGTCGTACGCGGGAGTCCGTGGGTCGAGGCGGGACCCGAGCACGGATTCACGCGTCAGGTTGAAATCGCGGCTGTGCTTGAGGACCGCACCCGCCGCGACCTCGCCGAGTCGCACTCCTGCCAGCCCGAACCGTGCCACCAGTCCGTCTATAGCGGCAGTCAGCATGTCCTGGTTTGATGCAGTGGCGTAGGCGCTGCCCGAGCGCGCGAAGGGGATGCGATTACCGCCGACGATCGCCACTCGATTCGGGGCCATCGGATTCTCCTCCAGTGCGACGGGCAGGCCGGCGTTAGCCTACTGGTGAGTAGGTTAGCGCGATTGTTGTGACTGGGGAGGCACTGCAATGTCCGATCGTTACGCCGGCTTCGCCCACTCGGGCGCCGGGAAGTTCTTCGTCAGGCGACTCGGCCTGCCCGACCCGCCGAAGCTGCGGCGCCACGATCCGGGCTCGCCGCCCGTCGACGGGCAGGTCGTGGTCGGCGGCGGCGGGCGTCTCGTCGAGCCGGTCCGCAAGCTGCTCGAGAAGCTGGGGGCGCCGCCGGAAGGGCCGACCGCGGGGCTCGTGTTCGACGCGACCGGGATCATCGACACGGACGGCCTGCGCGCGCTGTACGACTTCTTCCACCCGCTCATCCGCACACTGCGCTCCTGCGGGCGGGTCGTCGTGCTCGGCAGCCAGCCGGAGCTGTGCGCCGACGCCCGTGAGGCCACCGCCCAGCGGGCCCTGGAGGGCTTCGTGCGCTCCCTCGGCAAGGAGGTCGGCCGCGGCGGCACGGCGCAGCTGGTCTACGTCGCGCCCGGCGCCGAGGAGGCGATCGAGTCGACGATGCGGTTCCTGCTGTCGGGGCGTTCGGCGTACGTGTCGGGGCAGGTCATCCGGGTCGGACCCGCCGCGATCGACGTCCCCGACGACTGGGACCAGCCGCTCGTCGGCAAGACCGCGATCGTGACCGGCGCCGCCCGGGGCATCGGCGCGGCGATCGCCCGCGTGCTCACCCGCGACGGCGCGCACGTGGTCTGCCTCGACGTGCCCGCCGCCGGCGAGGACCTCACCCGGGTCGCCAACGAGGTCAAGGGCACCGCGCTGCAGCTCGACCTCACCGCCGGCGACGCGCCGCGCCGGCTCGCGGACTTCATCGCGACCCGGCACGTGCACGCCGACGTCTTCGTGCACAACGCCGGCATCACCCGCGACAAGACGCTCGGCCGGATGGACCCCTCCCAGTGGCAGTCCGTCCTCGACGTCAACCTCGGCAGCCAGGAGCGGATCAACGAGGTGCTGCTCGCGGAGAAGCTGCTCGGCGGCAACGGCCGGATCGTCGCCGTCTCCTCCGTCTCCGGCATCGCCGGCAACCGCGGCCAGACCAACTACGCCACGTCCAAGGCGGGCGTCATCGGCCTCGTGCAGGCGCACGCCCCGGCGCTCGCCGCCGCCGGCCTGACCCTCAACGCGGTCGCGCCCGGCTTCATCGAGACGAAGATGACCGCCGCGATGCCCCTGTTCATCCGCGAGGCGGGCCGCCGCATGAACAGCATGTCGCAGGGTGGCCTGCCCGTCGACGTGGCCGAGACGATCGCGTGGCTGGCGCACCCGGCGTCCGGCGGGGTCAACGGCAACGTCGTGCGGGTGTGCGGGCAGAGCCTGCTGGGTGCCTGAGATGCCGGCTTCGCTCGACCGGATGCCCCGCCTGGGTCCCCTGTACCGTGCCGCGGCGCTGCGACGCGGGGTCGCCGCCGATCCCGCCCTGCCGGACCGCGAGCTCACCGTCGAGGCCGTCACCGTCGACCGGGCGCACCTGGCGGAGTACGACCGGGTCTGCGGCTTCCGGCTCCGCGACGAGCTGCCCGCCACCTACCTGCACGTCGTCGCGTTTCCGCTGGCCATGGCGCTGATGACCGCGCCGGACTTCCCGTTTCCGGTGCTCGGGCTGGTGCACGTGGCGAACCGGATCGAGCTCCTCCGTCCGCTGCCGTCCTCTGCCGCGTTCTCGGTGTCGGTACGAGCTGACGCGCTGCGACCGCACGACCGCGGCACCCAGCTGGACATCGTCACGACAGCGACGATCGACGGGGTTCCGGTTTTCACGGACACATCCACCTATCTCCGCCGTACCGGCGCCAGATCTTCCACAGCTTCGGCCGGTTCGGCCGGTTCGGCCGGTTCGGCCGGTTCGGCCGCCGAGCCGCCGGCACCGAACGCCGTGTGGCGGGTGCCGCGGCGGGTGGGCACCGACTACGCCGCCGTGTCCGGCGACCGCAACCCGATCCACACCTCGCGCGTGCTGGCGAAGGTGTTCGGCTTCCCCCGCACGATCGCGCACGGCATGTGGACGAAGGCCCGCTGCCTGGCCGCGCTGGAGGGGCGCCTGCCCGACTCGTACACCGTGGACGTCGCCTTCAAGACGCCGATCCTGCTGCCCGCCACGGTCGGCTTCACCACGGTCGCGCAGGGTGGTGGATGGGATTTCGGGGTGCATGATGGGCGTTCCGGCAGGCCGCATCTGACCGGGACCGTCAGGTAACCTGCTCAGCGCCAAACGCCATTGTTTCGGGGGGCCCAAGACCGTGCAGACGCCGACCGAAGCCACCGCACCCGCCGCGTCCTCGCCGGGCCCCTCCGGGGGCCGGGGCGGAGCCCTCCAGGGCAGGCTGCGCGGCGTGCTGGCGTCCGGCTGGCTGCCCGCCGGGCTGCTGTGGCTGGCGACGGTCGCGACCCTGTGGTTCTTCGAGGTCCCGCCCGCCACCACGATCGTGTTCACGCTGTACCTGGCGGCCGGCATCGCGCTGCCGGGCACGCTGTGGTGGCGCTTCTTCCACCGCAGCGGCGGGTTCTTCGTCGCCGACGTCGCGGCCGGCCTCGCGCTCGGCTACGTCGGTGAGGTCTTCGTCTACATCGTCGCCCGGCTGCTCGGGCTGCCGCTGCTGGTGCTCGCCTGGCCGATCGGCACGGTGGCGGTGTTCCTGCTGGTGCCGTCGCTGCGCCGGTGCTGGCGGACCGCCGCCGACGCGCCGGTGCCGCCGCTGCTGTGGCGCTGGGCGCTCACGCTGATCGCCGGCATGACGCTGCTGTGGAGCTTCAAGTTCTACCGGCAGTACGGGTTGCGCTACCCGTACAACTCGACACCGGACACCGACTCCACCTTCCACCTCGCACTCCTGGGCGAGGCGAAGCATCACATGCCGATGGTGATCCCGTGGATCACCGGCGAGCCGCTCTACTACCACTGGTTCGTCTACCCCGAGATGGCCGCGTCCAGCTGGGTGACGGGGATCGAGCCGCAGGTCCTGCTGCTGCGACTGTCGGTGCTGCCGATGCTGATGGCGTTCGCCGTGCTCATCGCCGTGCTGGCCCGCAAGGTGACCGGCGGCTGGTGGAGCGGCGTCGCGGCGAGCGTGCTGACCCTGTTCGCGCTGTCCCCCGACCCGTACAACTGGGTGGCCTGGGACTTCTTCGTGAACCTCGCGTTCGGCACCCTGGAGGACGGCTCGTCGCTGCGGCTCACCGTGTGGACCGGCCCGACGCAGACCTTCGGCGCGCTGCTCATGGTGCCGCTGATGATCGTGCTCGTCGACCGGCTGCGGGGGCCGGCCCGGGAGTGGCGCGGCTGGGTTCTCTTCACCCTCCTGCTGTGCGGGGTGATGGGCGCCAAGGCGATCTACCTGCCGCTGCTCTTCTGCGGCCTGCTGCTGGTCGTCGCCGCCGAGCTGGTCTTCCGCCGCACCCTGCACCGCGGCGCCCTGATCGGCCTCGGCATCACGCTCGCCGGGCTGGTCTTCGCGCAGCTGGTGCTCTTCGGCGGCACCAGCCAGGGCACCGAGCTGAAGCCGCTCACCGCGCTCGTCTCCGGGTCCCTCGCGGGCACCACCGGCTACCGGTCGAAGGCCGTGCTCGCCGTCCTGCTCCTCTTCTGCTGGATGTGCATCTGGGGCGGGCTCGCCGGCCTGGTGCGCCGCCGCCTGCCCGAGCCGGCGGTCGTGGCCATGATCGGGGTCGGCGTCGCCGGCGCCGCCGCCACGCTCCTGACCGGCCAGTCCGGGGACAGCCAGCGGTTCTTCGTCGAGGGCGGCCGGCCCTACCTCGCGGTCGCCGCGATCGTCGGCCTCCACGCGCTGCTGCCGGCCGGGCGGATGACCGTGCGCCGGGCGGGGGCGCTGATCGGCTTCGTCGTGCTCGGCATGGCGATCACCCAGGTCGTCGTGCGCGCCGGCCGCACCGACGTGCCCACCGTCCACAGCACCGGCTCCGAGGCGGCGCTGACCCGCGCCGTCGTCCTGCCCTACGCGGCACTCGCGGTCGCCGCGGTCGTCGTCACGGTGGCGCTGCTGCTCGCCCGGCGCCGGCTGCCCGCGTTGCGGGGCATGACGGTCGCCCTGGTCGTCGCCCTGCTCGCGGGCTTCGCGATCAACACGACGTTCGAGAACTACTACCAGGTCGTCTGGGACTCGAAGCACACCGGCTGGAAGAACGTCGTCAACGCCAAGGGTGAGGTCATCGTCTCCAAGGGCGTCCTGGAGGCCGGCCGCTGGCTGCGCGACCACTCCGACCCCGACGACCTCGTCGCCACCAACGCGCACTGCCAGCTGTGGAACAAGGAGTGCTCGGATCTGCACTTCTCGATGACGGCGTACAGCGAGCGGCGCATGCTCGTCGAGGGCTGGGGCTTCACCACGACCGCCCACGTCGAGGCAGAGCGGCTCGGCATGTGGGTCGGATCCGTGCCCTACTGGCGCCCCGAGATCCTCGCTGACAATGACGCAGCGTTCGGCCGTCCGTCACCCCAAACGGTGGGCACCCTGCGTGACCGCTACGGGGTACGCTGGCTGTTCGTTGACGAAAGTCAGAACAACGTTTCACCACAACTGTCGGCCTTCGCTACCGAACGTTACCGGTCGGGGGTCGCCGTGGTGTATGAACTGCCGTCGGCATGACCTCACACCATTAGGTAGGCTCCAGCAGTGACCCCCACGAACCAGCTCGCCGTTCCATTCAACAAGGCCTATCTGACGGGTGCCGAGACCGGTTACATCCAGCAGGCGATGACGAATGGACCGCTCACCGGTGACGGGCCCTACACGAAGCGCGCGAGCGCGCTGCTCACCGAGATCCTCGGCGCCAAGCACTCGCTGCTGACCACCTCCTGCACGCACGCGCTGGACATGACCGCGCTGCTGCTGGACCTGGAGCCGGGCGACGAGGTCATCGTGCCGTCGTTCACGTTCTGCTCGACCGCCAACGCCTACGCGCTCCGCGGCGCCGTGCCGGTCTTCGTCGACTGCCGCCCCGACACGCTCAACCTCGACGAGCGCCTGGTCGAGGCCGCTGTCACCCCGCGCACCAAGGCGATCGTCGTCGTGCACTACGCCGGCGTCGCCGTCGAGATGGACGAGATCGAGGCGATCGCCCGCCGGCACGGCCTCGTGGTCATCGAGGACAACGCGCACGGCATCGGCGGCACGTATCGTGGCCGCAAGCTCGGCTCCATCGGCGCGATGGCGACCCAGAGCTTCCACGAGACGAAGAACGTGCAGTGCGGCGAGGGCGGCGCCCTCATCTTCAACGACGACACCTACTTCGAGCGCGCCGAGATCATCCGCGAGAAGGGCACCAACCGCGGCCAGTTCTTCCGCGGCATGGTCGACAAGTACCGCTGGATCGACATCGGCTCGTCCTACCTGCCGTCGGACCTGCTCGCCGCGTTCCTCACCGCGCAGCTGGAGCACTTCACCGACATCCAGCGCCGGCGCGCCCACATCTGGGACAGCTACCACCAGCGCCTGGCCACCTGGGCCGCCGAGCACGGCGTCACCCAGCCGACGGTCCCCGGCGACCGCGAGCAGCCCGCGCACCTGTACTACCTGCTCCTGCCCGACCTGGAGAGCCGCCAGAGCATGCTCAAGCACCTCCTCGGCCACGGCGTCCTGGGCACCTTCCACTACCAGCCGCTGCACTTCGCCCCCGCCGGCGTGAAGTTCGGCCGCACGGGCCCCGGCGGCTGCCCCGTCACCGAGGACGTCGCCGACCGGCTGCTGCGCCTGCCGCTGTACGGCGGCATGTCCGAGGCCGACATCGACCTGGTCGTCACCGCCGTCGAGTCCTACAACCCGCGCGGATGACCGAAACCATGGACGGCGGCCCCGCCCTCCCTGACTCCCTCAACCTGGCGGCGCGGGGCAGCACGTCCCCGGCCGCCGAGGGCCGCGACGCCCGTCTTCCAGAGGCGCTCGACCTCGGGTCGCGCAGCGGTGCACCCGAGGCCGCGCCCGCGCAACCCCGCCGCTCCTGGCCCGTGCGCACCGCGATCATGCTCTACAACGACCGCCGCATCCGCTACCTCGGCGTCGGCGGCGTCTCCGCGGTCGCCTACTACGGCAGCTTCGCGGCCCTCTACCTGCTGACCCGCGACCACTGGCACTACCTGGTGCCCACGATCATCGCCAACTTCTTCTGCGCCCTCTGCACGTATCCGCTGCAGCGCCACTTCGTCTTCCAGTCGAAGGGGCCAATCATCTCGGGCTTCCTGAAGTTCTACGTGATCTGCCTGTGGGCCCTCGCGTTCACGCTGCTCGGACTCCCCCTCCTCGTCGAGGTCTTCCACATCCCGGTCCTCATCTCCCAGGCGATCCTGATCGTCGTCGCCCCTCTGATCAACTACCAGCTCAGCAAGCTCTGGGCCTTCCGCCGCTGACCACCCCACCCTCCGGCGCCACGGGTGATCGACCAGCGCAGCGCCCTGCCGCGTGGTGATCGAAGGACCGCCCTGGTCGTGCTGACGACCGGATCCGTCCTTCGATCTTGCAGCGCGGCTGTCAAACGTTCGCGAATACGGCGCCCGAGCGCGGCATGGTGATCGAAGGACCGCCCTGGTCATGGTGACAACCGGATCCGTCCTTCGATCTTGCGGCGCGGCTGTCAAACGTTCGCGAATACGGCGCCCGAACGCGGCATGGTGATCGAAGGACCGCCCTGGTCATGGTGACAACCGGATTCGTCCTTCGATCTTGCGGCGCGAGGATCAAGTGTTCGCAAGTACGGCGCCCGAGTTCGACAGCCGGCCGGGTCATGGCGATTCGGGATCGCCACTGCGACCGACGCGACCGGCATGGCGCCTGCCAGGCCGAACGGTCGATCTCAGGCGCGCGGCCCCGGCCCGTTGACAGACAGGGCGCGCCCGCTTGTCCTACCCGACGGCCAGGCGCGACCCGCCTCAACTGCGGGAGCAGGCGTCTCGACCGAA
>NZ_JBIAYW010000010.1:64376-185644 GCF_042898305.1 Dactylosporangium sp. NPDC000521
GGAGCCAGGCACAGCCCGCCGCAGGGCAGGCAGGGCGCGCCCGCTTGCCCTACGCGACGGCCAGGCGCGACCCGCCTCAACTGCGGGAGCAGGCGTCTCGACCGGAGGAGCCAGGCACAGCCCGCCGCAGGGCAGGCAGGGCGCGCCCGCTTGCCCTACGCGACGGCCAGGCGCGACCCGCCTCAACTGCGGGAGCAGGCGCCTCGACCGGAGGAGCCAGGCACAGCCCGCCGCAGGGCAGGCATTTGCCTACCAGCTCTACCGAAGCAGTCAGGCGCGTCTCCCCGCCGGACAGACGTGCCTACCAGCTCTCATGAAGCAGTCCGACCAGCCCGGCCCGCTGCCGGTAAGACACGGCGTGTCCGCCTGCCTACCGGACGAGTCAGGCGCGAACCGGCACGCCACGGAGGCAGGCGTGGCGGGCTGTCCTGGCGCCGGCGGTCAGGCGTGACGCGCCCCCGGGTGAGGCGCGGGCGACCTGACCGGCGGCGACGGTCGCGCGGCGGGCGGGTGGTCAGGCCAGGCCCACGCGGTCCAGGATCCAGGCGGTGATGAACGCCTCCTCGCGCCAGGCGTCGTAGCGGCCGCTCGGGCCGCCGTGGCCGGCGCCCATCTCGGTCTTGAGCAGGACGTCGGACTCGGGCGAGAGGCTACGCAGGCGGGCCACCCACTTGGCCGGCTCGTGGTAGAGGACGCGGGTGTCGTTGAGGCTGGTCACGGCCAGGATCGCCGGATACGGGCGGGCCGACAGGTTCTCGTAGGGGGTGTAGGACTTCATGTACGCGTACACCTCAGGGTCGGCGAGCGGGTTGCCCCACTCCTCCCACTCGGTGACGGTCAGCGGGAGCGACGGGTCGAGGATGGTGTTGAGGGCGTCGACGAACGGGACCTGCGCGACGATGCCCGCGAAGGCCTCCGGGGCGATGTTGGCCACGGCGCCCATGAGCAGGCCGCCGGCGGAGCCGCCGCGGGCGATGAGCTTGTCCGACGACGTCCAGCCCGTCTTCACCAGGTGCTCGGCGCAGGCGACGAAGTCGGTGAAGGTGTTCCTCTTCGCCAGCAGCTTGCCCTCGTCATACCAGCGGCGGCCCATCTCGCCGCCGCCGCGGATGTGGGCGACGGCGAAGACGACGCCGCGGTCGAGCAGGGACAGGCGCGGGATGGAGAACCACGGGTCCATCGACGCCTCATAGGAGCCGTAGCCATACAGGACGGCGGGGGCCGAGCCGTCGCGGGGAGTGCCGGCGCGGGCCACGATGGAGATCGGGACGCGGGTGCCGTCCTCGGCGAGGGCCCACTCGCGGTGCTGCTCATAGCGGGACGGGTCGAACTCGCCCAGGACCGGCTTCTGCTTGCGCAGGGTCAGCTCGCCGCTGTCGAGGTTGCAGTCGAAGACCGAGTCGGGCGTGACCAGCGAGACATAGTGCAGGCGGAACGAGGTGGTGTCGTATTCGAGGTTGGCCTCGGGGCCCGCAGAGTAGATCGGCTCGGGGAACTCGATGTCGTAGGGCGCGGCGCCCTGCAGCGGCACGACCCGGATGCCGGTGAGCCCGTCGCGGCGCAGCGAGACGACCAGATGGCCGGAGAACGCGTCGACCCCGAGCAGGCGGGTGCCGGGCTCGTGCTCGATGAGCGTCGTCCAGGCGCCGGGCGCGTCGACGGAGGTGTACGACAGGGCGAAGTCCTCCGCGCCGTCGTTGTGCAGGATCAGGAACCGGTGGCCGTGGTGCTCGACCGAATACTCCACGCCCTGCCGGCGCGGCGCGATCGGCTGCGGCGGGCTGGTCGGCGCGTCGGCCGGGATGACCAGGACCTCGCTGGTGACCTTGCTGTGGATGTCGATGAGGATGAAGCGCTCGGAGCGGGTCAGGTCGACGCCGACCCAGAAGCGCTCGTCGGTCTCCTCGTGGACCACCACGTCGTCGGAGGAGGCGGTGCCCATGGCGTGCCGCCAGACCTTGTTCGGCCGCCACGCCTCGTCGACGGTGATGTAGAAGAGCGTGGAGCCGTCGGCGGACCAGGCGGAGCCGTAGAACGTGCCCTCGACGGTGTCGGGCAGCAGCTCACCCGTGTCGAGGTCCTTGACGCGCAGCGTGAAGCGCTCGTCGCCGGCGAAGTCGGTGCTGTAGGCCAGGAGGCGGCTGTCGGGGCTGACGTCGAACGTGCCCAGGGCGAAGAACTCCGAGTCGCCCGCGAGGGCGTTGCCGTCGAGGAGAACCTGCTCGCCGGGCAGGGCGCCGCCGTCGCCGAGGTCGGGCGGCGCGGCCTGGCCGGCCTCGACCGGGACCCGGCAGTGGATGCCATACTGCTTGCCCTCTTCGGTGCGCGTGTAATACCAGAAGCCACCCTTGCGGGTCGGCACCGAGAGGTCGGTCTCCTTGGTGCGGGACTTGATCTCGCTGAACGCCGTCTCGCGCAGGCTCTCCAGGTGCGCGGTCGCCGCGGTGGTGAACGCGTTCTCCGCCTCGAGATAGGCGATCGTGTCTGGGTCTTCCTTGTCCTGCAGCCAGAAGAACTCGTCGACCACGGTGTCGCCGTGGTGCGTCCGCTCGTGCGGAACCTGCTTCGCCGTCGGCGGCTGAACGCCCGTCACACCTGAAGTCACGCTCAAGACGTTACCCTCACCCCCCGACACTTTCGGGCGCGTCGACCCCTCAAAAACACCCGAGAGCCGGTGGGCGGAGCACGCAACCGGGGGGTGAACTCGGCAGTCTGTCCTGTAGGAGAAAGCGACGCCGGTACCGTCATGGTCTCGAAGTTCGGGCGAGCCCATGGAGGAGTGCGGTGCGGCGTCGTGGGGTGTTGCACATCGGGGTGGCGGGACTGGCAGCGATGCTGGTCCAAGCGTGCGCCGGGGAGTCGGATGCACCTGAAGTGAAGGGCGGCGCGGCGTCGGGCTCCTCCGGCGCGGTCCAACCGTCCTCCACGTTCGACCCCTCGGCGTACGTGCCTGCCGCCGTGCCGATCGCCGAGCTGAGGAAGCTCTACTCGTACGACTCCAAGGCGACGCTCAACGCCCAGCTCACCGACAAGCGGACGGGTGACGGCGTGATCCTGGAGGACATCACGTTCTCCGACACGAGGGGTCGCGAGGAGATCCCGGCGTACGTGCTGGGTCCGGAGAAGTTCACCGGCCGCCTGCCCGCGGTGGTGTACGCGCACGGCAGCGACGGCAACCGCGACACGATGCTCAAGGAGGGGATGGCGCTCGCCCGGCTGGGTGCGCTGGTGTGCGTGCCGGAGCTGCCGCTCAAGCCGTCGGGCGACCCGGTCGCCGACAGCAAGGTGGTGGCCGACTCCGTGGTGGCGCTGCGCCGCGCGTACGACCTGCTGATCCGCCGCTCGGACTGCGACGGGTCGAGGGTCGGGTTCGCCGGCCACAGCTGGGGCGCGGCCATGGGCGCCGTCCTGTACGGCATCGACTCCCGCATCACGGCGACCGTGCTGGCGTCCGGGTTCAGCCGGATCTCCCGCTGGATGGTCCGCAATCCGCTGCCGAAGGACTGGCACGCATACCTGGACGCATTGTCCCGCTTCGACGCGCCGCCGTACATCAAAGTCACCGGCCGCAAGGCTGTGCTGCTGCAATTCGGCAAGCAGGACCAGGAAGTCACAGACGCCGAGCGCGCCGAGCTGGCCGACGGCGTCGCGGGGCCCAAGGAGCGCAAGGACTACGACACCGGCCACGATCTCGTCGGCTTCGAAGCCGCGGCCACCGACCGGGTGGCCTTCCTGCGGAAGCAGTTGCGACTGAAGTAGCGACCCACTACGCTTTCGAACACATGTTCGAGATCGCTCGGACATGACTGAACGCGTCGTTGGGAAAGCTTGGATCACGCCCTGACCGGCGGGGTCCCGGCTGCCGCGAATCCCGCCGACGAGCACTTCCCCGTGTGGTCGTCTCGTCGGACGATCCAGCCTGGCGCTGGGTCGTGAGCAGGGAAGCGTGGGCTGCGGTGAGCGTGATCGAAGTGCTGGCGGAGGCGTGCGGGCCGGAGCACGTGTGGGAGGCCGGCCCCGCCGACAGGGTGGACGGGGTGCCGGCCGGCTGGGTGGTCGCGCCGGGCAGCGCCGAGGAGGTCTCCGGCGTGCTGCGCGCCGCGGCCACCGCCGGGCTGTCGGTCGTCCCGTCCGGTGCCGGCACGAAGCTCGACTGGGGGCTCCCGCCCGCGCACGTCGACGTCCTAATGGACCTCGGTCGCATGTCGGGCGTGCTCGACCACGCCCCGGACGACCTCGTCGCGACCGTCGCCGCCGGCACCCCGATGCGGGCGCTGCGGGCGCACCTGCTGCGGGTGGGGCAGCGGATCGCGCTCGACGTCGCGTCGCCCGGCGCGACCCTCGGCGGGGTCCTCGCGACCAACGAGGCGGGCCCGCTGCGCCACCGGTTCGGCACGCCGCGGGACCTGGTCGCCGGCGTGCGGGTCGCGCTCGACGAGGGCAGCCTGGAGCGGCATCTCGACGGGCACGACCTGGCCAGGCAGGTCTGCGGATCGTTCGGCACCCTCGGCGTCATCACGGAGGCGACGGTCCGGCTCGAGCCGATGCCGTCCGCGCGGGCATGGGTCGTGCGGCCGGTGTCGACCCCGCGCGAGGTGCAGCAGCTCACGGAGGCGCTGGTCTCCTCGTCGCTCGGCGCCGCGGCGATCGAGGCCGACCTGCCCGGCGGCGCCGGCCGCCCCGCCGAGCTCGCCGCGCTGTTCGAGGGCAGCCGCGCCGGCAGCGCCGCCCGGGCCGAGGCCGCCGCGCACCTACTCGGCGGCGGCGCCTCGGTCGAGCCCGCGCCGCCGGAGTGGTGGGGCCGCTACCCCTTCGACGCCGACGACGTGGCGCTGAAGATCTGGGGTCAGCCCAGTGAACTCTTCGCCGTCGTCTACGCCCTGCGCGACGCCGCCGGCATGCCGGTGCCGGTCCGCGGCTCGGTCGGCGCCGGCATCGCGCACGTGGCACTGCCCGTCACGACCCCGGCGGAGCGGCTCGCGGGCATGCTGACCGCCGCCAGGACGGTGCTCATGGCCCGTGGCGGGGGCGGGTGCACGCTGCTGCGCGCCCCCGCCGACCTGCGCGACCTCGTGGAGACCTACGGCCCGGCCCGGCTCTGTGACGCGACCGTCCGGCTGAAGCTGGCCCTGGACCCCGAGGAGCGGATGGCCCCCGGCCGCCTGCCCGCGTGTTAACGCGACCTCTCGGTCCAGACGACCAGCTGGTCCACGCCGTCGATCTCGGTGGTGTACTGCCGCTCCGGCACCTCTTTGAAGCCGAAGCGGCGGTGCAGGGCGATCACCTGCTTGTTCCACGCCAGGGTGCGGCCACCGACCGACGTGAGCTTCATCTCGTCGAACGCGTACGCGACGGCGGCCTTCTCCAGCTCCATCCACGCCGGCAGCAGCTCACCGCGCTCCTCCAGGCCGTCGACGTCGAGGAAGAACCCCCACTCGGCGGTCCCGGCCACCTCGTCGTGGTCGTTGAAGGTGACCACGCCGCAGTCGTTGCCCTTGTACGAGAAGATCAGCACCCGGCGG
The DNA here is from genome assembly GCF_042898305.1 of Dactylosporangium sp. NPDC000521. NCBI lineage: Bacteria > Bacillati > Actinomycetota > Actinomycetes > Micromonosporales > Micromonosporaceae > Dactylosporangium > Dactylosporangium sp. NPDC000521. Next base: position 69,899 of record NZ_JBIAYW010000010.1, read on the forward strand.
GACGGGTCGGACTGGACCTTCGACCACCACTGAGCGTGACCCTCGGGCGTGATGAACGCCGTGTAGATGCTGGCACCGCGCGTCTTCGGGTGATTGCGCCACCGCCGGATGGTCTCGACGTCCGAATCGTCGGCTTCGCGCAGCACCTTGGTACCTCCCGTAGGCGGGCGTGTGGGCATTGAAAGACCGGCCAACGGTACACTCGCTCGCGGACGCCAGCCGCTTACCCGATCGAACAGGACCCTGAGCTGATGAGCAACCTCGATCGTCTTCGTGTCGCCTTCCGCACCGCACTGGCACTCCCGGAGGACTACGACGTCGACAAGCTTGAATACCGGGGCATCGAGAAGTGGGACTCGCTGGCGCACCTCTCCCTGGTCGGCGAGATCGAGGACACCTTCGACGTGATGATCGACACCGATGAGGTGATCGACCTCAGCTCGTTCGACAAGGCCGTCGAGATCCTCGGAAAGCACGACGTTGAGTTCTCCGGCTGAGGGCAGGGTCGCGCTCGTCACGGGCTCCTCGCGCGGGATCGGCCGGGCAGTCGCGCGCAAGCTCGCTACTGAGGGCTACCAACTCGTCCTGCACGGCATGCGCGAAGGCTCGGCCAAGACCACGGCCGACGAGATCACCGCCGACTTCGGCATCGAGCCGCTCGTCGTGCACGGCGACGTCAGCGACGCCGCCGACGTCAAGGCCATCCTGCGGCTCGTCTTCGAGCGCCACCGCCGCCTCGACGCCCTGGTCGTCAACGCCGGCGTCCACGAGGCGGGCTTCCTCGGCATGATGGGCGACGCCGCGATCGAGCGGCTGTTCGCCGTCAACGCCGTCGGCGCCACGTACACGGTGAACGGTGCCGTCAAGCTGCTGCGCCGGGGCACCGCACCCTCGGTCGTCCTGCTCTCCTCCGTCATGGGCACCTCCGGCTCCGCCGGCCAGGTCGTCTACGGCGCGACCAAGGCCGCCGTCGCCGGGTTCGCCCGCGCCGCGGCGAAGGAGCTCGGACCGGCCGGCATCAGGGTCAACGCGGTCGCCCCCGGGTTCATCGCCACCGAGATGCTGGAGTCCCTCGACGAGGCCGGCCGTGCCGAGCGGGTCGCCGCGACCGCGCTGCGCCGACTGGGCCAGCCCGAGGACGTCGCCGACGTGATCGCGTTCCTGCTCTCCGACGCGTCCCGGTTCGTCACCGGCCAGGTGATCGAGGTCGATGGCGGCCTGGTCGTATGACACACCGTGACGGCGCTCTACACGACAAATCGGACTATTTTTTTGGATGCTGTACGGTGAGAGGCATCCGTGTCCACCTCGCCGGCATCAGTGCGCCGCGGAGGTGACGCCATGACGTTGTTGCACCCCGACGCGAGGCTGATCGACGCGGCGACCGGCGCCGAGCTCAGTGGCGTGCCGCTCCGCGAGGCGGTGCACGCGGCGGTCGCGGGGTTCACCGAGATCACGCCCGGCGTGGTGTTCCTGCGCACGCCGACCACCGTCGAGGCGATCGTCCGCTACATCGGCGCGTTCGAGTCGGGGCGTCCGCTGGCGCTGCTCGACCCGGGCCTGCCGGCCGAGATCCTCGCCGACTTCATCGACCGGTTCGAGCCCGCCGCCGTCTGCGGCCCCGTGCCGCAGGACGTGCACAAGGGGTACACCCGCCGCGGCGACGAGCTGTGGGAGCGCGACACACCGCCGGCCATCGAGCCGCACCCCGACCTCGCCACGCTGCTGGCGACGTCGGGCTCCACCGGAAGCCCCAAACTGGTCCGGCTGTCGCGCACGGCGATCCTGGCCAACACGACGTCGATCATCGAAGCGCTCGGCATCACCGGCGCCGACGTCGCGGTGAGCAGCCTGCCGTTCTACTACAGCTTCGGCATGTCGGTGCTCAACACGCACCTCGCCGCCGGCGCGACGGTCGTGGTGGAGTCCGAGGGGCTGGTCGCGCGGTCGTTCTGGCCGGCGGTCACGAAGTTCGGCGTGACCTCGCTCGCGCTGGTGCCGTCGCAGTACGAGATGCTGCGCCGCCTGCGGTTCGACCCGAAGCGCTACCCGAGCCTGCGCACGCTGACGCAGGCCGGCGGCCGGCTGCGGGCCGAGCTGGTGCAGGACTTCCACGACCGCATGGCGTCCGTCGACGGGCGGCTGTTCGTCATGTACGGGCAGACCGAGGCCGCTCCCCGCCTGACCACGCTGCCGGCCGGGCGGCTCGCGGAGAAGCTCGGCTCGGTCGGGCCCGCGGTGCCGGGCGGCGCGCTCGCCATCCGGCTCGAGGACGGCACCGAGACCACCGCCCCGGGCGTCGTCGGCGAGGTGCTCTACCGCGGCCCGAACGTGATGATGGGCTACGCGGAGACCGCCACCGACCTGGCCCGCGGCGACGAGCAGGGCGGGCTGCTGGAGACCGGCGACCTCGGGCACCTCGACGAGGACGGCTACCTGTTCATCGACGGGCGGCTCAAGCGCTTCGGCAAGGTGTTCGGCGTCCGGCTCAACCTCGACGACATCGAGCAGCTGGCGGCCGCCACCGGCCCGGGCGCCGTCGCGGCCGTCTCCGGCGACGACAAGGTCATCGTCTTCGTCGAGGGCGCGACGGCCGAGGAGCTGGCGCCGCGGGTGACCGAGCTCGCCGACCGGCTGAAGCTGCACTGGTCGGGCTTCGAGATGCGCGGCCTCCCCGCCTTGCCGCTGCTCAGCAACGGCAAGGTCGACTATCGAGCGTTGGAGTCCGCACGATGAGCGTGTTCACCCTGTCGCAGCCGGACCGCGAGGCGCAGCTGCTGCCCCGCCTGGTCGAGCTGACCGAGCAGCACCGGGCGCGGGGCGAGGCGTACGCCAACATCCTCGCCGCCACCGGTCATGGCCCCGGCCGCTCGTACGAGCGGATCAGCGACCTGCCGTGGCTGCCGGTGCGGCTGTTCAAGACGCACCAGCTCAAGAGCATCCCCGACGACGAGGTCTTCAAGGTCCTGACCTCCAGCGGCACCACCGGCGACGTCAGCCGCATCTACCTGGACAAGGCCGCCGCGGCCGCGCAGACCAGGATGCTCGGCCAGACCCTGCAGGCGGTCCTCGGCCCGAAGCGGCTGCCGATGCTCATCGTCGACACGACCGCGATCATCAAGAACCGCCGCTCGTTCAGCGCCCGCGGCGCCGGCGTCCTCGGCATGATCACGTTCGGCCGGGACCACGTCTGGGCGCTCGACGAGGACAGCAAGCCCGACCTCGAGGCGGTCCGCGGATTCCTCGCCAAGCACGGCGACAAGCCCTTCCTGGTCTTCGGCTTCACGTTCATGGTCTGGCTCTACCTGTACGAACTGGCGCGCGACAACGGCCTGGATCTCAGCAACGGGATCCTGGTGCACTCCGGTGGCTGGAAGAAGCTGGTCGACCAGCAGGTCGACAACGCCGAGTTCCGCCGCGCGTTCCAGGCCGACACCGGGCTGCGCAACATCCACAACTTCTACGGCATGGTCGAGCAGATCGGCGTCGTCTACCTCGAAGGCCCGGACGGCAACTCGCTGTACTGCCCCGACTTCGCCGACGTCGTCATCCGCGACCCGGAGACGTGGGAGCCGCTGCCGCCCGGCAAGCCCGGTCTCGTCGAGGTGATCAGCACGCTGCCGGAGTCGTACCCGGGCCACGTGCTGCTCACCGAGGACATGGGCGTGATCAACGGCATCGACGACGGCGCCTGGCCCGGCAAGCGCTTCTCCATCCTGGGCCGGCTGCCGCGCGCCGAGGCCCGCGGCTGCAGCGACACGTTTGTGGGTGCATCGTGAAGAGCGTATTTCCTGAAATTTCCGATATTTCGGTTGAGCGGCTGCTGGCGGAGATCACCGACGAGCCCGAAGGCGGGCGGCTGACCGTCGGCGACGAGCGGGTCCGGGACTTCCTGATCGCGTTCTCCCGGCGGCTGCTCAAGCCCGATCTCGCCCGCCGCCACCCCGAGCTCGGCTCGCTCGGCTTCTTCCTGCGCAAGGGCGAGCTGGCCCGCGCCGTCGAGCGCCTCGCCGACGGCGCCAACGGCCAGCGCCGCGCCCCCCGCGGCCTGGTGCTGCACTTCCCGCCGGCCAACGTCGACACGATCTTCGTCTACTCGTGGGCGCTGTCCGCCCTCGCCGGCAACCACAACATCGTGCGGGTCTCCGCCCGTGCCGCCGGCGCCGCGCAGACCGTCCTCGAGGCGCTCAACGACGTGCTCGCCGACGCCCACCCGGCGATCGCGCAGACCCAGCGGATGGTCACCTACGACCGCGACGACGCGATCACCGGCGCCCTCATCGGCGCCTGCGACCTGCGCGTGCTGTGGGGTGGCGACCAGTCCGTCAACCAGCTCCGCAAGCACCCGATCCAGCCGCTCGCCCGGGACCTCGCGTTCCCGGACCGGTCCTCGTTCGCCGCGATCTCCGTCGCCGGCTGGCAGGCCTCCACCCCGGAGCAGCGCCGGGCGGCCGTGGACGGGTTCGCCAACGACCTCTACTGGTTCGACCAGGCCGCCTGCTCCTCCCCTCGCGACCTGTTCTGGGTCGGTGAAGGCGGCGTCGAGGAGGCCCGCGCCGAGTTCGACGAGCTGCTCGGCGAGGTCGTCGTGCAGCGCGGCTGGGGCGTCGACCCGGCGATGGCCGTGGAGAAGTACGTCGCCACCTACGGCCTCGCCGCCACCGGCGCCGCCACCAGGATCGCGTTCAACGGCAACGCCGTCGCCAACGTGTCCCTCGCCGGCCTCGACGACCTGCAGCGGCACTGGCTCGGCGCCGGCACCATCTGTCACGTCACGGTCGGCTCGCTCGCGGAGCTCGCGCCGGCGATCCAGCGCAAGGACCAGACGCTCAGCCAGTACGGCTTCACCATGTCCGACCTCGACGACTTCGTCACCACGCTCGCCGGACGCGGCATCGACCGGATCGTGCCCTTCGGCCAGGCGCTGACGTTCGCGGGGACCTGGGACGGCTTCAATCTGCTCCACGAGTTCACGCGCATCATCACGATCCAGGCCTGACCTCAAAACGGAGTACTCTCCTCCGTACACGGTTCTGTGAGGAGCTCCACAACGTGTCTCTGTCCGTCGTCGTCCCGTGCTACCGCTCCGCGCGAATCCTCCCCACGCTGGTCGAGCGGCTCAACGGCGTGCTTCCCGGCATCACCCCCGACCACGAGGTGATCCTCGTCGTCGACAGCACCGACAACACGTGGGACGTCGCCAGCGAGCTCGCCGGCAAGTACGAGCACGTCCAGGCGATCCGCATGGCCCGCAACTACGGCCAGCACAACGCCCTCATCGCCGGCATCCGCGCCGCGTCCTTCGACCGCATCATCACGATGGACGACGACCTCCAGCACCCGCCGGAGGAGCTGCCGAAGCTCGTCGACGCCCTCACCGACGACCTCGACGTCGTCTACGCGGTCTCCGAGCAGGAGGAGCACGGCGCCTTCCGCAACCTCACGTCGTGGGGTGCGAAGAGCCTGGTCATGGGCCGCACGATGGGCATCCCCAACGCCGACGTCCTCGGCGCCCTGCGCATCTTCCGCACGTTCCTGCGCGCGGGCTTCGAGCAGGTCAGCGGCCCGCACGTCTCCGTCGACATCGTCCTGTCGTGGACCACGACCCGCGTCGGCACCGCCACCGTCCGCATGGACCAGCGCACCGAGGGCCGCTCCGGCTTCACCTTCAAGTCGCTGATGAAGCACGCCGTCAACATGATCCTCGGCTATTCGACGAAGCCGCTCCGGCTCGTGACGTACCTGGGGTTCCTGATCGGTATCTGCGGCCTGATCCTCACGATCCGGCTGGTCTGGCTCTACGTCATCGGTGACACGACCGTGGCCGGCTTCACCACGGTCGCGTCACTGGTCACGGTCTTCTCGTCGGCCCAGCTGATCGGCATCGGCGTCCTGGGCGAGTACCTGGGCCGGGTGCACGCCCACGGCATGGGCCGCCCGACCTACGTCATCCGCGAGCACGTCAACAGCACCGCCGGCCGCACCGACGCCGCCTGATCGAAACGGCCACTGGACCGGCGCTCCGCGCAGGAGCGCCGGTCGTCCACAGGCGCCCGGCTGTACACAGACCGATGTCCCCAGCTGTGGATAACTCCCGCCGAACCTGTGGATGAGTGCGCACAAGGCTGTGGATAACCGTGTGGGGTACACGTGGAGTACACCCCGGATCCACCTGGGTGTTGGCCGGGTGAGGCCAGGGCGAGGGCGACCTGGGGAGACGATGCCCACAGGAGTTACCCACAGGCTGTGGATAACCCGGTCAGTCGGTGAAGAGGCCAGCGGCCAGGCGGGGGTCGATGTTGCCGCCGCTGACGACTGCCACGGTGCGGCCGGCGGGGAGCTCGTCGCGGTGGTGCAGGACGGCGGCGGTGGCTGCGGCGCCGCTGGGTTCGGTGATGAGGCGGCCGCGGCGGGCGAGGACCTTCACGGCGTCGAGGATCTCGTCCTCGGCGACAGTCACGATCGCGTCCAGGTGGGCGCTGAGGTGCGCGAGGGTGAGCTCGGACAGCGGGGTCCGCAGGCCGTCGGCGATGGTGCTGAGCATGCGCTGCTCGGGCCAGACGCGCACGACGCCGGCGGCGAGGCTTTCGGCGGCGTCCGCGGCCACGGCGGGCTCGACGCCGATGACGGCGACGTGCGGGGCGAGGGCCTTGATCGCGGTCGCGACGCCCGAGGAGAGGCCGCCGCCGCCGACGGGGACGACGACGACGTCGACGTTGGAGAGGTCCTCGAAGATCTCCAGGCCGACGGTGCCCTGCCCGGCGATGATGTCCGGGTGGTCGTAGGGCGGGATCAGGGTCAGGCCGCGCTCGGCGACCAGCTCACGGGCGACGGTCTCGCGGTCGGCCTGCGGGACGAGGATGACCTCGGCGCCGTAGCCGCGGGTCGCTTCGATCTTCAGGGGCGTCGAGACGTCGGGCATGACGACGGTGACCGGGATGCCGAGGGAGCGGCCCGCGTAGGCGAGGGCCTGGCCGTGGTTGCCGGAGGAGTGGGTGACCACGCCGGCGCGGCGGTGGTCGAGGTCCAGGCGGTGCAGGGCGTTGGTGGCGCCGCGGAGCTTGAACGCGCCGATCGGCTGAAGGCTCTCGGGCTTCAGCCACAGTTCGTCGGCCCAGGGGCACGGCAGCAGCGGGGTGCGAACCACGAGGCCGGAGATCCGCGCGGCGGCGTCGCGGATGTCGTCCAGCCTGACGAGGTGTTGAGCGGTGGTGGTCACGGGGTCATCTTGACAGCCCACGGGCATGATCACCCTCCTCGCATCCGGCGAATGAGAGATCCATAACGTCGATGGTCAGCCGCTGCTGTAGAACCGCGCGGCGCCGGGGTGTAGCGGTACAGGATCGGTGACCAGAGCACCCGCTTTGTCGTAATTGGCGCCTTCAGGATGTACGCGGCTCAGCTCGAGCTGGTAGTCGAAAAGGATCTTGGTCAGGTCGTGCGCGAGCTGGTCGGGCATGTCGGGCGACACCAGCAGCAGGTTGCCGATCACGATCGTGTCGACGTCCGCGGGCGTGTCGTAGGTCGACTTGGGGAGCTTGCCCGCCGCGTACACCCCGCCGTAGCGGAACGCGAGCGGCTTGAGCAGATCGTCGAGCGGCAGCAGGGAGAACTGCCCGGGAGCGCTGGCCAGCAGGTCGGCGATGCCGGGTGTGGGCAGGCCGCCGGTGAAGATCAGCGCGTCGGTGGTGCCGGCGAGCATGCCCTTGGTCGTCTCCGGCAGGGAGAGGCGCTGCCGGACGATGTCGGTGTCGGGGTTGATCCCGCCCGCGAAGAGCAGCCGGCCGGCGAAGACGTCGGCGCCGGAGCCGGCGGAGCCGGTGGAGATCCGCTTGCCGCGCAGGTCGGCGAACTTCGTGACGCGCAGGCTGTTGCGGACCACGACCTGGGCGTAGCTGCGGTACAGCCGCCCCAGCGCCACGATCTTCTGCGGGTTGCCCTCGAAGGCGCCCTTGCCGTTCACGGCGTCGGCGGCGGTGTCGGCGATGCTGAACGCGACGTCCATGTCACCGGTCGCGACGCGCTGGATGTTCTCACCGGAGGCGCCGGTCGCCTCGGCGCGCGCCTCGTAGCCGGGCACGTGCTTGGTGATGAGGTCGGCGTAGCCACCGCCGAACTGGTAGTACACGCCCGTCGTGTTGCCGGTGGCGATGAAGATCCGCCCGCCGTGCCACAGCCCCGCGCCGGCGCGCGGCGGTGCCGACGAGCCGCAGCCGGCCAGCAGGGCGCACACGAGAAGGACAGCCGCGAAGCGCCTCACCGGAGCATCGCATCCCGCGGGAGGGGGTCGAGCGCGTCGGCGACCCGGTGGACGAGCATGGCCGTCTCGTAGCCGACCTGGCCGAGGTCGCAGCCGGGGGCGGCGAGCACGCCGAGCAGCGCGCGGTCGCCCACGGCCATGACGATCATGACGCCGCCGTCCATGTCGACGATGGTCTGGCGGACGAGGCCGGCCTGCATCACGCGGGCGGCGCCGAAGGTGAGGCTGGCCAGGCCGCTGATGACGGCGGAGAGGTGGTCGGCCTGGTCCACCGGCAGGTCGGCGGAGCAGGCCAGGCGCAGCCCGTCGCCGGAGACGGTGATCGCGTGCGCGACATCGGGGACCTGCCGGGCGAAGCTGGCCATGAGCCAGTCGAGCTGGCCCGCGCCGGTCGGGTTCTGAGCGTCTGGCATCGCCATCATCGGTCCTTCTGTGCAGGGTTTGCGCTGTGGGTCGCGCTGTTGAAGCCGCCCGTGCTGGTTCGGCGGGCGGCGGCCGAGACACCTTCCGCGAACGCCGACAGCCGGGACCGGACGGCGTCCGGGTCGACCGCGTTCCTGCGGGTGGCTGGCGGCTCCGGGCCCGTCGCTCCCGGTGCGGGCTGAGCTCCGGGGGCGGGCTGAGCTCCCGGTGCGAGCTGCATTCCCGGGGCGAGCTGCGCTCCCGGGCGGCGGCGGGGCAGGCCGTCCGAGTCGGAGCCCGAGGGTTCCGGGCCGTCGGCGGAGCGGGACGGACCTCCCGGCCGTAGCGGCGGCCAGGCACTGAGGGAGGGTGGCGGGACGGGTGGCCTGGGGGTGTCGCCACCGCCGCTGAGGTAGGGGCGGAACCACGGTGCGGGCGCCCCGGACGGAGTCGGCTGGTGTTGCTGCGGTACGCGAGGCCGCCCCAGCGGTGCGCCGACCGTCGAGGGCACGACGACCGGCGGCGGCCCGGGGCGGGGCGGCGCGGAGACCGGGACGCCCGAAACCGGCGCCGCCGAAACCGGCGCGGAGGACACCGGCGCGGACGAGACGGGCGCGGGCGAAACGGGTACAGCGGCGGCCGGCACGGAGAAAACCGGCGAAACCGGTGGAAACGGCGGAAGCGCCGAACGTGGCGGAGCCGACGGAACCGCGGCAGCGATTGGGGCAACGGCGGCAGGAGAAGGGGAAGCGGCAGCAACGGCGGAAGCGGAGGCAGGGGCCGAGGAGACCGGCGCGGCGGCGGGCGTCAGCGCCGGCATCCGCTCCAGGGCCCGGTGCGGCAGCGCCACGTAGGCGACCGTGCCGCTGCCGGTGGCGTGCAGCTCCACCCGGATCCGGTGCCGGGCGGCCAGGTGCGACACCACGTGCAGCCCCATCGTGCCGGCCGCCGCGCTGCTCAGCGTCGTCGGCGTCGCCAGCCGCGAGTTGATCTCCGCGAGCCGCCGCGGCGCGATGCCGATCCCGCTGTCGTGCACGCGGATGATGGCACCGTCGACCGTGGGCCGGGCGTCGACCCGGACCTGCTGCGTCGGCGGCGAGAAGGTCGTGGCGTTTTCGAGCAGCTCCGCCAGCAGGTGGACGAGGTCACCCACGACCGGCCCGGTGATCGCCAGGTCGGCGGGCTGGACCTCGACCCGCTGGAAGTCCTCGATCTCCGACGCGGCGGCCGTGATGACCGCGCCGATGCCGACCGCCTGGGTCGCCGGCCGGCCCGGTTCACCGCCGGAGAGGACCAGCAGGTTCTCGCCGTTGCGGCGCAGGCGGGCGGCGATGTGGTCGAGGGCGAAGAGGCGGGCGAGCACGTCCGGGTCGGTCTCGTCGCGCTCGAACTCGTCGAGGAGCCGCAGCTGCCGGGTGATGAGGGTGCGGATGCGCCGGGCCAGCACCTCGGCCATCCGCGACACGTCGACGCGCAGCTCGGCCTGCTCGCCGGCGAGCCGCAGCGCGGTGCGGTGGACGGTGGCGAACGCGTCGGCGACCTGGCCGATCTCGTCGTTGGTGGCGGCGATGCTCCGGGTGGCGGCGGCCGCCGAGGTGGCGGTCGGCATCGCCGCGCCGGCCGCCACGGAGTGGATCACGTCGGGCAGCTCCTGCCGGGCGACCGTCAGGGCCGCGGCACGCAGCCTCCGGAGGCGCCGGGCCGTCCGTACGGCCAGGGTGATCGCGATCGCGAGGGCGGCGAGACCGATCGCGGCGGTGCCGATGAGGGTCGCCCACGCGCGCCGCTGGGCGGTGACGGCGATCTGCTCGGCGCGCCCGTCGAGCCGGTCCGACAGGTCGAGGCTGACGATGTTGAGCCGGCGGATGAAGCCGGACTGCGCCACGAACCACGTGTCGGCGTCGACCTTCAGCCCGGCCGGGTCCTTCTCGGCGTTGCGGGCGGCGGCGCTGAGCTTGTCGGCCTTGTCGACGTCGAGGCCGCGGATCTCCTGGTCGTACACGGTGCGCCAGGCGCCGGTCGCGGCCCGGTGGAACTCGGCGGCCCGCTGGTCGCGGGCGCCCCGCAGCTCCGACATGGCGCCGAGGTCGCCGGGCTCGACGGCGCCCCGGGAGAACACCGCGCGCAGCAGGTCCCGTTCGAGGGCGGCGAAGTGCTCGACGGCCGCGACGGCGGCGACGGCCCGGGCCGCGTTGGCGAGCTCGTTGTCGGCGATCTGCGCCGGCACGGCGTCCGCGATCGCCAGCAGGGCCTCGGCGAGCGGCCGGTACACGGGGTCGGTCATCAGCGTGATGGCGGGGTTCGTGTCGGCCGCCTCGCGGGTGGCGCCGAGCCGGCTGTAGATCTCGTTGACGGCCCGGACGGCCCGGTCGAGGTCGGGCACGGCCTTGACCGCGGCGCGACTGTCGGCGAGGTAGCGTGCCGCGGCCTTGTCGGTCCGCTCGCGCTGGGCGACGACGAGCGAGACACCGGTCTTGCCGCCCCGTTGCCGCAGTGCCGCGGTCTCGGCGACCTCGCGCTCCAGCTCGTGCACGAAGCTGACCGCGCTGGTCGCGGTGGATGCGAGGGTACGAGCTCGCGCCGCGTCCCCGGCGGCGGACCTGGCGGTGGCGGCCTGGGCGGTGCTGAGGACCGCGAGCCCGACCATCGCGACGACGATGGGGGCGAGCAGCTGCGTGCGGACCGACCGCAGCCGGCTGGGCCGGGTCGTGCCGCCGCGCCGGTGCCCGGCGACCGAGGTGTCAGGCGCGCCCGACCGGCGCTGCCGACCGCCGCCGCCGATCGCGCGGGGCGAGTCGGTGCCGGTCGCTCGGGAGGGGCTGCTGCCTGCCAACCGTCATCGCCTACCGGTGGCGGAGGAGCACGCTGTAGCGGGAAACCTGGTTAAGGAACACGAAAGGGCACGCTACTGGAAAGGTGCTTCCCCGATAAGCCTTCATTCGCCGAACGGCGGCCGTCACAAGCCAAACGGCCCGCCGTTGGCGAACTAGGCGTGACGGCGTCGTCGCAGTACGAGGAAGGCGACCGCTCCGGCGATCACGACGACGACCCCGAGCCCGATCCAGCCGGTCGACCGGCGGCTGGTCTCGGTGGTCGCGGCGGGGCTCGGGCTTGAGGTTGCTTTAACGCTCGCCGGCGGCTCCCCCGGCGTGCCGGGGGCCGCGGTCGCGGACGGCGCGATGGACCGGCCGGTCGGTTCGCGGAGCGTCGGCAGGTCGCTCAGCGGCGGCAGCGTCGACGGCGGCGCGCCCGGCTCGACGACCGCCGGCGGACCCGGCAGCGGTGGCCCGGGCGGCGGCGACGGCTTGCCGGTCGCCCCGGCCAGCAGCGCGACCAGTAGCAGCCCGGCGACGGTGAACGCCCGATGATGCCTCACACCGGACAAAACGGCACCGACCACCCAGCCTTGAGGCTTTTCCTCCCGATGATCCCGAACGGTTTCGGTAGCCCTGGCCACCAGAACCGTTCGGGATCACGGGAAGGTCAGGCGGGCTGGACGAAGACCGAGACGGTGCGGCCGGGGACGGTGAACGTGCCGTGGGCGCTGTCGAAGGTGGCCTGGCGGGCGAGCGGGTCCGCCGAGGCGGCCTGCACCGGATGGAGCGCGAACCGGGCGCCCGCGTAGACGCCGACCGTCTGCGTCGCGGCGGCCGGGCCGGCGTTGAAGACCACCACGATCGTGTGGAACCGCTGGTCGAGGCCGCGGGCGTCCAGCGTCATCGTGATCACGCCGGGCGTCGCGGACGCGCCGGACAGCGGGAACGCCACCCGCTGCTGCACCTGCGCCGCGGTGCCCAGCGAGAAGACCGGCGAGCTCGCCCGGATCCTCAGCAGCTCCTGGAAGCGGGCGCCGGCCAGGTCGATCGCGGCGCAGTCCGGCACGAGCGCAGGGTTGGCCAGCAGCGGCTGGGCGTAGGACCACTTGTCCTGGTTGTCGGCGGCGGGCGGCAGGCCGGCGCCGAAGCCGTTGCCGGCCGCGCAGTCCCAGCGGATCTGGTTGAACCAGTCGCCGGAGTTGAACGAGTTGCGGTCCAGGGACTTGGAGCGCAGCCGGTCGGAGCCGGTGGTGACGAACCCGGTCCCCTGGCCGAGGACGGTCGTGGACAGGGCGAGCACCTGCAGCCTCGCCCGCTGCTCGGCGGTCGTGCCGGTCGGCAGCTTGTAGGCGAGGGCGTCGTAGAGGATCTCGTTGTCGTGGGCGTCGACGTACGTGACGCCCTCCGCGGGCAGGCGGGTGTAGCCGGCCGGCGAGCCGTTGTAGTCGACCTGCGCGCCGGTGACGCGGTGGCCCGTGGAGTCGACGAACTCGTAGGCGGCGAGGTTGCCGGTGAGCCCGACCTGGATCAGGTCCTGGTAGTGCAGGAGCCTGGCCCGCTGCTCGGCCGTCGTCCCGTTGGCCGGGTCGCCGTTGGGGGCGGTGTACAGCCCGGACGCGAACCCCTGGATGCGCGGGTCGCCGTCGAACGGGCCGCCGCCGCGGACCGCGTCGCGGAGCCGGTCGTTGAAGGTGCCGATGCCGGTGCCGGCCATGTTGGCCTGGGTCGCCTGGACGAAGCGGGCGTCGCCGGCGACCTCGCCGAAGTTCCAGCCCTCGCCGTAGATGAGGATCTTCTTGCCGTCGACGCCGTCCTTACCGAGGGTCAGCTGGTCCAGCGCGGCCCGCACGGCGAGGATGTTGGCCTTCGGGTGGTGGCCCATGAGGTCGAAGCGGAAGCCGTCGACCTTGTACTGCTTGGCCCACAGCACGACCGAGTCGACGACCAGCTTGCCCATCATCGCGTTCTCCGGCGCGGTGTTGGCGCAGCAGGTGGAGTTGGCGACGGTGCCGTCGTCGAGCAGCCGGTGGTAGTAGCCGGGCACGATCTGGTCGAGGACCGAGTGCGGATCGGTGCCGGCGGCGGTGGTGTGGTTGTAGACCACGTCGACGACGACCCGCAGGCCGGCGCCGTTGAGCCCGGCGACCATCTGGCGGAACTGGGTGATCCGCGGGGTGCCCTGCGGGTCGGTGGCGTAGGAGCCTTCGGGCGTGGAGTAGTGGAACGGGTCGTAGCCCCAGTTGTAGCCGTCCTGCTCCGCGATCTGGGCGACGCACGCCTGCTGCTGGCTGGAGTCCGGCGGCAGCGCGGCCAGGTCGCACGGCGGCTGCTGCTGGTCGGCCCGCCGCTCGGGGATGGTGGAGATGTCGAAGACCGGCAGCAGGTGCACGTAGGACGTGCCGGCCTTGGCCAGGTCCCGCAGGTGCGTCATGCCGGCCGACTGGGCCTGGGCGAAGGCGAGGTAGGTGCCGCGCTGCTGCGCCGGCACGGTGGTGTCGGCGATGGAGAAGTCGCGGACGTGCAGCTCCTGGATCTGCGGCCGGGCCGGCACCGGCGGCTTCTTGACCGCGGACCAGCCGGGCGGCTGCAGGGCGGCGTCGGCCAGGTCGACGATCTGGCTGTGGGTGGAGTCGGCGGCGAGGGACACCGAGTAGGGGTCGGTCACCGACGCCGTCGTCACGCCCCGGACCGCGGGCTGCCAGGCGGTGACCCGGAAGCGGTAGTAGCGCCCCTTCCAGCTGCGGTCGCCCGTCGCCGTCCAGACGCCGGTGTGCTCGTCGCGCTTCATCGCCGTCAGTACCGGCTGCGCCGCCGGGTCGTCGAAGAGCTCCAGCGCGACGTTCTTCGCGGTCGGCGCCCACACGCTGACGGAGACGCGGCCGCCCTCGAAGTGCGGGCCGAGCCTCGCCCCGACGGCGCCGACGTAGAGGTCGTCGAGTGCCCCGGCGACCTGCACGGCGCTGGCCTCGGTGACGGCGCCGGCGGCGTCGCGCTCGACCACGACGACCTGCCCGCGCAGCGCGGTGGACACGGCGGCGCGGTCGGCGGTGACGTGGAACGCCTGGTATGCCCACAGGTGCGGGAACTTCGCCCGCTGCGGCTCGGTCAGGCTGCCGGTCGCGCGCATCGGCAGGGCCTTCGCGACGCCGACGACCTGCCCGTCGACCACCGACAGGCCGCCGTCGGGCGCGGACAGCAGCTCGTAGGAGTGCCCGTCGGCCGGCCCGGACCGCCACGCGATGGTGTCGCGGTCGACCCACACCGCCTTGGCCTTGGTCAGGTCCGTGTCGGGGGTGCCCTGCGGCGGGACCGGCAGCAGGTAGCGCTCCTGCCCGGACAGGATCCAGACCTCGTGCCCGACGGTGACGAGGTCGAGCGCCTGGTCGGCGGGCAGGTCCTTGGTGTCGCCGTTGTGCAGGATGTAGTTGAGCGTCGTGGCGTTGCCGGTCAGCGGCACGCGGAACCGCGCGCCGAACGCGTCGCTGCCCTCCGGGAGCAGCGGGCTGCCCCAGTCGGTGGGGGTCGCCGCGCCGGTCCAGACGTGCAGCCCCCAGCCGGTGTAGTCGCCGGCCGGGCGGCGGTAGTGCAGCACGGCGGCGTGCTCGGCGGCGGCGCGGGTCGGGTGGACGGTCGCCTCGCCGGAGCGGACCCAGGCCTCGCCCTGCCGGTTCGGCAGGACGGACTGGTCGGCGCCGGGGTCCTTCACGTCGCCCTTGTGGACGATGAAGTTGACCGGCTCGGCCGGGTCGGTCACCGGCACGTGCCAGAAGGCGCCGTAGCTGTCGGTGCCGTCCGGCGGGCGCGGCGCGGACCAGTCGGTGCCGGTGCCGGGCGCGAGGCCGTCGCCCCACAGGTGCAGGCCCCAGCCGGTGTAGTCGCCGTCGGGCCGCCCGTAGTGCACGGCGACGGTGCCGGTGGCCGCGGCCTGTGAGGTGTAGATGGTCGCGTCTCCTTGCTTGAGCCAGATCTCCGGCGTCTTCGTCGGGTCGAGCGTGCGGTCGACGGCGACGTCCTTCACCCCGCCCGAGTCGACCACGAGGAAGCCGACGTTCGCCGCCCCCGGTTTCAGCTTGACCCATGCGAAGCGGCCGAACGAGTCCTCCCCGGCGAACGGGGCGCCGGCCGGCCACGTCATCGGCGTCTCGATGTCGCCCCACGCGTACAGGCTCCACGGCTCGTATCCGCTGGTGGGGCGCTGGTAGTGCACGATCGCGTAGTCGGGCGCGGCCGCGCTCGGCGGCGTGCCGACCTTCGCGGTGATCCTCGTCTCGGCGGTGCGGCCGGAGCCGTCGCGCACGACCGCCTTGTACTCGAGCGTCGTGCCGGCGGGCAGCCCGTCGAGGTCGTGGTGGACGCTGTACGGCGCGGCGTGGTCGGTGCCGAGCAGCTTCCACGGGCCGTTGCCGGCCTTCGCGGCGAACGTGACCGTCGACAGCGGGTCGCCGGTGACCTCGGCCTTGACCTCGGCGGGGCCGGGGACGGCCTGGCCGGCGGCGGGCGCGACCAGCGTGACGGTGGGCTTCGCGGCGGGCATCGCGATCGCGCCGCGGGCCTTGAACACCACGGTGCTCAGCGGCGGCACGTCCAGTCGCAGCCGGCCGTCCCCCGCGGAGGCGGCGATCGCGCCCGTGGACGGGTAGATCCGGTCGAAGGTCGTGCTCGCCATGGCCGTCGGGACGGTGACGGTCTGCGTCGTGGTGGCGTTGTTGGTGGCGACCAGGTACTCGACCCGCTGCTGGGGGTCGATCCGGGAGAACGCGAACACGCCCGCGCCCTGCGCCGCGTACCGGGTCACCTGCACGCCCTGCTTGAGCGCCGGGTGCGCCTGCCGCAGCCGGGCCAGGCCGGCGATGGTGCGGTAGATCGGGTGGTTCTCGTCGTAGTGGGCCGCCGCGTGGGTGGTGTCGGTGCCGAGCAGGTCGTCGTCGAGGTAGTCGGGCGTGACGCTCGGGAACATGTCCTGCCGGGCGTCCTTGTCGCCGCCGGCGCCGGTGAAGCCCTGCTCGTCGCCGGAGTAGACGACCGGCTGGCCGCGGGTGAGGAACATCAGCTCGTGGCCGAGCTGGTCACGGCGCAGGTGCGTGGCGGGGTCGGTGCCGCCACCGGCGACGAACATGCCGATGCGGCCCATGTCGTGGTTGCCCAGGAACGTCGGCAGGGTGCCCGCGGTGGTGCCCGCCGACGTGTACAGGTCGTCCTGCGCGTACACGCCGGCGAGACCGGCCGCCGAGCCGCCGCGCGCCACGTAGTCGGTCGCGGCCTGCTGGAACGGGAAGTCCAGGGTCGCCGGCAGCCGGCCCTTGCGCACGTAGGTCGAGTCGAACCGCGGGTCGGCGTCGTACACCTCGCCGAACATGAAGAAGCCGCGCTTGGCGACCTTGTCGACGCCCTCGACGAACTGCGGCCAGAACTCCATGTTGACGTGCTTGGTGGTGTCGATCCGGTAGCCGTCGATCCCGGTGTCCTTGACCCAGTCGGCGTAGATCTTCGTCATCCCGCGGACGACCTCCGGGCGCTCGGTCCACAGGTCGTCGAGGCCGAAGAAGTCGCCGTACTCGCTGTTCTCGCCGCTGAACGTGGAGTCGCCGCGGTTGTGGTACATGAGCGGGTCGTTGAGCCACGCCGGCTTCTTGACGGTCTTGTCCGTCTCGCCGGCGAAGACGGGGGTGTACGGGAAGGACTGCGCGTTCACCGGCGGGAAGCCGTGCCGCCCGTCGGCGAAGGCGCGGTCGTCGAACCTGTTGCCGGAGGCGTCCTTGTACGGGTAGTCCGTCTTGCTCCGGTACGAGTACTGGTCCTGCGCGTACCGGATGACGTCGGCGGTGTGGTTGGTGATGACGTCGAGGTAGACCTTGATGCCCCGGCGGTGCGCGAGGTCCACGAGCCGCCGCAGGTCGGCCTTCGTGCCGAAGTGGGGGTCGATCTCGGTGAAGTCGGTGGTCCAGTAACCGTGGTAGCCGGCCGAGACGTCGGCGCCGCTGCCCTGCACCGGCCGGTTCTTCAACACGGGGGCGAGCCAGATCGCGGTGGTGCCGAGGTGCTCGATGTAGTCGAGCCGGTCGATGACGCCCTTGAGGTCGCCGCCGTGGTAGAAGCCCTTGTCGGTGGGGTCGTAGCCGGAGCTCAGCCGGCCGCCGGGCAGGCCGCCGGTGTTGTTGGACGGGTCACCGTCGGCGAACCGGTCGGGCAGCACGAAGTAGAACTGCTCGGCGTGCTGCTGGGCGCCGCCGGCGAGGAGGCTGGCGATGGACGGCTCGTTCTCCCACTGGGGCACGCCGCCGGCGTAGCCGCTCGGTGTCTTCGCCTGGTCGGGCAGCGTCGGCACACTGCCCTGCACCGTGGCCAGCGCGGCCAGGGCGAAGGCCGCGGCGGCGATGGTTTGCGTGAGTTTCAGGCGCTTCATGACGGGGCCCCCATCTCGCGGCAGGCCGTGAACGTATCGACACCCAATGATCGACACAAGGCACAGTGCCCCGATGGGGGGAGCGTCAGGGGGTTACTTGAGGGAGGCCGCGATCGCCTCACTGATCTTGCGCAGCTGCTCGACCTGCTCCTCGGTGAGCGCGTCGAACAGGTGCTTGCGCACCGTCTCCACGTGGCCGGGCGCGGCCGCCTCGATGGCGGCGAAGCCGGCGTCGGTCAGGTCGGCGAACTGCCCGCGCTTGTCGTCGTCGCAGTCGCGCCGGCTGACCCAGCCGCGGGCCTCGAGCTTGGTGACGGCGTGGCTGAGCCGGCTGCGCGAGGAACGGGTGAGGTCGGCGAGCTCACTCATCCGCCGGGTGCGTCCCGGCGACTCCGACAGCACGACGAGGATCTCGTAGTAGGCGTGCGGCATGCCCGCGTCGTGCTGCAGTTCGCGGTCGAGCCGGTCGATCAGCTGCGTCGCGGCGGAGTAGAAAGCACGCCAGGCGAGTTGTTCCTCGGCGTCGAGCCAGCGGGTCGGTGCGCTCACATCGCTCCCTCCGAGAACTGCGTGCATGTGCGAAAAGTCTTACTGATCATGCTGGAGAGTGCCAGCTTTTCCGGACGGGGTCGCCTTGAACACCTACGATGACCTGGTCAACGACTATCTTCACGCGGTCGAGCAGGCGCTGCAGAACGTGCCCGCCGGCCGTCGCGCCGAACTGCTCGCCGACCTCAGCGACCACATCGCCGGCAAGCTCGCCGAGACCCGGCCCGCCGAGCCGCACACCGCGCCCGGCCGGTCCCACGCGCCCGAGGTCGAGGTCCGCTCGATCCTGGACCTGCTCGGCGACCCCGCGGAGGTCGCGGCCGAACTGGAGGCCGCCGAGCTCCCGCCCGCCAGCATCGAGATCAACCCGGGTCGCAAGCTCGGCGCGCTCATCTGGGTGCTCATCACGGTGGCCCTGGTGTCGCTGCTCTGTGTCGGCGTCGTCCTGGCCGGCGTGTTCCTCTTCTACACCGGCCGGAGCTGAGCCCTCTCCCTCGTGGCCCGCTGGGCAGCGGGGCGCACCCCGGACGGCGCGGCACCACCGGCGGCACGGCTGCCGCCGGCCGCGGACCTTCACCTGCGACGAAGCCTGCGCCGGCCAGAAGCGCGACCGTGGAGATGGAGCCGATCGCCTGGAGCGGTGGGTGGCCCGGTCCGGCAGACGATCGTCGGGATGGTGGACGGTCGCGGGGTCCGGCGAGACCCCGCGACCGCGGCTTGTCACCGACGCCGCCGGGCGGGACGCGCATCGCTGCGCGATCCGCCCGGCAGTCCACCCGTCCGCGCCCGCCCCCTTGCTCCCCCAAGGCGGCGCAGACGTGCCGGTGGCTTCTGCCGGAGCTGGCGATGCGCGGCCACGCACCTGCTGCCCCAGACACCCCCCGTTGAAGCCTCCGGCCGGTGTGTCCAGATCAGCGTATCTAGACGTCTAGGTTCGCGCAATTGTTGATTCGAGGAAGAGTGGTCTAGATTTGCCGGGTGCGTGGCCGGCTCCTTCCAGTCGCCGATGGCTGGTATGAATGGCGTCAGGAGCCGCCCCTGGCGCAGAGCGTCCGGGTGCGGGTCGGCGTCGCCGACACTGGTCGGCTGGTGCTGACCGGGCTGCACATCGACGGCACGCCCAGCGCGGACCTGCTCCGGGCGATCCCCGTCGGGCGGATCGAGGCCGCCGCCAACGCGCAGCTCGCGGTCGTCCACGAGTCGATCGACACGCCGCCGGTGCTCAATCCGCGGCCGCGGCCGGTCGCAGCGCCCGTCGCCGGTGACACCGGCTGGGAGATGGTCGAGCCGGCGCTGGCGGTCGCCCGCACGTCGCCCGCCGCGGCGAACCCGTCACGGGGACGGCCGGACGTCTTCTACCGCGAGGTCGCCGACGTGTACCTCGACTTCGCGCAGGACTCGCCGCGGCCCGCCTGCGACCTGGCCGACCGGCACGGCGTGCCGGTCAGCACCGCGCACCGCTGGGTCAAGGAGGCCCGCCGCCGTGGCTTCCTGCCCCCTGGCCGGCCCGGAAAGGCCGGATGACCGGTGGCTGTGCGGTCATTCGATAGGGTGACAGGCGTGTCGATCGACGACGCCGTGCGCACCCGGGTGCACCGCCTGCTCACCGACTACCTCGGCGGGCAGCCGGTGCCCGCCGATCTGAGCACCACCCCGGCCGCCATCCGCAGCGGCACCGCCGTGGTGTACCTGCGCCTGGTCGCCAACGATCCGCCCTTCGTGCGCGTCTTCTCGCCGCTGCTGCGCCGTCTGGAGTGCTCGCCGCAGCTGCTGACGGAGCTCAACGAGCTCAACGGCCGGCTCAACTTCGTCCGGCTGTTCTGGCGCGACGACTCCGTCATCGCGTCGTATGAGCTGATGGCCGAGACGCTCGATGCGACCGAGCTGAGCAACGCCTGCGACTGGGTCGCCGACGCCGCCGACTACTACGACGTCCGGCTGCACGACCAGTTCGGCGGCGAGCTGGCGTTCGCACCGCCGCCCACGTCCCAGCACCCGGCCGACACGCCCCACGGAAAATTGTCGTAGCCCCACGGCAAGATGGGGGCATGAGCAAGCTCCTCGTCTCCACCGTCGGCGGCAGATCCCTCGACGCGCCCGGCGACGCCCGTTTCCGGTCCGTCGACCCGGCCCACCTCGACCAGGTCGTCGCCGAGGTCGCCCTCGCCCACGCCGGCACGTTCGTCGCCGCCTGCCGGTCCGCCCGCCGCGCGCAGCGGGACTGGGCCGACGTGCCCGCGCCGGTCCGCGGCCGGGTGATCGCCAACCTGGGCAGGCTCGTCGAGGCCAACTTCGAGGCCCTCGCCGCGCTCGTGACCCGGGAGGCCGGCAAGACGACCGCCGAGGCCCGCGGCGAGGTGCAGGAGATCGTCGACACCTGCGACTTCTTCCTCGGCGAGGGCCGCCGCCTCTACGGGCAGACCGTGCCGAGCGAGATGCCCGACAAGCAGCTGTTCACGTTCCGCGTGCCGGTCGGGGTCGCCGCGATCATCACCGCCGGCAACTTCCCGGTCGCCGTCCCCAGCTGGTATCTGGTGCCGGCCCTGCTGTGCGGCAACGCCGTCGTGTGGAAGCCGGCCGAGTACTCCGCCGCCTGCGCCGACGCGTTCGCCCAGCTGATCCGGCGCGCCGGGGTGCCCGACGGGGTCTTCGACGTGGTGTTCGCCGACGGGGCGACCACGTTCGACGGCCTCGAGAAGGCCCTGTCCGAGGGCCTGGTCGACAAGGTCGGGTTCACCGGCTCGTCGGAGGTCGGCGCGCGGATCGGCGAGCTCGCCGGGCGGCACCTGCAGAGCGCCTGCCTGGAGCTCGGCGGCAAGAACCCGATGGTCGTCACCGAGGACGCCGACCTGGACCTGGCGGTGCACGGCGCGCTCTTCGCCGGGTTCGGCACCGCGGGCCAGCGCTGCACGTCGCTCGGCACGCTGATCGTGCAGGAGAGCGTCCTCGAGCCCTTCACCGCGAAGCTGGAGGAGGCGATCGCCGAGGCGCGCATCGGTGACCCCACCGACCCCTCGGTGCTCTACGGCCCGCTGATGACCGACCGCTTCGCCGCGCGCTACGAGGAGTTCCTCGGCTGGATCGAGGGCCATCACCGGCCGGCGGGCCCGACCGGCAGGATCACCGCCGCCAACCCGCGTGAAGGCTTCGTCGGCGACCCCGCGGCGGGCCTGTTCTACCACCCGGCGCTGGTCCACGGCGTACGACCCGAGGACAAGATCTTCCAGCAGGAGACCTTCGGCCCGCTGGTCGGTGTGACGGCCTACGGCACGCTGGACGAGGCGGTCGAGCTCGCCGACGCGCCCGGCTACGGGCTGTCCGCCGCGATCTACACCACCGACCCGCGCAAGGCGTTCACGTTCCGCCGCCGCACCCGCGCCGGGATGGTCAGCGTCAACAACTCCACCTCCGGCGCGGAGGCGCACCTGCCCTTCGGCGGCAACGGCAGGTCCGGCAACGGCAGCCGCCAGTCGGGCGTCTGGGTGCTCGACCAGTTCACCCGCTGGCAGTCGATGAACTGGGACTACTCCGGCCGGCTCCAGCGCGCCCAGATGGACACGCTGGAGATCACCCCGGACCTGGACTTCCGGCTTCCCTGATCCGCTACGCCGCGGCCACCGCGACCGGCGCGGGCGTCACGACCCCGCGCCGGGTGCGCAGGAGCAGCAGCGACAGGGCCGCCGCGCCGATCGACAGGCCGCCCGCGACGTACCAGGCCAGGTCGTAGTCGCCGAGCCGGTCGCGCAGCAGGCCGGTGCCCGTCGCCGCGATCGCCGCGCCGAACTGGTGCGACGCGAACACCCAGCCGAACACCACCGGGCCGGACGCGCCGAAGTACTCGCGGCAGAGCGCGACCGTCGGCGGGACCGTCGCCACCCAGTCGAGGCCGTAGAAGAGGATGAAGACGACCATGCTCGGTCGCACCGTCGCGGCGAACAGCACCGGCAGCACCAGCAGCGAGGCGCCGCGCAGCGCGTAGTACCAGCCGAGCAGGATGCGGCTGTCCATCCGGTCGGTGAGCCAGCCGGACGCGATCGTGCCGACGATGTCGAACAGGCCGACGAGCGCCAGCAGCGACGCCGCGACCGGTTCGGTCATGCCGTGGTCGTGCGCGGCGGGGATGAAGTGCGTCCCGATCAGCCCGTTGGTCGTGGCGCCGCAGATCGCGAACCCGCCCGCGAGCAGCCAGAACGCCGGCACCCGCGCCGCGCCGCGCAGCGCGCCGAGGGCCCGGCCGGCCGCACCGCCCGTCGCCGGCGGTACCGGCGCGGCATCGGCACCGGTGGCACCGTAGGCCGTCACGCCCAGCTCCGCCGGGTGGTCGCGGAGCCGCCAGAGGACGAGGGGCACCACGATCAGCGCCGCACCGGCGACCGTCAGCGCGGCGGCGCGCCATCCGCGGGCGTCGACCAGGAGCGCGAGCAGCGGCAGGAACACCAGCTGGCCGGCCGCTCCGCCCGCGGTGAGGACGCCGGTGACCAGGCCGCGCCGCTTGACGAACCAGCGGCCGGTGACCGTCGCGACGAACGCGAGCGCCATCGAGCCGGTGCCGAGGCCGACGAGCACACCCCACAGCGCGATGAGCTCCCAGCTGTGCCGCATGAAGACGGTCAGCCCGCTGCCGGCGGAGACGAGCAGCAGCGCGTAGGCCACGACCCGCCGGATCCCGAAGCGCTCCATGAGCGCGGCGGCGAACGGCGCGGTGAGGCCGAACAGGAGCAGGTTGATCGACACCGCGAGGGAGATGGTCCCCAGCGACCAGCCGAACTCCTCGTGCAGCGGGTGCAGCATGACGCCGGGGGTGGCCCGGAAGCCCGCCGCGCCGACCAGCGCGACGAACGCGACCGCGGCGACCAGCCAGGCAGGGTGGAGTCGTTTCACGGTCATCATCCTTCTGGCTCCGGTACGCGCGGACGAGTGGCCCGGAAGCCATAGTGCGCAAGAATTGGGCCATGGGTAGGCATCTGGTGGCCGTGATCGCGCTGGACGGAGTCGTGGCGTTCGACCTCGGCACCCCGCCGCAGATCTTCGGCGCCGCCCGCGGGGACGACGGCCGCCGCAAGTACAAGACCGAGGTCTGCACGCCGGGCGGGCTGCCGGTGCGCAGCGCGGCCGGCTTCCAGGTGCTGCCGGAGCACGGGCTGGAGATCACCGAGCGGGCCGACACCGTGCTCGTGGCCGGAATCCACCGCGGCGGGCCGGTCGAGGACGCCACCCTCGAGCCGTCCGTCGCGGCGGCGCTGCACGCCGCGCACGCCCGCGGGGCCCGGGTCATGTCGATCTGCACCGGGGCGTTCGTGCTCGCCGCCGCCGGCCTGCTCGACGACCGCCCGGCGACCACGCACTGGGGGTGGGCCGACCAGTTCCGGGCGCTGTACCCGCGGGTCAAGCTCGACCCGGACGTGCTGTTCATCGACGACGGCGACGTGCTCACCTCCGCCGGGGTCGGCGCCGGGGTCGACCTGTGCCTGCACGTGGTGCGCACCGACTTCGGCAGCGAGGTCGCCAACCGGGCGGCGCGGCGCAGCGTCGTGCCGCCGTGGCGGGAGGGCGGGCAGGCGCAGTACATCGAGCGGCCCCTGCCGCGGGTCACCGACACCACCACCGCACCCACCCGCGAGTGGGCGTTGCGGCGACTCGCCGAGCCGTTGACGCTGCAGGACATGGCCGCGTACGCCACGATGAGTGTGCGCACGTTCACCCGGCGTTTCCGCGAGGAGACCGGGGTGAGCCCGGCCCGGTGGCTGCTGCAGCAGCGGGTCGATCACGCCCGCGGGCTGCTGGAGAGCACCGACCTGGCGGTGGAGCAGATCGCCCGCCGGTCGGGGCTCGGCACGGCCGCGTCGCTGCGCCAGCATCTGCAGACCACGATCGGCGTCGCTCCGAGCGCGTACCGCCGCACGTTCCGGGTTGTGCCCGACCCCCAGGGACGGTAGGCAGGAGGAACGATCGCTGTCGATCCTCCGGGAGGCACCATGCGTAAGCTAGCCCCGCTGCTGCTGGTTCCACTGCTCGTCGCTCCTGGCCTCGCCCCAGCGACGGCGTCCGCGGCCGTCCAGGGCCCCACCGCGACCGGGTACGGCGGCGCGGTGACCTCGGTCGACCCGACGGCCACCGCGGTCGGGCTGGACGTGCTGCGCCGCGGCGGCAACGCGGTCGACGCCGCCGTCGCGGTCGCGGCGACCCTCGGCGTGACCGAGCCGTTCTCCGCGGGCATCGGCGGCGGCGGGTTCTTCGTGTACTACGACGCCCGCAGCGGCAAGGTGTCCACCCTCGACGGCCGCGAGACCGCGCCGCAGTCGATGACGGCCACGGCGTTCGTCGACCCGGCGACCGGCCAGCCGTACGCCTTCCAGGAGGCCCGAGTCAGCGGCATCTCCGCCGGCGTGCCCGGCACCCTGGCCACGTGGGACACCGCGCTGCGCCGGTGGGGCAAGCGGCCCCTCGCCACCAACCTGCGGCCCGCCGCCGAGGTCGCGCGCCGCGGCTTCACCGTCGACCAGACGTTCGCGACCCAGGTCAGCGACAACAAGGCGGCGTTCGCGCAGTTCACGCCGACGGCGGCGCTCTTCCTGCCGGGCGGGCAGCCGCCGGCGGTCGGCAGCACGCTGCGCAACCCCGACCTCGCCGCGACCTACGACCTGGTCGCGCGCCGCGGCATCGACGCGTTCTACGGCGGCGAGGTGGGCCGCGACATCGTGGCGGCCGTCCAGCACCCGCCGGTCGCGGCGAACCCGTCGGTGCCGTGGCAGTACCAGATCCGCCCCGGCGGCATGACCCTCGCCGACCTGCGCGCCTACGAGGTCCGCCGGCCCGCGCCGACGCACATGGTGTACCGCGGCTACGACGTCTACGGCATGGCCACCCCCTCCTCGGGCGGCTCCACGGTCGGCGAGGCCCTCAACATCCTCGAGCGCTCCGACCTGGGCAAGCTCGACGGCACGCAGGCCCTGCACCGCTACCTGGAGGCCAGCGCGCTCGCCTTCGCCGACCGCAACCGCTACGTCGGCGACCAGACGCCGCGCCCGCTGCTCGAGTCGCTGCTGACCGACGACTTCGCGGCCTCCCGCGCCTGCCGGATCGACCCGCTGCACGCCGCCACGAAGCCGGTCCCGCCCGGTGTACCGGGGGGCTTCTGCGCCACCACGGCCGGCGGAGCGACCGCCGACTTCGGCAAGTCGACGACCAACCTGACCGTCGCCGACAAGTGGGGCAACGTCGTGGAGTACACGCTCACGATCGAGCAGATCGGTGGCAACGGCATCGTCGTGCCCGGCCGCGGCTTCCTGCTCAACAACGAGCTGACCGACTTCAACTTCACCAACACCCAGGCCCCGGCCGACGACCCGAACCTTCCCGCCCCCGGCAAGCGCCCGCGCAGCTCGATGGCCCCGACGATCGTCCTGCAGCACGGCCGCCCGTTCCTCGCCCTCGGCTCCCCCGGCGGCTCGACCATCATCACCACCGTCCTGCAGATCCTGATCAACCGGATCGACCTGGGCATGACGCTCCCGCAGGCCCTGGCCGCGCCCCGCGCCACCCAGCGCAACACCGCGTCCGTGGTCGCCGAGCCCGCCTTCATCACCGGCCCCGGCGTGCCGCTCGGCGCCCTCGGCCACACGTTCACCCCGATGGCCGAGATCGGCGCCGCGACGGCGATCGAGTTCCTCCCCCGCGGCAAGCTGCTCGCCTGCGCTGAGCCCGTCCGCCGCGGCACCGGCTCCGCCGGCACCGTCCGCTGAGTCCGTCACGACCGGCGCCGCCTCCATGCGGGGCGGCGCCGCCGTGGGATCGTTGTTCCTCGTGGGTGGGCGGATCGAGGAGGACCTGCGGCGGCTGGCGCCGCAGGTGCTCGGAGTGCTCGTGCGGCGGCACGGCCAGTTCGACGCGTGCGAGGACGCCGTGCAGGAGGCGTTGCTGGCGGCGGCGTTGCAGTGGCCGGTCGAGGGGGTGCCCGAGCAGCCGCGCGGGTGGCTGATCACCGTCGCCTCCCGGCGGCTGACGGATCAGTTCCGCAGCGAGGACGCGCGGCGCAGGCGTGAGCTCTCCGTCGCCGTTTCACATGAAACATCGAACATACCTGATATTTCCGACAAAGATGACACGCTGCTGCTGCTGTTCCTGTGCTGCCACCCAGCGCTGACGAGCGCGTCGCAGCTGGCGCTCACACTGCGGGCCGTGGGCGGGCTGAGCACCGCGCAGATCGCGCACGCGCTGTTCGTGCCGGAGGCGACCCTCGCCCAGCGGATCAGCCGGGCCAAGCAGAAGATCCGGGCCGCGGGCGCGCGCTTCAGCATGCCGCCACCCGCCGAACGCGCCGGCCGCCTCCAGGTCGTGCTGCAGGTGCTCTACCTGATCTTCAACGAGGGGTACACCGCCAGCTCCGGCGACGACCTGCACCGGCCCGAGCTGACCACCGAGGCGATCCGCCTGACGCGGGAAGTGCACCGGCTGCTGCCCGACGACGGCGAGGTCGCCGGGCTGCTCGCGCTGATGCTGCTCACCGACGCCCGCCGGCCCGCGCGCGCCCTGCCCGACGGCACGCTGGTGCCGCTCGCCGAGCAGGACCGCGCGCTGTGGCACCGGCCGGCGGTCGCCGAAGGCGTCGAGCTGATCACGCGGACGCTGCCGAAGGGGCCGCCCGGCCCGTACCAGCTGCAGGCCGCGATCGCCGCGATCCACGACGAGGCCGGGTCGGCGGCGGACACCGACTGGCCGCAGATCCTCGCCCTGTATCAGCTGCTGGAGCGGGTCGCGCCCAACCCGATGGTGACGCTCAACCGGGCCGTTGCGGTGGCGATGGTGCAGGGTCCGGGCGCGGGCCTGCGCCTCCTGGAGGCACTCGACGCCGACGAGCGGCTGGCCAGGCATCACCGGCTCGCCGCGGTCCGCGCGCACCTGCAGGAGATGTCCGGTGACGCCGCGGCGGCGCGCTCGTCGTACGAGCTGGCGGCCCGCCGCACGACGAGCCTCCCCGAGCGGCGGTACCTGCTGTCGAAGGCCGCGGGCCTGTCACACGGGTAGCGGGCGGGCCTTGTCGGTGGCGAGCTTGACCGCGATCATGCCGAGCAGCGTGCCCGTCACGTACCGCTGCAGCCTCAGCCACACGGGGCGCTTGGCCAGGAAGACCGCGATGCCCCCGGCGGCGAGGACGATGCCCGTGTTGACCACCATACTCACCGCGATCTGCACCCCGCCGAGCATGAAGCTCTGCGCCATCAGGTGCCCGGCGTGCGGGTCGACGAACTGCGGGATCAGCGACGCGTACATGATCGCGGCCTTGGGGTTGAGCAGGTTGGTCATCAGCCCCATCGTGAGCAGCTTGCGCGAGGAGTCCGGCGGCAGCTCGACCTGCGCGAACACCGACGTGCCGCCGGGGCGGACCGCCTGCCACGCGAGGTGGGCGAGGTAGGCCGCACCGGCCAGCTTCACCGTCGTGTACAGCGCGGGGACCGTCGCGAACACCACCGACAGACCGGCCGCGGCGAGCGTCAGGTAGACGAGGAACCCGGCGGCGACCCCGGCGAGCGAGACCATGCCGGCCCGCCGGCCCTGGGAGATGCTGCGCGAGACGAGGTACATCATGTTGGGCCCCGGCGTGAGCACCATCCCCAACGCCACCAGCGCGACCCCGGCCGCCGCTCCCGTCGTGATCATGGCATCGACGCTGCCACCCGTCGCGGCGCAGGTCGAGAGCCAATCGGCGGTCAGAGGCTCTTCACCCAGCGCCGCCACTCCTCCTGCGGCACGTAGCCGGCCGCCGCCCACGCGTGGTGCGCGAGGGTGTTGTCGTCCAGGACCATCGCGTCGGCCCGCCGTCCGCCGAACCCGCGGAACCGTGCTTCGGCCGCGGCCAGCAGCCGCGCCCCGATGCCCTGGCGGCGCCGCGCAGGGTGCACCGCGAACCGGTACAGGTGGCACCGCCACCCGTCGAACCCCGCGACGAGCGACCCGACGATCTCGCCGTCCCGCACCGCCAGCAGCAGCGCCCCGGGGTCCCGCGAGATCAGCGCCTCGACGGCCGCGGTGTCGTCACCGCCGCGGTTCGTGCCCTCCGCCGCGAGCTGCCAGAAGGCCAGCACCGCCGCAACGTCCTCGGCGGCCGCGCCGCGCAGCTCGATGTCCACGGCGCCGACGGTACCGCCTCACGCGGAGCCGGCGGCCGGTCGCCGATCGTTGAGGATGCGCTTGAACACCAGCGCGTCCCGCCAGGCGCCGTCGAGGAACAGGTAGTCGCGGGCCGCACCGATCCGCTCGAAGCCGTTCCCGGCCAGGACCCGCTGCGTCGCGTGCCGGACGTGCTCGCGGTTTCGCTCGTGTACGTCCAGCAGCGCCGCGGCGTCCGCGGGTTCGAGCGGGCGCAGCGTCGCGCCGCCGGGCAGCGGCACCGGCTCCGGAGGCGGCACAGCGTCGACCATGGCGCCACAGTACAGCGCGATCATTCTGAGAACTTTTGTCAGAACGCGTTGAACCTTGTTGATTCAGGCGCTGGGACTGCCTTGACGTGCTTGGTGGTTCTGTTCAATATTTACCGAACATGTGGGAACCGCCACGCCGTCCGCGCCCGCCAGCGCGTCACCGTCGGAGCCGCCACCGATGTTCACCCTCGATCGAGCCGGACGCAGCGCCGTCCTGACCGCCGTCCTGACCGCCGCCGCGCTGCTCGGCAGCGCGCTCGCGCCCGTCGCGGCCGCCGCCGCGATCCCCGACTACACGACCGCCGAGGCCGGCAACCCGATCGTCGACGGGTGGTACGCCGACCCTGACGTCGCGGTCTACAACAACACGTTCTGGGTCTACCCGACGACGTCGAAGTCGTACGCGGAGCAGACCTACCTCGACGCGTTCTCCTCCACCGACCTGGTCAACTGGACCAGGCACCCCAACGTGCTCACCAAGGCCAACGTGTCGTGGGCGTCCTACGCGATGTGGGCGCCGGCGCCGATCCAGCGCAACGGCAAGTACTACCTGTACTTCGCCGCCAACGACATCCAGAACAACTCCGCGCTCGGCGGGATCGGCGTCGCCGTGGCCGACAACCCGGCCGGGCCCTACCGGGACGCGATCGGCCGGCCGCTGATCGGGCAGTTCTACAACGGCGCGCAGCCGATCGACCAGGACGTGTTCATCGACGACGACGGCCAGGCGTACGTCTACTACGGCGGCTGGGGCCACGCGAACGTCGCCAGGCTCAACGCCGACATGATCAGCCTCGGCACGTTCAGCGACGGCAGCACGTTCAAGGAGATCACGCCGTCGGGGTACACCGAGGGCCCGCAGATGTTCAAGCGCAACGGCAAGTACTACCTGATGTGGTCCGAGGGCGGCTGGACCGGCCCGGACTACTCCGTGTCCTACGCGATGTCGAACTCGCCGACCGGGCCGTTCACGAAGCTGGACCGGGTCCTCACGCAGGACGCCGCGGTCGCCCGCGGATCCGGGCACAACTCGGTGATCAACGTGCCGGGCACCGACACCTGGTACATCCTCTACCACCGCCGGCCGCTGAGCGAGACCGACGGCAACCACCGTGTGCTGAGCTACGACCGCATGAACTTCAACACCGACGGCACCATCCAGCGGGTCACCATGCGGGTGAAGGACAACTTCGCCGACGGCAACGCGCTGGGCTGGAAGACGTACGGCGGCGCGTTCTCGGTGGCCGGCGGGAGGTACCAGGCCGGCAGCTCGCTCGGCGGCAAGGCGCAGCTGGACACCAGCTTCGGCGACTTCTCCTACGACGCCGACGTGACCGTCACCTCGGGCGGCGGCGACGCGGGCCTCACCTTCCGGGTCAGCAACGCGGCCACCGGCACCGACAGCTACAACGGCTACTACGCCGGCATCAGCCCCGCCGGGCGGGTCGTGCTCGGCCGCGCCGCCAACAACTGGACCCAGCTGGGCACCGCGAACCTGACCGTCGCCGCCGGCACCAGCTATCACCTGCGGGTCACCGCGATCGGGTCGTCGATCAAGGTGTACGTGGACGACATGACCAACCCGAGGATCAGCGTCACGGACGGCACGTTCGCGTCCGGCAGCGACGGGGTGCGGGTGTTCAACGCGGCCGCGACGTTCGACAACGTCGTGGTCGGGGCGCCGGTCGGCGCCGGGGTCAACGTCGCGCAGGGCCGGCCCGCGACCGGCAGCACGCCGTGCGCGGCGTCGGAGGGGCCGGAGAAGGCCGTCAACGGCAGCGTCAGCGGCGGCAACTCCGACAAGTTCTGCTCGTCGGTCGCCGGCGCGTGGCTGCAGGTCGACCTGGGCTCCACGCGCTCGCTGAGCCGCTTCGAGCTGGCGCACGCGCAGGCCGGCGGTGAGGCCGCGAGCATGAACACGAAGGCGTTCACGATCTCGGTGTCCAACGACGGCACGACCTGGACGCAGGCGGTGAACGTCACCGGCAACACCGCGGCGAACACCAGCCACCCCGTCAGCGGCGTCTCCGGTCGGTACGTGCGGCTCAACGTCGTGACGCCCACGCAGACGACCGAGGTCGCCACCCGGATCTACGAGCTGCGGGTCTTCTGACCTTCCCGGGGTGTTCATCGACGTCGCAGACGGCCACCCAGTACGCGCAGATCCGCGGCGAAGGCCAGGACGTGGTCCTGCTCTACGCCGGCGCCGCGGATCTGCGGACGTGGGACTCGACGGTCCCGTGGCAGTCGGAGTTCGCCCGGATGATCACCTTCGACCACCGCGGAGCCAGGCCCGGTCCATGAAATCACCACGCCGGTCAGCGTGGTGGTGGGTGGCCGCGACTTCGCCGCCACGCGGATCGTCGCCGCGGCGGTGGCGTTCCCGCTTGGCCGCCGCTAGCGCGGCGTACGGTCGTCGCGGTCCGGGGTGTAGTAGTAGTCGGCCTGGTCGGCGTCGTCGTGCTCCGGGGTGGGCGCACCGGCGAGCTCGTGCTGGAGGGCGGTGAGATCGGTCGGCGGGGTGAAGTACTTCAGCTCCCGGGCGATCCGCGTCTGCTTGGCCTTGGCCCGTCCACGTCCCATGTCGGCTCCCCGTTTCCCGCGCGCCGGGAGGCGGTGGCAGTGCCGCGCCCGGGCGTCGTGACAACTTGAATTCGTCCTCGTGCCCGACACGGTACATCCCCTTCGCAGGTGTCGTCTGCCGGCGATGAGACAAGAGTCCGACGACACTGCGTTCCGGGTCGGGTTTCCGGCTTCGTTTCGTCCTGGCCTTCCGTTTCCGCCTTGTGGCTTCCGGCTTCCGGCTTGGGCGGCTTCTGGCTTCCGGCCTCCCGCTTGGGCGGCTTCTGGCTTCCGGTTTCCGGTTTCCGGTTTCCGGTTTCCGGTTTCAGCAGGGTGCCGCCGCGCGGATCAGGCGGCACCGCCGTTGACGTAGATCGTCTGGCCGTTGACCCAGCGGGCGGGCCCCGCCAGGGAGGACACAACCTCGGCGATGTCCTCCGGGGTGCCGAGGCGCTCCATCGGGTTCATCTTCGCCATGCGCTCGACCGTGGCGTCGTCCTTGCCGTCGAGGAACAGGTCGGTGGCGGTCGGCCCGGGTGCGACGGCGTTGACGGTGACGTCGCGGCCGCGCAGCTCCTTGGCGAGGATCGGGCTGATCGCCTCGACGGCGGCCTTGCTCGCGGCGTACGCGGCGTAGGTCGGCAGCGACAGCCGCGTGATCGACGTCGAGAAGTTGATGATCGCGCCGCCGCGGCGGACCCGGCGGGCGGCCTCCCGTCCGACGACGAACGTGCCGCGGATGTTGGTGCGGTGCACGCGGTCCAGGTCGTCGAGGTCGATCTCGGCCAGCGGCGCCAGGACCATGATCCCGGCCGCGTTGACGACCACGTCGACGCCGCCGAACTCCCGCTCCGCCGTGTCGAACAGGGCGGCGACGGCGCTCTCGTCCGCGACGTCCGCCCGCACGGCCAGCGCCTGCCCACCCTTGCCGGTGATCTCGGCGACGACGCCGTCCGCGGCGGCGGGTGCGTGCCCGTACGCCACGACGACGGCCTGACCGTCCTGCGCCAGCCGCAGCGCGACGGCCCGCCCGATCCCCCGCGATCCCCCGGTGACGACGGCAACCCTGTCCATGACGACCTCCCTGTTATCGGCGCTAACAACTTCACGTTAGCATTCATTCGATAACGCGCAAGTGTTAGCGTTGTTACCGTGACCACTACCCGCGAAAAGATCGTCGAAGCCGCCGCCGCCCTGCTGAACGAGGGTGGTCGCGAGGCGATCTCGACCCGGGCGGTCAGCGCCGCCGCCGGCGTGCAGGCCCCGACCATCTACCGGCTCTTCGGCGACAAGCAGGGGTTGCTGGACGCCGTCGCCGGCCACGGTTTTGTGTCGTACCTGGGTGGCAAGATGGGGCTCGAGGCGACGGGGGACCCTGTCGAGGATCTGCGGAGGGGGTGGGATCTGCACGTCGCGTTCGGCCTGGAGCACCCCGCCGTCTATACGCTGATCTACGGCGAGCCCCGGCCCGGCGTCGAGTCGCCCGCGGCGCGCGCGGCCGCCGAGGTGCTGGCGGGGCAGGTGAAGCGGATCGCGGCGGCCGGGCGGCTGCGGGTGAGCGAGGAGCGGGCCGCGCACCTGGTCCACGCGGCGGGATGTGGCATGACGCTGACGCTGATCGCGCTGCCGCCGGAGGCGCGCGACCCCGCGCTGTCGATCCTCGCCCGCGAGTCGGTCATCGCGGCGGTCACGGTTGAGCGGGTGAGCGGCGGTGACGGCAACGGTCAGGGCGGCGGCGGCGGCCAGGGAAGCGGCGACGGGCTTGTGGGTGCCGCCGGGGCGCTGCGGGCGGCGCTGCCAGGGGTGACGGCGCTGACGGGCGCCGAACGCGCCCTGCTCGACGAGTGGCTGGCCCGCCTCGCCAACGCGGAACGCACCGCCGAAGCCTGACCCGCCTGGCCAACCCGGAAGCGCACCGCCTGCGCCTGACCCGCCCCGCCAGGGTGGGGTCGGAACGCACCGCCGGAGCCTGACCCGCCTCGTCAACTCGGAAGCGCACCGCCGACACCTGACCCGAGATCGCCCGGGCACCCGACCCGCCTTGCCAACGCGGAAGCGCACCGCCGGCACCTGACCCGGGCACCCGACCCGCCTCGCCAACGCGGAACGCACCGCCGAAGCCTGACCCGCCTGGCCAGCCCGGAACGCACCGCCGGAGCCTGACCCGAGATCGCCCGGGCACCCGACCCGGGGTCCGCCCGGACAGCAGACCCAGCGCCACGCGGGCAGCAGACCTGGGGTCGCTCGGGGCGCTAACCGAGGGTCGCGCAGACGGCGTCCAGGACGGCGGTCTTGAGGTCGTCGGCCGGGACGTCGGTGAGCATGGCCGTGCAGTCGCTGAGGCCGCCGACGGCCACGATCGCGCGGGTGCGCTGGGCCAGGGTCGGCGCCGGGCCGAACAGCAGGGTGGTGAGGCGGCGGCCCCAGTCGGTCACCTCCGCCGTCAGGTTGAGGTCGGCGAGCACGCTCGGGTCCTGCATGATCAGCTTGGTGATGTTGCGGTGGCGGTACGTGACGTCGAAGTACGCGCCGAGCACGGCGCGGCGGTCGGTGACGTCGCCCGGCCAGCGGCCGGACTCGACGGCGTCGAGCAGGGCCGACACGTCGTCGACCAGGGGCTGGAACAGGCTGCGGACGAGCTCCTCGCGCGACCCGAAGTGGTAGTACAGCGCGGGTTTGCTGATGCCGACGCGCTCCGCGATCTCGCGCAGGCTCGCCTGTGCGACGCCCTTCTCAGCGATCAGGTCGATCGCGACGGCGCGGATGCGGTCGGCGGTCTCTGTGGTCCTCACCCTTGGCACGCGTCACATCCTACTTTACTTACCGGGAGGTAAGTGATTCCCTTTACCTATCGGTAAGTAAACGATCGTAGGAGGAGCCATGCACGTGCTCATCTCCGGCGCGAGCGTCGCCGGTCCCGTCCTCGCCTACTGGCTGCACCGCAACGGCCACCGCGTCACCGTCGTCGAGCGGACCCCGCGGCCGCGGCTCGGCGACGGCGGCCACGCGGTCGACCTGCTCGGCCCGGCCGTCGAGGTCGTCGCCCGGATGGGGCTGCTGCCGCGGGTCGAGGCCGCCCGCACCACGGCCGACACGATGACCCTGATCCGGCCCGGCCGGCCCGACGTCACGATCGACGGGTCGCAGCTGCTGGCCGGCGTGTCCGACCGGCACATCGAGATCATGCGGGGCGACCTCGCCCGGATCCTCTACGAGGCGACGCGGGAGCACGTCTCGTACACCTTCGGCACCAGCATCACCGGGCTGGTGGAGCGCGACGGGGGCGTCGACGCGACCTTCGCCGACGGCACGTCCGGCGGCTTCGACCTGGTCGTCGGCGCCGACGGGATGCACTCCGGGGTCCGGCGGCTGGTGTTCGGCCCGGAAGAGGAGCACAGCCACTTCCTCGGCGGCTGCCTGGCGGTGTTCAGCGTCCCGGACTTCATCGGGCTCGACGGGCGGGTCCTCGGGTACAACACCGTCGACCGGGCCGTCGCGCTCTACCCCACGAAGGTCCCCGGCCGCACCAGGGTGGTGGTGCTGTTCCGCGCCGCGGAGCCCGCGCCCCGCGACCCGGGCGCGCAGCGGCGGCTGCTGCGCGACGTCTGCGCCGGTCTCGGCTGGGAGGTGCCGCGCCTGCTGGAGCACCTCGACACCGCCGACGACTTCTACCTCGACTCGATCAGCCAGATCCGGCTGCCGTCCTGGTCCCGGGGGCGGATCACCCTCGCGGGCGACGCGGGCTACGGTCCCGGCCCCGCGGTCGGCGGCGGCAGCAGCCTCGCGATCGTCGGCGCGTATGTCCTCGCCTCCGAGCTGGCGGCCGCCGGTGACGACCATGTGCCGGGGTTCGCGGCGTACGAGCGGGCCATGGCCGACGCGGTCGCGGCCAGCCGCACGATCGGCCCGTCGGTCCTCGGCACCCTGATCCCGCGCAGCGAGCTGCAGGTCTGGACGATGGCCCAGGCGCTGCGCGTGCTGCCGCGGCTGCCCGGCTTCGTGCAGCGCAAGCTCACGTCGTTCGGGGGCGGGCCGGCGGCGATGCTCAACGGGGTGCGGCTGCGCGACCCTCTAGTGTTGCGGGCATGAACCGGGTGGTCGCCGCCGACGCGGCCGGGCTGCGTCGCGCCGCCGAGCTGCTGCGGCAGGAGTCCGTCTGCGCGTTTCCGACCGAGACGGTCTACGGGCTCGGCGCGCACGCGTTCTCCGCGCGGGCCGTCGCCGCGGTGTACCGGCTGAAGCACCGCCCCTCGTGGAACCCGCTCATCGTGCACGTCGCGACGGCGGCCGAGGCGGAGGCCCTCGCGCACGAGTGGCCGCCGGCGGCGCGCCTGCTCGCCGAGCACTTCTGGCCCGGGCCGCTCAGCCTCGTCGTGGAGCGCGCCCACCACCTGCCGGCGCTCGGTGGCCCGTCCACCGTCGCGATCCGGGTCCCGGCCCACCCGGTCGCGCTGGCCCTGCTGCGCGAGTGCGGGCTGCCCCTGGCGGCGCCGAGCGCGAACCGGTCCGAAAGCATCTCGCCCACGACCGCGGATCACGTGATCCGCAGCCTGCCGGACGTGCCGCTGGTCCTGGACGGCGGCGCGTGCCGGCTCGGCATCGAGTCCACGGTCGTCGACGTGACCGTGTCGCCGCCGCGGCTGCTGCGCCCGGGCGCGCTGAGCCTGCGGGCGATCCGCGACGTGGTCGGCCCGCTCCAGCTGTCACGCCCTTCCGGCAGCTCCGGGCAGCTGTCACGCCCCGCCGGCAGCTCCGGGCAACTGTCACACCCCGCCGGGGACGCCCCGGAGGTACGGTCGCCCGGGCTCGCGCACCGGCACTACGCGCCGCGGGCCCGGCTCCTGCTCGTCGACGACCCCGCCACGCTGGCGGAAGGGTCCGACCCGGGCACCGTCGGCATCCTCACGCACCTGCCGGCGGCCGCGGAAGGGGTGCACGTCGAGCTGCTGTCGGCGGACCCTCTCGAGTACGGCGCCGACCTGTACGCCGCCCTGCACCGCCTCGACGACGCCGGCGTGGCGACGATCCTGGCCCAGGACCCACCCCCCGGCGACGACTGGCTGGCGATCCGCGACCGGCTGACACGGGCGTCCGCCCAGTAGGCCCGACCGGGACGGCGACCCCCCGTTTGAGTCGCCGGCCCGTCCCGGCCGCCGAAATGCTGCCGGTTCCCACTGCCGTGCCGCTGCCGGTATGCTGCCGTCCGACCGTCTGCGGCACCGACCAGCGCCTTTACCGCCCGGACCGCAAACCGCCCGGACCGCAAACCGCCGGACCGCAGACCGCCCGGACCACAGCACGAGGGATTGGATGGACGGCGGCTTCCGCTTCGAGATCCTCGGCCCGCTGCGGGCCTGGGCCGGCGAGCGACCGGTCAACCTCGGCCCCGCCAAGCAACGCGCCGTCCTCGGCGTCCTGCTCCTGCAGCCCGGCCGGCCGGTGCCGCCCGCCCAGATCATCGACGCCGTCTGGCCGCACGACCTCCCCGACAACGCGCTTCCGGAGAACGCGACCAACGTCCTGCAGAAGTACGTCGCCGCGCTGCGCCGCCTGCTGGAGCCGGACAGGTCGCCGCGGACCCCGTCGCGCCTGCTGACCCTCGACGAGGGCGGCTACCGGCTGGCGATCGAGCCGGCCGCCGTCGACGTGACCGAGTTCGAGGCGTGCATCGAAACGGCGGCCACCGCGCACGCCGCCGGCCGCGACGACGACGCCGCCGACGGCTTCCGGGCCGGGCTGCGGCTGTGGAAGGGCGAGCCGTTCGCGGGCCTCGGCGGGCCGGTGTTCGAGGCGGTGCGGGTGCGGCTCGGCGAGCGGCGCGTGTCGGCGTCCGAGGCCCTTGCGGAGATCCGGCTCCGCCGCGGCGAGCACCGGGAGCTCATCGCCGACCTGACCGCCCTCGTCGAGGAGTTCCCCCTGCACGAGCGGCTCCGTCAGCTGCTCATGCTGGCGCTGTGCCGCAGCGGCCGCCCCACGGACGCGCTGCAGTCCTTCCGGGAGCTGCGGACGCTGCTGGACGACCAGCACGGCATCGAGCCCGGCGAGGCGCTGCAGGACCTGCAGCGGCGCATCCTGCGCTCCGACCCCACCCTGGCGGGGCCGTCGTCGCCGGCACACACGGCATCGTCGCCGTCCGTCCCCGAGCCGGTCTCAGCGGCGTCGTGGGAGCCGGTCAGCCCGGCGCCGGTGGAGCCGCCGGTCAGCCCCGCACCGTTCCTGACCACTCCGCCGTCCCCGCCGCCCCTTCCGCCGCCGCTGTTCCCGGCGCCGATGCTGGTGGCGGCGCCGGTGGGGATGCGGCGCTGGCCACCCTTCGCCGTCGGGGTCGACCCGTACTTCGGCCACGAGTTCGACCGGCAGCCGTGGATCACCTGGATCGAGACGCTGATCGGCATCGTGCTCAGTGCCTGCACGCTGTCCACGTTCGCGTGGGTGCCGTTCCTGTACCACGGCGCCCGCCGGCGCAGCCGCCCGCTGCTCGCCATCGCCCTGGGGTACTTGGCCGTGGCGACGACGTACTGGACCGTCGAGTTCATCTACCTCGAGGACGACCTGTCGCAGCCGCCCCTGGCGGAGGCGGTCGCGATGCTGTCGCTCTTCGGCGTCTCGCTCGGCGCGCCCGTCCACGTCCTGCTGATCAACGAGCACCTGCGGCACCTGTGGCGGCGGCGCCGCAGCGGCCCGCTCGAGCGGCGCGAGCGGGCCCGGCAACTGCTGATCACCAGCCCGGTGGCCAGGTTCGCGCTCGCGATCGGCCGGCCCGACCTGCCCCGCCGGCACAACGACGGCGGCCTCATCGACGTCAACGCCGTGCCGGACTATGTGCTGCTCGGCATCAGGGGCATGCGCCCGGCCGTGGCACACCGGATCATCGCGAACCGCGCCGCCCACGGCCCGTTCGTGTCGATGCTGGACCTCGCCCTCCGCTGCGGAGTGAGCCCCGACGACACCGCCGCGTACAACGACCGCCTGCTCTTCCTGCCGCCGCCACTCGTCCTGCGGAAACCCGTGCTGCAGGGCTGACCGGAGCGCCCAGCACTGCCCGTAGCGAAACACCCGTTCTGCGGAAGCCTGCGCTGCAGGGCCGACCCGAGCGCCCAGTACTGCCCGCAGCGAAAACACCCGTCTTGCGGAAGCCTGTGCTGCGGGGCCGACCCGAGCGCCCGGCACCGCCCGTGGCGAATCCGTGCGCCGGACACAGAGAAGGGCGGGCGCCCCCGAAGCGCCCGCCCTTCCCGGCTTACCGGTGTGCTGTCACCACGGCTGAGGCGCCGGGGGCACGACGACCGGCGGACGGTCGTCGCAGGTGATGGTGTTCGGCAGCTCCCACGGCGCGAGCCACGGGCCCGTGGTGCCGCCGCCGTCGTTGCCGCCCAGGTCGACGACCGAGAACTCGGAGCCGGCCGGGGTGAAGTGGAACGAGCCGCAGTTGTTGATGCCGACGGCGCCGACGTTGCGGGCGTCCACGTTCTCGAACGAGGCGGAGCCGGCGGCGCGGGCGCTGAGCACCGAGGTGCCGGTGCCGTCGACCCGGATGTTCTTGAACTTCAGGCCGTTGATGGAGTAGAGGTCCTTCACCGGCCAGTCGGACACGATCATGATCGCGTTGTAGGTGTTGTCGAGGAAGTGGTCCCCGGTGACCTGGATGTCGGCGTCGATACTCTTGTCGAGCGCCATGAACCAGATGGCGCCGAGGCCGATGTTCCAGTTCAGCTCGTACGTGCCGGCGCGGACCGTCGTGTTGTCGGTGACCTTCACGTAGCCGGTGAACGCCTCCGCGCCGAAGCGGGAGCCGACGTGGATCGCGCTGCCCTCACGGATCGGGTCCGCGACGAGGTTGTTGGACACCGTGGTGTCCTTGCCGCCGTAGATCGCGATGCCGTTGGCGAGGACCGGGGTCTGCACCGTGTTGTGGTCGAACGTGTTGCCCGCGTTCGCCGTCTTCTCCGACCACATGGCCAGGCCGTCGTCGCCGGAGTTGCGGACGAAGTTGTTGGACACGCTGGAGTTGGTGACGCCGGTGTGGAAGTTGAGGCCGTCGGCGATCTGGTCGACGATCACGTTGTTGGTGATCTTCGTGTTGGTCATCGGGCCGTCGAACCACAGGCCGACCTTGGTGTGCTGGATGTACAGGCCGTCGATCGTCGAGTCGCTCAGCGCCCCGCCGATGCCGTTGACCTGGTCGGTGTCGATGCGCTCGCGCACGTCACCGATGATCGAGAAGCCGGACAGGTGGACGTTCTTGCTGCCGCCGTCCTGGGCGTACCTGCCGTAGAACCCGACGCCCGTGTGGATCGAGTTGTCCGGGGCCGGCGTGCTCAGGGCGACCTCTTTGCCCTTGATGATGGTGTACCAGCTGCCCGCGCCCTCGATCGTGACGTCGTCGACGACGATGTGGCGGTTCACCTGGTACGTGCCCGGCGGGATGTAGACCTTCAGGTGCGTCTTCTTGGCGAACGCGATGGCCTTGTCGATCGCGTCGGCCGAGTCGCGCCGGCCCGTCGGGTCCGCGCCGAACAGCAGCACGTTCGCCGCGATGATGCTGATCTTCGGGGCGCCGACGAGCTCGGAGTCGAGCAGGTCGATGACCGTCCAGGCGGCGCTGTTCTTCGGCGCGGTCAGCCGCACCGTGTCGCCCGCCTTGTAGGTCTTGCCCAGCAGCAGCCGCTGCTCGTCGTAGAAGTGGTTCGGCCGGAACGGGGTGGTGATCGTCGGCGCGGGGGTGGTGGCGGCCGGCACGCAGGCGCACTCGGTGATCCACCAGTCGGGGTGCAGCAGGCCCGCGTTCGGGTCGTTCGAGAACGGGTACTGGTTGTACAGCCACGAGTACTGCGACGTGAGCGTCATCGTGGTCTTCTTGCCGCCGTTGACCGTGACGTCCAGGGGCGAGGTGATGCCGCCGCCGTTGGGCGCGTCGGGGATGCTGTAGCGCACGTTGATCGCGTTGGCGCTCTTCGGCAGCGTGAACTCCACGTACTGGCCGGGGAGCAGCTTCACCGCGCTGCGGCCCGACGCCTCGGCAGGCAGCGTGTACGCCGTGCGGTCCGGCCCGA
Organism: Dactylosporangium sp. NPDC000521; assembly: GCF_042898305.1. Classification (NCBI taxonomy): domain Bacteria; kingdom Bacillati; phylum Actinomycetota; class Actinomycetes; order Micromonosporales; family Micromonosporaceae; genus Dactylosporangium; species Dactylosporangium sp. NPDC000521. The sequence continues at coordinate 110,362 of NZ_JBIAYW010000010.1, forward strand.
TGACGGTGCCGTTCGTCTTGGCCTTCTCGGCCTCCTGCTCGACGAACGCGACGCTGGCGCCGCGGCCCGCGCTCAACGCCGGGTCGATGGCGGCGCGGGTCACCGCCAGTGCGGCCCCGGGGTTTCCGGCGGCGGCCGGCCCGGCACCGGTGACCACGACACCGACGCCGACCGCTGCGGCTGTCGCCGCCGCGGCCCAGCGCGGTAAGGGTCCAATGCTGCGTGACATCGACGACTCGATTCTCTCGGGAGGAGGGCGGACGCCCGAGACGCTCTACGGCGGGGCGGCGCCATGAGGATGAGGGTGAGGTGACATTAGGTCCCCCATCCCGCACTCCACAAGGTCTTGCGAAATATTTACGCAACATAGCAGCCGGATCTGTCGTCGCCTTGTCGGTTCTTTGCAGCAAACTGCCGTGGTGTTTGCGGTACACGGGCATGCAAAAGCGGCGGAATCCGGCACCCGGATCCCGCCGCTCGGCTGTTCGGTGGTCTGCGGCCCCTACGCCTGCGCGCCGATGTTGACCATCCACGGGATGCCGAACTGATCGACGCAGGCGCCGAACTGGTCGCCCCACATCTGCTTCTCCAGCGGGACGCTCACCTTCCCGCTCGCGGACAGCTTCTCCCAGTACCCGTGCAGCTCCGCGGCATCGTCACCGCTGAGGCTGACCGTGATGTTGTCCCCGGGGTTGTGCGCCATCTCCGGCGGCGTGTCGGACCCCATGATCGTGTAGCCGCTCCCGGTCTCCAGCTGCCCGTGCATGATCTGGTCCGCGATCGGCCCGGCCTCGGGGTTGAACTCGCCGAATGTGCTGAGCCGCAGCGTCCCGCCGAAGACACTCTGGTAGAACTCCATCGCCTGGCGGGCGTTGCCGCGGAAACTCAGGTACGGATTGAGCCGAGAGGTCATCACAAACTCCCTTGGTCGCGTAACCGTCGACCCGACCCTAAGCCTCCGCCACCCCGACCGGCCCCGATTCCCCTTTTCCCCCACGATCGGTCCGCCGCCCCCACGGCCTGCACGCCGCCAGCGCCACCGACATGATCAGCACCGCCGACAGCGGCAGGAACAGGGCGCCCCCGACGAAGCTCATCGCCGGATACGCAACATCCTTGCCCACACCGCCGCTCAACCCCGCGACCCCGAGCGCCAGCAGCAGCACGTCGCTGCCCAGCCACCCCACCCCCGCGACGACCCGCAGCGTCAGCACGGCCTTCCGCCACCACGGCGTGAACCTCATCCCCCCACCCTGCCGCACACCGCGCCGCCGGTCGTCGCCCCAGCGCGGTAACCCCGCCTACTCCCGCCGTCGTACACGCCCCGGCACCGGAGGTCCGCCGCTGGGGAGCACGGCGCAGCCGTGCGCGGGGCACGGAAAACCGGTGTCGAGGGGTCGACGGGGTCCGCTACAACGGTCAGGTGCTGCGCAAGTATCCGAGAACGCCTCATCTGCAGGGGTCACGCCTGCAGCCGGGCGACCACGACCTGGCACAGGTGCCGTTCGCGCAGCTCGCCGGGCAGGAGCTCGTCGTGGAGGAGAAGCTCGACGGCGCGAACTGCGCGGTCAGCTTCGACGCCGGTGGGGAGCTGCTGCTGCAGTCCCGCGGCCATTACCTCAGCGGCGGGCCGCGGGAGAAGCAGTTCGGGCCGCTGAAGGCCTGGGCCGCCACCGTCCGGTATCAGCTGCAGCCGGTCCTCACCGACCGCTACGTCATGTACGGCGAGTGGCTGTACGCCAAGCACACCGTCTTCTACGACGCCCTGCCGCACCATTTCTGCGAGTTCGACGTCCTCGACCGCGAGACGGAGACGTTCCTGTCGACGGTCCGGCGCCGCGAGCTGCTCGCGGGGCTGCCCGTCAGCTCCGTGCCCGTGCTGTACACCGGCCGCCTCGGCAAACTCGCCGAGCTGACCGCGCTCGTCGGACCCTCGACCTGCCGCACGCCGGGGTGGCGCGACGCGCTGCGTGAGGCCGCGGTCGCCGGCGGCGCCGACCCGGACCAGGTCGTCAAGGAGACCGACATGTCCGAGGACATGGAGGGGCTGTACCTGAAGCTGGAGTCCGCCGACGCGGTGCTCGGCCGCTACAAGTGGGTCCGGCCCAGCTTCCACACCGCGATCCTCGACTCCGGCAGCCACTGGCAGGACCGGCCGATCGTCGCCAACCGGGTCAGCGCGTGAACGGCTTCGAGCGGCTGTGCCCGGCCGGTCCGGACTGGACGGTGCCGTGGGACGCGATCCACGCCGAGTTCGACTGGGTCCGGCGGTTGGACGGTGTGCCGCAGGACGCCGTGCACCACGCGGAAGGTGACGTCGCCACCCACACGCGGCTGGCGTGTGAGGCCCTCGCCGCGCTGCCCGCCTGGCGGGAGCGCCCGCGGGACGAGCGGGTCCGCCTCTTCGCCGCGGTCCTGCTGCACGACGCGGCGAAGCCGTTCTGCACCCAGGTCGAGGAGGACGGGCGGATCACCGCCCACGGCCACTCGCGGCGCGGTGACCTCGTCGCGCGGCGGGTGCTGTGGGAGGCCGGCGTGCCGATCGCCTGGCGGGAGCACGTCGCCGCGCTGATCCGCCACCACCAGGTGCCCTTCTGGGCCCTGGAGCGGCCGCGCGGCGAGCTCGACCGGATCGTCCACCGGGTCAGCCTGCTGGCCCGCAACGACGACCTGGGGCTGCTGGCCACCGCCGACATCCTCGGCCGCGTCTGCGCCGACCAGGCCGGGATGCTGGACAACGTCGAGCTCTTCCTCCAGTACACCGGCGACGACGACTGCCTGGACAAGCCCCGGCGCTTCCCGTCGGACCACGCCCGCTTCACCTACTTCCGCAACCCGCTGCGGGAGGCGGACTACGCGGCCTACGACGACACCAAGGTCACCGTCACCGTCATGTCGGGCCTGCCAGGCTCCGGCAAGGACCACTGGATCGCGGCCAACCGCCCCGGCGTGGCCGTCGTCAGCCTCGACGACTGGCGCGAGCGGCTCGGCGTCCAGCCCACCGACGACCAGGGCCCGGTGATCGCCGCCGCGACCGACCAGGCCAAGGTGTTGCTGCGGGCGGGCACGCCGTTCGTCTGGAACGCCACCAACCTCACCCGCCAGCTGCGCGCCCGCTGCATCGGGCTGGTCGCCGACTACGGCGGCAGGGTCGAGATCGTCAGCGTCGAGGCGCCACCCGACGTGATGCGCCGCCGCAACCGCGCCCGGCCGCGGCCGGTGCCGGACGGCGTGATCGACCGGATGGTGGGGCGCTGGGAGCTGCCCGACCCCACCGAGGCGCACCGGGTCGACTGGGTGCTCAACGCCTGATGTTGGACGCCGAGGTGGTGCGCTGGCGCTGCATCGCGAGGGCCTGCAGGGCCGAGGAGCGCACCAGCAGCAACGGGTTGAGCGGTTCGTTGGCCGCGATCGCCTGCGCGTAGGCGCGGTTCTCCACCGACCAGCCGTTGTGCAGGTCGTACTCGACGGAGAAGCTGCGGTCGCGGGCCTTCGAGTAGTCCAGCAGGATGCCGGGGCCGAGTGCTCTGGTGGCGACCTCGCCGGCCATGTGCGGGATCGGCGAGAAGAAGAACGCGACCTTCGGGATCGGCTGGAACAGGTCCACGTCGATCAGGTCGAAGATGCCGATCGGCTGGTACATGCCGTGCGTGTCATGGATGCACAGGCCGGCGCCGAGCTCCATCCGCCCGGTGTTGTCGATCTCCAGGTGCCCGGCCGGCCCGCCCGGCGTCACGATGCCGGCACCGTCGTTGCCGGAGACCGTCAGGACGCTGCCCAGCGGCGCCGGGTAGTTGTGCGTCGGCACGACCTTCGTGCTCGGCACCATGCTCTGGTGGCGCGCCGTGAACATGGAGTAGGTCTCCTGCCACGTCAGCTCGAGATGGCGTTCGAGGTAGTGGACCGAGAGCCAGATCGTGGGGACGCCGCTCGCCGAGGTGGCGACCGCGTGAAGGCCGAACAGCGCGAAGTGGTGGTCGCGCAGCTGCTCGATCGTGGCCTCGTTCATGTCGATCGTGAGTTTGTGCTGCTCCACGGCAGTCCTCCAAGGTCCGGCGGCGGTTGGTCCTCAGTGTGGAGCGGTCGGGTTGCACAATCGGGGCAATTCGCGAAATAGCTACGCGTTTCGCGCGGCCGCGATGACGGCTCGGGCGGCCTGCTCCAGCTCGGCCCGATCGGGTGCGAACGCGTCGGCGATGTCCGGGTGGAGGCTCGACTTCGCGATCTCCAGCAACCGGGCGGCGACCTCGTCGGCGGACTCGCCGTGGTAGTCCTGCTCGACGATCTCGGCGGCGCGCTGCAATGCCGAGCCCAGCTGGGCTTCGAGCGGCTCCTGCAGCTTCTGCGCCGCCGGGCTGAGGTGAGCGTCTTCCAGAGACACGTGGAGTTCCTGCATGCCCGCGCGTTACCCAAGCGGTGCGGTTTTCACGCGCTGTGCGTCAGCAGCTGCATCGACCTGGGGGCGTTGCGCCGGACGGGGTAGGTCGAGCGGACCATCGCGAGGGCCCACGCCATCCGCGCCACGGCCGTGTCCGGGTGGTCGCCGAACTCGACCGCGACCTGCGCCGCGCAGCCCTTGATGCCGACGCGCCGCAGCGTGATCGCCACCGCGGTCCGGATCTCGTCGCTCCTCGGAGCCTGTGAGCACTGCAGGTGGGAAACGAACAATGCCTCGGCTCGTACCGCCTCGAACGTCGTGGTTGCCATCTCGACCCCTTGAAAGGTGTGTTCCTGATAACACCCACGCTAGAAGCGAACACGGCGTTCAGGCTCCCGTATTTGTGCCACGGTCACGGAATTGTCACCCTGCGTGCGCTGGTGCGGCAGGGTGGGGGCTGTGACAGGGTGATCTCGTGTCGTTGACCCCATCAGGTCCGGTCCGCCTGCACCGAGCCGCACGCATCGAGGACGCCTTCCACGACGTGCTGGAGCGGCGGCTCCGGCTGCGCGGGTGGAAGGTCGCCGTCACCCCGTACACCGGCTACGGCGGCCCCGGCTGGGTCCGCGTCCTCGGCCGGGTCCTGCTGGCCCGCTTGGACCCGAAGCCCGGCAAGCGCCTCAAGAAGGTGCGCGGATGGCGGTCGTTCACCGCCGTGTCCGTGGCCGACGCGCCCGTGCGGATCACGGCCGGGGGTCGCACCTGCGAGGTCCGCTGCGACCGCGGCGGCTTCATCGACACCGTCATCGAGGCCGACCTGGCCCCGGGCTGGGCGACGGTCACGCTGCAGAGCGAGGACAGCGCTCCGGTCGAGGCGCCGGTGAGGATCATCGACCCCTCCGTCCGCTTCGGCATCGTGTCCGACGTCGACGACACCGTCATGGTCACGACGCTGCCCCGCCCGCTGCTCGCCGCATGGAACACGTTCGTCCTCGACGAGCACGCCCGGGCCTCCGTGCCGGGGATGGCCGTGCTGTACGAGCGGCTGGTCAACGCCAACCCCGGCGCTCCGGTCTTCTACCTCTCCACCGGCGCCTGGAACGTGGCGGCGACGCTCACCCGGTTCCTGTCCCGGCACCTGTACCCGGCGGGCCCGCTCCTGCTGACCGACTGGGGCCCGCAGCCCGACCGGTTCTTCCGCAGCGGCCAGGCGCACAAGCGGGCGTCCCTGGCACGGCTCGCCTCGGAGTTCCCCGACATCCGATGGCTGCTCGTCGGCGACGACGGCCAGCACGACCCCGAGATCTACGCGGAGTTCGTCGCCGAGCACCCCGACAGCGTCGCGGCCGTCGCGATCCGGCACCTCTCGCCGACCCAGGCCGTCCTCGCCGGCGGCTTTCCGACCCCGGTCGGCAGCACCCGCCGCCTGCCCTCCTCCGCGTCCGCCGCCCAGCGCTGGCTGCGCGCCCCGGACGGCGCCGGCCTGTGGCGCCTGCTGCGCGACACGGAGCTGCTGTAGTTAGTAGCCATGGCTACTATTGCCATGTACTGTTTCCCGCATGAGTGGTCCTACGCCCGGGTTCCTTGTCTGGCGGCTGTCCATGAAGTGGAAGGTCGCCGTCGACCGCGCGCTGGCGCCGCTGGGTCTCACGCACGCGCAGTATTCATTGCTGGCCACCCTGTATGGCCTGCAGCACGACCCGCGCAGTGCCGAACTGCCCAGCCAGCGGCGGCTCGCCGACCACACGGGGCTGGAGGCGCTGTACGTGTCGAAGCTCGCCCGGACCCTGGAGTCGGCCGGCCTGCTCGACCGCCTTCCCGACCCCGCCGACACCCGCGCAGTGCAGCTCCGGCTCACCCCCCGCGGCCGCTCGGTCAGTGCGGAGGCGGTCGGCATCGTCCACGAGCTGATGTCGCAGCTGCTGGCACCGCTGGAGCCGGGCCGGCGGGCCGCCTTCGTCGAAGACCTTCAAGCCCTCCTTCTGGAAAGGGGTCCGTCATGACCACCCTCAACGGGCGCATCCTCGGCCAGGCCGAGCGTGCCACCCGCGCCGTCCTCGACCGCCTGCTCACCCGCGCCGGCATCCCGTTCGAGCAGTGGGTCGCCGTCAATCTCACCGCGACCGGTTCGCTGACCCGCGACGAGCTCCTCGCGCAGATGTCGGCCGGCCTCCGGACCGACCCCACCGCTCACGTCGACGCCGCCGAGCGGGCCGGCCTCCTGACCGGCGACATCTCGCTCACCGCGCTCGGCCGGGCCCGCCACGAGGAGATCACCGCCGGCATCAGCAGGATCACCACCGAGCTGTACGGCGACGTGCCCCCCGAAGAGCTCGAGATCGCCGGCCGGGTCCTGCTGCGGGTCACCGAGCGCGCCAACGCGGCGCTCGCGGCGGCCTAGCGGGTCATCGCCCGGGCATGACCATCCACAGGTGGCCGTCGGGGTCGGCGAAGGTCCCGGCGTAGCCCCACGGCTGCTCGGCGGGCTCCGTGACGACCCGGCCGCCGGCGGCCCGGGCCCGCTCGATCACGGCCCGCACGTCCTCGCGCCCCGGCACCGGCCGGTGCAGCACGCACTCACTGGTGCCGGGCGGTGCGACGGTGTGCCCGCCGATCGCCCAGCCGAAGCCGTCGGCGGGCACCAGCATCAGGGCGACCCCGGCCGCGACCTCGAACCGCAGCGGCTCCGGCAGCCCGTCCCCGCCCAGCGGGCCTTCGTCACGGATCGGTTCGGTTTCGAGGACGGCGCGGTAGAAGTCGTGGGAAGCCACGCGGTCGGCGACCGGCAGCGCGATGGTGAAGGTCATGCAGGGTGTACGTCAGGACGCGCCGGAACTCATCGCCGCGGCGCGAGGGGCGCCGACGCTGGCGATGATCTCGGCCAGGACCCGCTCGGCCTCATCGTGCGCGACCTGGCAGGTGCCGGCCGCGAGGTGGCCGCCGCCGCCGTACCGCAGCATCACCGAGCCGATGTCGGTCGGCGACGTCCGGTCGAGGATCGACTTGCCCACCGCGAAGACGGTGTTGAGCTTCTGCCTGCCCCAGATCACGTGGATGGAGACCCGGGCCTCGGGGAACAGGGCGTACACCATGAACCGGTTACCGGCGAAGATCACCTCCTCGTCGCGGAGGTCCACGACCACGACGTCGCCCTCCAGGTGGCTCACCCGCCGCAGCTGGTCGACGAAGAGCTCCTGCTGCTCGCGGAACAACTCCGCGCGCTCCGCCACGTCCGGCAGCGCCAGGATCTCCTCGACGTCCTGATGGTCGATGCACGCGTCGATGAGCTGCATCATCAGCTGGTAGTTGGAGATCCGGAACTGCCGGAACCGGCCCAGCCCCGTGCGGCTGTCCATGAGGAAGTTCATCAGCGTCCAGCCGACCGGCTGCAGGATGTCGGTGATGTCGTACTGGGCGGAGTCCGCCTTGTCGACCGCTTCCATCAGCTCGTCGGACACGTCCGGGAAGCGCGCGGCGCCGCCGAAGTGGTCGTAGATGACCCGGGCCGCCGACGGGGCCTCCGCGTCGATGATGTGGTTGCTCCGGTCGCCCACGTTGCGCAGGGTCTCCGAGTGGTGGTGGTCGAAGACGAGGTGGGCGCCGGGCGCGTAGGGCAGGTTCGTCAGGATGTCGTCCGGCCCGATCTCGACCGTGCCGTCCTGGACGTCCTTCGGGTGCACGAACGTGATGTCGCCGATGAGATCCAGGTGACGCAGCAGGACGGCACACACCAGGCCGTCGAAGTCGCTGCGCGTCACGAGTCGGTGCTTCACTTCGGATCCCCTCACCCTGCGTCGGCCGGTCGACAGTTGCCCTATCGGCCGGCCGTCCGCAGACGTGAGGTCTTGGCGCTGCTTACAGGACGGACAGGTGCACGTGGTTCGTATGGTCGCTGGAGGGGTCTCCGCCCACACCGCTGTAGTGGTGCCAGCCGACCGCGGGTGTCCACACCTGTTTGAACCAGATGACGTACATGACGCCGAGCCGGTCCGCGTTCTTCACGAAGTACGTCGCCAGGTTGGCCCCGTAGACCTTGTCCTCACCGGCGGCGACGCCACCGAAGCCCGACTTGGCCTGCACCGAGAAGTCACACGCGCGGCCCTTCGGGTGCTCGTACGGGCCGCTCGGCCGGTAGCAGGACACGAACCGCTTGAAGCCCGCCGCCTGTGCCTGCTGCATCGCGTGCAGCGTGCGCATCGTGAGGCAGCCGCTGGTGGTCGGGTCCTTCTGCTTGCACGACTCCGAGGACCAGCCGCCGCTGGCGTTGCGCGGCGACGGCTGCGCGAGCGGCAGGTTGGCCGACACGAAGCCGTTGCTCGGGCCGCCCGCCTGGGCCAGGCCCTTCTCGGCTTCCTTCTTCTTCGCGGCCATGACGGCGACCTGCTCCTGCTGGAGCTTGACCTCGCCCTCGAGCGCCGCCTTCTGCGCCGCCTGGTCCCGCTTCAGCTGGTTGAGGTCGCGCAGCAGGTTGTCGTTGTGGTGGGCGATCTCGTCGATCGAGCCCGCCCGCTCCGCGAACCCGGTGGGGCTGCCGGAGTCCATCAGCACCATGAACGTGGTGAGCGGTCCCGTCCGGTACGCGGCCACGGCGATCGCCGACACCTGCTCGGTGACCTTGGCCAGGTTGGCCTCGGTCGCGGCGAGCTTGGCGGTCAGGTCCGCCTGGTTCTTCACCGAGGCGTCGTACTTGTCCTTGGCCTCGATCCACGCACGGGTGCTCTCGTCGAGGACCTGGGCGAGCGTCGCGTTGGACCCCTCGTCGCCCGTGTCGTCTCCCGGCTCGGCGGCGGCCGGAGCGGCAGCCATCCCGAAGAGGACGGCGGCCGTCATCAGGACGGCGATGATCCGCCGACCGGGATGTCGTGATGACATCTGGCTCGTTGTTCCTTCCGTCGGCCGCCGACCGGGTTAGCTGACGGGTTCGGGACGGAACGACCCCTACCACGGTTGCCCGCGGATTCACCCCACTGTGCGGTTGGGTCCCCGATTCACCGGTGTCGAGCCGGCGATTGGGCGGCAGTCGCGCCCGGCGCCGCGGGGGGCGGTGCCATGTCGGACGAGACCGACGGCCAGCCTACCCAGGGCAATCAGACCGCGCAGCGTACCGCCTGTCCGCTGCTGTGACACACCTCTCGAAACCGTGCCGTCCCAGCAGGTCGCCTAAGCCTGCCGAAAGACTGGCATGTGATGCAAATCACTAAATCGACCTGAAGCCCTCGGCAACGTTCGTCGCGCGCCGGTTGTTCTACGCCACTCCGCGATCGCACACCGTCACCATCCACACCACTCCCAACCTGCCGACACGATGCCCGCACCAGCCCTGGATCGACCGGCAGTGCGCTCCGATGAAACAGGTCGTACAATTTCTTGTACGTCTCAGTCCGGAGTTCGGGGGATGCAATGCGCACGGTCAGCTACTCAGAGGTTCGGCAGAACCTGGCCAAGATGCTCGACCATGTCGTCGACGATGCCGAGGAGGTCGTGATCACCCGCTCTGGTCATGAATCCGCGGTCATCATCTCGCTGCGGGAGTACGAGTCACTGAAGGAGACGGCGTACTTGATGGCGAGCCCCGCCAACGCCCGCCGGCTCAACGAAGCGATCGAGGAACTACGCGCGGGCGGTGGCGAGGTGCACGACCTGATCGACCCGGACGAGGCGTCTGCCGCATGAAGGTGCAGTTCGCCAGTCGGGGCTGGGATGACTATCTGAGCTGGCAGCAGGACCGGCAGATGCTGCGACGGGTGAACGCCTTGATCGAGGACATCCGCCGCAACGGCCACGAGGGCATCGGCAAGCCCGAGCAGCTGCGCGGCAACTGGTCGGGATTCTGGTCGCGGCGCATCGACCAGGAGCACCGCTTGGTGTACCGGATCGCCAACGACACCGTACAGATCGCGCAGTGCCGCTACCACTACGAATGACTTTGAGGGCGAACCGTAAACGTCGGTCGAAGGTCGGCGTGGATACAGGTGACCGCTGCCGATCGGACGCATCACGCACCATGGGACAGCCGGAACGGCACAACCGGGCGTGCCGCTCCGGCTGTGCCGTTCCTTCACTACGCGGCAGGGACGGTCAGCACCACCGCTGGTCGGGAAGCCCCTGGAAGCGCCACTGCACGACGAGGCCGCCATTGTTGGGGTTGCCGCCGCTCACCCCGACGATGAGGCCGGAGCGGAGGTTCTTCAGGGAATACTGGGTGGGGCAGTTCGGATCGGTGTAGCTGACGTAGGTCCAGAACTGGTCGTCGCTGCCGTCGCAGTCCCAGATCACCAGTTGTGTGCCCTCGACCATCGACCCACCGGGCACCCCGAGGCACTTGGTCGGGTTGACGCGGTTCTTCACCTGGTAGTAGATGCCGTCGTTGACGCCACCGGGGATGCTCCAGGACTGGTCGCTGGAGCCGTCGCAGGTCCACTGGACGGCCTTGGTCCCGTTGGTCATGTTGCCGGCCGGCATGCCCAGACACTTACCGGAGTTGACGTTGACCTTGCGCTGGAACTTGGGCGTGGTGACCGGCGCCAGCGCGAGCCCGTCGCCGCTGTGCAGCGCCGCGGTGTTGTACAGGTAACGCAGCCCGACCTTGCCCGACGGGTCCTCGATGCCGACGGTCGCGGAGCTGCCCTGGTTGAGCGCGGTGCTGAAGTCACCCGCGTAGGCGAACGCTATCGATCCGTTCTCACCCAGAATCGCCTCGACGGAGAACAGCTTGGGTGTCGTGCCGTTGATGTAGACGTTGCGCCACTCGACGACGAACCGTCGGTTGGGTGCGGTACCGATGGTTTGGGTGCGCACCGAGCCGGTGGGGCTGACCACCAGGTCGTCCCAGAACGGGTAGATCCCGGCGTTGGGCCCGCCGACGGCCGGAATGGCCTGGTTGGCGGAGGTCGCGCCCGGTGCGGCGAACGACAGCACCCCGTTGACGTCGATAAACACCGAACTGTACGGCTTGCCGTAGAAGCTGAACGGGAACGGCAGACTCGCGGTCGTGACACCGTCGTTTCCGGACAGCGTCGTCGCGTTGGCCGCCGCGATGAAGGAAGCCGGCGCCGCTGTGCAGGTGTATTCGAAGGTTTCCTGGCACGGGGGTCCGGTGATGGCGTAGGTCGCGGTGTAGGAGGCCGCCGCGGCGGGGGCGGTGATCGTGTGGGTCTGCCCGCCCGAGTCGGACCAGCTGCGGTAACGGTAGGTGGCCGTGCTCGAGGTCTGCGGCATCGGCGCGCTGATCGTGTTGGACGAGCCGACGATCACGCGCTTGGTGAACGGCGCCTTCTGGCTCGCGGAACCGACCGTCAGCTGCAGGCCGGCCGGTTCGCTCGTGAAGGTCAGGTCGACCGTGCGGGGTTGCAGGTCAACGGTGGAGACGCTGGTCAGCCCGCCGGAGTCGGTGGCGGTGAGGCGTAGCCGCACGAACGACGGATATTCGTGGTCCGGTGCGGTGAACGTGCCGCCGTCGACCCCGTTGAAGCTCTGCAGGAAGTGGGTGTGGCAGGCGTCGAGCGTCGAGCAGTGCTGGAGCAGCACCTCCCACTTCAGCGCCGAGGCGGGCAGGGTGCCCTCCTGCGGATCGCTCGCGTGCCCGCCGAAGGTGATGGTGTCGCCGACCGCCCACGTGAGCTCGGCGCCCGGCGTGTCGATCACCGCGGTCGGCGCCCCGTTGCCCGGTGTGATCAGGACGGTCGCGGTGCTGCTGGCCCCGAGCGCGTCCGTGACCTTGAGCGACGCGGTGAAGCTGCCGGCGGTCGTGTAGGTGTAAGCGGCGGTCTTGCCGGTGGCGTCGACGGTGCCGTTGCTGTCGAAGTCCCACTGGTAGGTCAGCTGCCCGAGGTCGGCCGGGTCCTGGTCGGTGGAGCTGGACCCGTCGAAGGCGACGGTGAGTGGGACGGAGCCGGACGTGGGCGTGGCCGCGATCGACGCGATGGGTGGCCGGTTGTTCGGGAAGTACCGGATCCGCCGGATCGTGCCGCCGGTGATGTCGACGTAGTAGACGTCACCGCCGGGACCGACCATCAGCTGCACGGGGCTGGCCGCGCCTGCCGCGAAGGTCTGGATCTTTGCCGAGTCGGGCAGCCCGTTGTTGCCCTTGAGCATCGCCCAGATGCAGCCGCGGGAGTAGTCGGCGAAGAACAGCGCGCCGGCGTAGGCGGCCGGGTAGGAGCCGCCGCTGTCGGGGTAGAAGGCCACACCCGAGATCCCCGAACCGCCGGTCGGGCAGCTTTCCCCGGCCACGACCTTGTTGGCGTGGTTGTATGCGTAGTAGGGCGCGACGTGGTCACCACTGCTGTAGAGGCTCTGGCACAGCGGGAGGTTCGCGCTCTGGTATCCCGGCTGCGCCGGGGCACCCTCGTAGCAGGGCCAACCGAAGTTGCTCACCGTGCTCAGCGGGTTGGCGATCCGGTCGATCTCCTCCCACGTGTTCCAGCCCGTGTCGCCGACCCAGATCTCGCCGCTGCCCGGCCGGACCGCAAACCGGTAGGGGTTGCGCAACCCCTGCGCGATGATCCGCCGTGTGTTGACATCGGCCGAGGCGGCCTGCGGGTTGTTCGGCAGCGCGGCGCCGGTCGCGGGGTCGATCCGCAGAATCGCGCCGTTGAGGCCGGTCGGGTCACCGGTGCTGCGGCTGTCCTGGCTGCGCATCGCGCCGCCCTCGTTGACGGGGTCGCCGCACGGGTTGACCGGGGCGCCGAACTGTCCGAAGTCGGTCGCGTTGAAGCTGGCACCGTCGCCGGCGGAGACATAGAGCGCGCCGTCCGGGCCGAAGTTGAGGTCGCCGATCGAGTGCGAAGGGAACTGCTGGCACCAGTCGCTGATCAGGACCTGCTCCGTGCCGGTGGACTGGTTGCCGTTCGCGGTCAGCTTCGACAGCCGGCCGCTGGCCACGCAGTTGCCGCCGGCACCGCCGCCGCCGACGTTGCAGACGTCGTTGTAGAACGGTGCCGCGCCGCCGAGCGGCGCATCGTAGGTGTACAGCACATAGACCGAGGGGTCCACCGGGAAGTTGGGCGCCAGCGCAAGACCGAGCAGACCCCGGTCCCACACGTCGGACACCTGGGCGGACAGGTCCGCGAAGGTCGTCGGCGTCCCGTCCGCCAGGTTGTCGAAGACCACGACGACGCCGTTCTTCTGCGCGACGAAAACCCGGCCGTCAGCGGCGAACCGCGCGCTGGTCGGATGGTCAAGTCCACTGAAGACGATCTGTTCCTGGAAGCCGGACGGCACCGCCGTCGCGGCCGTCGCGTCACGGCGCGAATTGAGTACCACTGCCGCGCCTGTGACCACGATGGCGGCAATCAGTGCGGCGCGCAAAAATCGTCGATGGGACCGGAAAACGCGCATGAGTTCCTCGACTGGGCCTGGGGGTGGAGGCGAAACCATACAACTGGCATCGAGGAAGCCCCATAGTCCGTTCGGACGTTGATGATCACCGAAACAGCGCTCCGCTTCCGGGCCGAACGCTGCGAGATCTGCGGCACGTGGACGAACATCGATGTGCACCACGTCCGCCGGCTCGCGCGGTTCACCGAGCAGCGCCGGACCGTCGAGCGGTGGCTGCGTTACTGGTTGACAACCCGTACCAGCCAGGCAGCGCGTCGAGGCGTGGCAGGATCACGGCGTCCGGGCGCCTGTCGCCGTGTGGACCGCCGAACACCTAGCCGCGTTTCTCTCGACGACGTCGCCGCCGACCGCCTCTACGCCCTGCGGTGGCTGATCGCCCTGCGCGACAGCGCAGAGCGTGCGGTGAAGCGCATCGACGCAACGAACGGGGGATCTCATGGGAGTTGACCACTACTGGAGAAGGACGTCGGCGGAAGTGATCAGTAGCTACAGCCCTGAACAGCTCTGGAACCTGGTCCCATCCGAGGGCAGCGACCTGTTCCGCAGTGAACAGCGTCAGGGGGTCGTGGTCTGCGCCGAGGACACCGGCGACTTGATGAAAGCACTGATCCGCTTCGGGGTGACCGACGCATCCCAGGCTCCGGCCGCGGCGCTGTTCAGACGTCTACCACGGGACTGGGACGAGGCATGCCTGGTTGGCACCATGCCTCCGGATGACGTGCGTCAGGTGGCGACATTTTTCGCTGAGGCCCCACTTGACCGCTGGGTCGAGGAACATCGTGCCGCGCTCGACGCCGAGATCGTGGAGTTGGGATGGGGAGGATGGGGAGCGGAGGCTTGGATGCCGCAGCTGCGCAGAGATGCACAGGCAGTCGCGGAGCTCTTCCACGCCGCCGCCGCCAGCGGTGAAGCGGTCATCGTCAAGATTGACGCATAGCGCCAGGCCAGCGTGACCTGAGCCCCGCCGTATACCCGTCATCCACCCGCCCGGGAACGGGCCGGCGCCGGGGCTGCCCACGTGAGTACGGACCATAGCAAGTCGGGTTGTGCGCACACGAACGATCACCGTTCGGTTGCTATGCATGGCTAGGGCGCGTGTATCGAAAGCGCTGGTCACGGCCACCCGTTGCGCCGAGGCAGGGGGTAAACCGCTACTTCAGCGGTGGATGTGGCGAGTACGGTGTGGCTGTGGGCCGGTGATCGCGTGTAGCGGCGGCTAATGGAGACAGACGCGCGGACACGAAGGAGCGAATGGTGCCAGGCGCTGTACTGCGAGGGGTGACTCTGGACTGTGCCGACCCGCAGACGCTGGCGGGCTTCTACGGTGCATTGACCGGGATGCGCGAGCTCTTCAGTACGGACGAGTTCGTCGCTCTGACGGACGACTCCGGCTGTGATCTGGGATTCCAGCGGGTTGACGGATACCGGGCTCCGCAGTGGCCGGGTCAGGACGTGCCACAACAGTTCCACCTGGATTTCCGCGCTGACGACCTCGATGTGATGGAAGAGCTGGCGCTGGAACTCGGCGCGGCCAAACCGGCCCATCAGCCCGGCGACGGACGCTGGCGGGTACTCCTGGATCCGGCTGGCCACCCCTTCTGCCTGACGTCTTCCTGACATCTCCGCCGTTGACAGGTATCCCCCGTCAGACGCCGTAGCAGTGATCCGGGGCGCGGTGTGCCGCCCGCATGGCTACGCCCCCGGCGCCCGAGGTCCCGCCTCAAGACGGCAGAGCAGGCGCTCGCCGCACCGGCTCTGACCTGCACATCTGGTGGGCCGCCAGGGACTCGAATCCTGAACCTACGGATTAAAAATCCGAATTTCGCATATTTAGATACTTCCAGACGGTAACGGAGCATCGTCCGTGTTGAGTCTATAACCGTCCCGGTACATCCGCACTGGTCCAGGCGCTGTTGACGCTGCGTACCAAGCCCCCGAGTTGGCACCTCGGGGGCTTTCCTTTTCCGTCCGTGTGCGTCCGTCCAGGTTGGTGAACATCCGAGCACCCACGGAGCAACCCGCGATCACCAACCGGCCGGCCGCGGATGTGTCGGCGACGACCACGACCCCGAGCCAGCGCGCCTCGGACAGCGGCATGTGCGCGATCCACCTCGTCCGCTCACTCACCGACGGTGGTCTGAGACCGCGTGCCGACGGGGGTGCACTCGCGCTGCTGCCGTCCGATCCCGACCCGGATCAGTGCCTCATCCGGCTGAAGGAGAAGGGCGAGACGGTCCGTTGGCAACCGGTCTCACTGACGCACCCCGCCGGCCCCGGTCCGGCGTCCCAGTGGCGCGGCCTGGGTGGCTGCCCCCGCCGACGACCGCCGACGATCTCCGACGATCTCCGCGTCGGGCGTGTTCGCCGTCAGCCGGTGCGATCGGTGACGCGCCGGTCCTTCGAGGCCGCGGCTGCCGGCGCAGCGATCCGCCGTCTGACCAGGTTGGTGAGATGCCGCCAGCGCCACTTGCTAAACACGTAGGTCGTCGCGCCGAAGGCGGCGAGACATCCGACCACCACCCAGGATCCCGGGTTGGCGGGGGGCAGGGAGGTGAAGTCCCACCAGCGGTAACCGGTGCTTCCGTGGCCCCAATACACGACCACGGGCAGCACGGCGAGGGGCCCGACCCAACCGGCCTTCCAGCCCAGAATCCGCCCACTGGCCAACGCGATGCCCATCCATCCGACAATGCCGCGGAGGATCAGGAGCGCGGTCGGGCCGTTGAACGTGACCCAACAGGTCACCGTGAACAGGGTCACGCAGGCGACGATGTTGACCAGCAGGACGAGGAGCTCGACCTGCCGCCAGTTCTTGCCGGTGGCCGCCTCCATCTCGCCGAACGGACTCTGACTGAACAGGATCGGCCCGAACGTCACCCCCACCGCAAGGAACCGCCAGCCCGGCACGCCCAGGATCCCGCCCCGCACTCCCTCGCTGGGCGCGGGGAACAGGAACGCGCCGACGAGCGGTACACACGCGCACAGCACTGCGGTCAGGACCAGGGCCATCCACGAACGGCGGGAACGGACGAAGAGTCGGAGCGGTGTGCGCGCGTCATCGGCAAGATGCACCGTTGTAATCCTTGATGACGGTGGCGGCCCAGGACAGTTGCGCAGCGATGTCGCCGCTGTTGGCGCGGTCGATCGCACGCGATGCGATCGCCTTGCGTTCGGCAGCGGCGCTGGTGTGGTAGTCGGGTCGCCCGCCGCCTGCCAGGTATGCCTCGAGCCAGTCCTGCAACTCGGTCACGGTGTCGTTCAACTGCTGGCCCTTGGTGGCGACGTCGCCCTCGCAGAAGGTCAGGCTGTTCTTCACGGTTTCCACCGCGATCGGCCCAGAGACCGACCAGATGCTTCCTTCCGTCAGGATGAAGTACGGCAGGTGGTCGGTCGTGAGATCCACATTCCGGGAGTCGGTCGAGAACGGGCGGAAACTGAGACCGTATTCGTCGAAGTGGGGTGGGATCTTGAGTTCGGGTGGGAGTCGCTCGGCACGATCGATGATCCCCGACACCATGGCGCGATATTTCTCATGCGCGGGCCACAGGCAGATCACCACCCGCTGAGCGCCTTGGCACAGGGCTGCCGTCGTGGGCTGCCGGGCGGTGATCGGGTTGCCGAGCATCGCCGCGAACAGCAGCAGGAACACCGCCACCGCGGAGGTCAGCACGAGGGGTCGCGAACGGCGGGGGACGGATTCCGCGCCACTGGCGACGGCCCGGGTGGCGGAGTCCATGGAGGGAACCATGACAGCCACAGCGACCAGCGCCAGCGCGGCCAGAAGCCGCACCACCATGGTCAGTTCGTCGACCTGCTCGTACACGGGGCCGCTGAGCACGGTGAGCGCTAAGGACTGCCCGAGATACGTGGCCACGATGAACCAGGACAGGCCCGCCACCGCAGCCGCGAACCGGCCCGACAGCCACTTCCCGATCACGTGCCCGAACGCCACCGACAGGACCGTCACCACCAGCCCCATCAGCAGGTATCCCGCCCACATGCCGAAGCCAGGCGGATTGGTCCGGACCGTGAACGCGACCGCGACCGCTTGCACGGCCAGGGAGACCACGGCGAAATAGAACAGCGCCCCGACCACGCCGGACAGTTCCCGGCGCCATCGTGGCAGCGCGGACGCCAACGTCTGCTCGACGGTGCCGTGCCGTGCCGTGCTGCCGACCGACCAGGCAGCCGCAGCGGCACTGAGCCCGCTGACCAGGAGCGCCGGGATCTGGGCCGCCGCTGATGTCTCGGACCACACTCCGATCCAGTACCGGTCGCGCACCAGCAGCACCGCGAGGCTGGCCACCAGGGCGAACGGGACGAACCATCGGACCGGGCTACGCCGCAGCGTCAGGAACCACATGCTCTACCGCTCCCGATGGTCGGCGAGAAGTGTCGTGTAGGCGCGCTCCAAGGGAGTGTTTCCCGGACTGGACGGGTCGCCTTCCCGGCTGAGTTCGTCCTTGGTCCCCTGGAATCGGATCGCTCCGGCGTCGAGCACAATGATGTGATCTGCGATGGCGTCCACGTCGTCGGTCAGGTGCGTGCTCAGCAGGATCACCGCGTTGTTCTGCTGAGCGATGACGCTCCGGAAATGGATCCGCTGCAACGGATCGAGGCCGACCGTCGGTTCATCCAGGATGACGAGGGAAGGGTTTCCGACGATGGCCCAGGCGATACCCGCCCGTTGGATCATCCCGCCGGACATCTTGCGCATCTTCACGTGCTTCTTGTCGACCAGCCCCACCTTTTCGATGGCCTCGTCGACCGCCGCCGCCCGCTCGTTTCGAGGCAGCCCGCGGGCCCAGGCCGCATAGTAGACGAATTCGGACGCGGTCATCCCGGGGTCGAACCCGAATCGCTGTGGAAGATAGCCGATGTGGCGCCGTATCTCATTGAGTGCTTCGAACTTCAGCTCGAGGCCGTCGAGGCAGATCACGCCGCGACGCGGCGGGATCACGGTGGCCAACGTGCGCAGGAGTGTGGTCTTTCCTGCACCGTTCGGCCCCAACAGTGCATGCAGTCCGTACTCCATGTTCAGGGTGATGTCGTCGATAACCGAGTTACCGCCGTAGCCCTGACTTACGTTCGTTACACTCAGCATTCAGGAGGCCATTTCTTGCGTGCGTCGTGACACTGACTTCCGTGGTTATCGCGCAGGATTCCGCTTGGCGGAGTATAGCGGCACCTGTTCGGCCGCGGGTGCCCGACACTCCCGGAGCGGATCGGCACGCCGCGATGAACTCCCGGCCCGACTTGCGTTTCGGGAAGCTGATCAGGGCCGATCGAATCTACGTACGCGGTCTGATCGACGGGCGGCTACATGCTTGATAGCCGCCCTCCGGCGTCCATGAACCCCGTTCAAGCATAATTATTTGCGCATGAACGCCGAAGGCCGGCCCTACACCGATTGACCGCGAAGGAGCATGCCGGTGCCGTCCGGATTCATCTCACGGAACGCCGACGCCGGCGATCCGCTCGACGGTCCGATTTAGCGGCGGATGTACCCGGTGTTGATACCGTAGATGCAGTTGCTGTACCCGGGCACCGTGTCCGTGCTGTTGGTTGAACGCGTGACGTTCATCGACCGGTCCGGAATTTCGGGCGCGCTGCAGTCGACAATCGACGTGTAGTTGCCGGAAACGCTCGCACCGGGCGCGTCGCACTTCTGCGCCCAAGCGGTGTTCCACCACTGCGTGTAGCAGTTGTTCACCTTGCCCGAGGTGCCGGCGGCGAAGGCGGCCGGCGTGGCAACCATGAACGCAGCGAGAGTGAGCGCCGAGAGGGCGCTGACTTTTACCACTGATTTCCGTGCAGCCATGTACGAGTCCCCTATCTCGACAGCTTGAACGTAGCGGAACAGTGCATCGGCGAAAGCTTATCTATCAATCTCCATTACAAACCGTGACCACGCATCGTTTAGATTCAATTTCACTCATACTGTTGGGTGGCGGTACTTACCGGAAGTCCCCGATGCTACGTCCGCCCGCTCTTGTTGCCATCCCCACCCACGTTCCACGGTTGAGCGGCGGTTCTAGGCGCGGACGGTGGTGAGCCGCAGGTCATCGTTTCGGGTGCCTGGGACCGACCTGATTCTGGCCATGTCGCGCCGGCTGTTTGCCGCCTGCGAGCAGCTCGCCGCGACCGATCACGCGCTCGCGGCAGCGGTCGCGAGCGAAGCGCCGATGCCGCGCGGTGACACTGACGTCGAGGACGCGCGGCTGGCGGAGGTCGAATGGGACAGCGGGCGGGCCCGCCAGGGTGGGCTGCACCGGCAGCGGTAACGCCAGGAGCGGCGGGCCCTCGCCTGCCGGGTCAGGTCCGGCTTCGATCGCGGTGCGCAGGCCCGGTGGGAGGATCTCATCGACACCCGGCCGGACACGCTCGACGAGCCGCCGGCCGGGTACCTCGGGGCGGCCACGGCGGACACCCACCTCGCGGTATCGACGAACCTCGCGTCGTGCACGTCCAAGCGATGTTCGACGCGATCACCGACCGCAACACCGAGGTAGACCTCGCCCGGCAGGGCGACGACCCTGCGGTCCGAGCCGGCGCCAAGGGGCTGCGGATCACCGGGCCGGCGACGATGCACCGCATCCGCGCGACGCCTACGTAAGGCGCTCGACGACGCTATCCGCACCCACCGGCTGATTTGCGTTCAACCCGGCCGCCCCGTCGAACTGCCGTCCGGGAACGCCCTAAAGCGAAGGTATGGACGAAAGCCGCGATCGCGCAATGGCGGGCCACCAGGGAACGGCCGAGCAAGATCATGGTGCACCATCACCTTCTCCGAGCAGGTCACCACCGTCGGCTACCGGGCCGTGCGGAAGAAGGCCAAGAGCGACGCAGGCGACCGCACCCTCGCCCTCGACGTCGCCTCAATCGCCGCCCTCACCGAGTGCAAGGCGATGCGCGACCGTTGGCAGTGGCGTCCGGCGACGAATGGCCCGACAGCGGCGACTTCATCGTCAAATCCGACGGCACCCCATGGCATCCCGACCACGTCAGCGAACGCTTCGAAGAACTCGTCGAAGCCGCCGAACTGCCACCGATCCGCCTCCATGACCTGCGGCACCGCGCCGCCACCTACCTCAAGGCCACCGGCGCCGACCTCAACGACATCAATGAGACTCTCGGCCACTCCTCGATCACCATCACGTCCGACACCTACACCTCCGTCATCCAGGAACTTGAGACGGAACGGGCCAAAGCCGACGCCGCCGCCGCGCTCGTCCCGCGAGCGGCACGTACCGAACCAACGTGGCAACGTCACCCCACTACGGCAGCGCAGCAAGACCAGCACGTGCGGCAAGTCACCGAACCGGCGGACACGCCCAACGCAGACCGAGACCGCAACAGCGTGACATTGCGACCACGTCCAGTAGGCGAACCGAGCAACTCCGGAGCAATTCCGAGCGACTCAATCGAATAATGTAACCATGATACCTGCGTTTCCGCAGGTCAGAGGGTGGGCCGCCAGGGACTCGAACCCTGAACCTACGGATTAAAAGTCCGCAGCTCTGCCATTGAGCTAGCAGCCCGCGCAGACAGGTTACCCTGTCGGGCCGGTGTGGCACGCACGTGTTTCCACCCGGATGACGTGGCAGGTCAGAGGGGGATCTGGTACAGGATGAAGCCGCGGTTGACGGCTACCTGGTCGTACAGGCGGCGGGCGGTCGCGTTGGTGTGGTGGGTCGACCAGTAGACGCGGTTGCAGCGGCGGGCGCGGGCCCAGTCGGTGACGGCGGCGATCAGCGCGGTGGCGACGCCCTGGCCGCGGGCCGACGGGGCGGTGAAGAGGTCCTGCAGGTAGCAGACGTCGTCGGTGGTGGTGCTCGCGTGGACGAGGAAGTGCGCGATGCCGACGAGCTGGCCGTCGAGCTTGGCGCCGAGGGCGTGGATGCGGGTGTCCTCCTGGAAGCCCGCCCACGCGGCGTCGAAGCGGTCCGGGGGCAGGACGCGCTCGTAGAAGGTGTTGTACCCGGTGAAGAGGACCTCCCACGCGGCGCGGTCTTCCGCGTCGAGCGGTGCGACGGTGACCATGGGCAGACCCTACAGAAAGGCTGTCCGGCGTGGCGGTGACGGAGGATGCCGAGGAGACGATCACCGGGGAGCTGCGGCTGCTCGCGATGCTGCTCGGGGCGGTGCTCGGGACGTGGATCGCGTGGACGAGCCCGCAGCACGGGCACGAGCCGCGGTGGGTGCTGTTCGCGGTGCTGGCGGCGGTGCTCGGGGCGGCCAGCGGCGAGGCGTTCGGGTTCGGCGCGGCGCGGTGGCGGGACCTCGGCACGGTGCACCGGGTCCGGCTGTTCCACGTGCTGCACCTGGTGCTCGCGGCGGTGGCGGTGGCGGTCGGCCTGGTGGCGGCCACGCCGTTCGTGCTCGGCGAGCAGGGGCTGACGAGCCGCGGGCTGGCCCTGTCGGCGATCGCGATCTGCGGGGCGCTGCCGTCGGCGGCGACGCTCGGCGCGGTGCACCGGGTGGCCCGGCGCAGGATCGACGGGTCGCCGGGGCAGCAGCTCAACACCTTGTTGAGCCTGCGGCGGCTGGTGAGCCGCCTGCTCAACCAGCTCGGGTTCCTGGTGCTGCTCGTCACGCTCGTCAACGGCGCGGCCACGGGATGGGGTGCGGAGCTGCCGAAGGCGGCGGTGCTGTTCTCCGGGGCGGTCGCCTCGTTCGTCGTCGGCGTCATGTACGTGCCGGCGAGCACGACGTTGCGCCGCCGGTGCGCGCTGTTCGTCGACCGGCACTTCCCGCTCACGGATGTGGCGCTGGACGACCTGGTGGACAAGGCCGAGGAGCGGTCGAAGCTGGAGAAGCTGCTCGGCATCGACCAGACGACGTTCGGGGAGCTGCGCAGCGGGCTGGTCATCATCAGCCCGTTCGTGGTGAGCGCCCTCGCCGCGCTCGTCCCCACCAAGTTCTGAACGTCAAAAAGGGGGCCCGAGGGCCCCCCTTTACAGAGCAGATCAGTTCGAGGCGAAGGTGCCCTCGGCGAACGCGGCGTCGAAGCGGGCCTGCAGGGCCTCGAGCTCGTGGAACTCGCTCGAGGACGCCGACTCGGAGCCCTCGGCGGCGAAGACGTGGTCGGTCTCGGCGGCCGAGTGGTCGTAGGAGGTGAAGTCCGACTCCTCGTACTGCACGCCGGTCGTCGGGTCGCTGTAGGAGACGTGGTGGCCCTGGTCGAAGCTGGTGCTCTCGGCCGAGGCGTGGTCCTGCTCGTACACGCCGAACTGCGAGTCGTAGTTGCTCTCGTTCGCGTCGACCTCGTGCAGCTGGTCGAGGGACTCGTGCTGCTCGCCGGTCTCGAACTCGCCGTACTCGCTCATGTCATTCCCCTTTGTGAAAGCTGGCGTTTATGTGGTGTTCGCTGTGTTCTTGCGATGTGCTGAACACTACGGACCTCCGAGAGAGGTCAAATCCCGAAAACGTGCCACGAGGAGAAGAGCGCCATGCGGGTGAACGAACTGCTCGTCGAGGGGTACGGGCGACTGCCTGACCTGGTCAGGGCCGCGGTCGAAGGGCTCAGCCCGGAGCAGCTGCGGTGGGCGCCGGCGCCCGGCGCGAACACGGTCGGATGGCTGGTCTGGCACCTCACGCGGGTCCAGGACGAGCACATCGCGGAGCGCATCAACGGCGCCGAGCAGCTGTGGGTGACCGGCGACTGGGCCCCGCGCTTCGGGCTGCGGCAGGACCAGCACGACACCGGCTACGGCCACACGGCCGCGCAGGTCCAGGCGGTACAGCCGGAAAGCGCCGACGTGTTGATCGGATACTTCGAAGCGGTGTCGGCGCGGACGATCGCGTGGCTGGAGAAGCTCACCGAAGAGGATCTCGACCAGATCGTCGACGAGCGGTGGGACCCGCCGGTGACGCTCGGGGTGCGGCTGGTCAGCGTCCTGGACGACGACACCCAGCACGCGGGCCAGGCGGCCTACGTGAGGGGACTGATTCCCTGACAGAGGGCCGTGAAACGTCATGGAGGACACACGGTCATCGCCCGCCAGGAGTGGTGTACTTGATCTGCACGATCCACACCCCCAATCGGGAGATGCAGATGGACGAGCGTGCACAAGGACGCCACCGCGTCGTGATCGTCGGCGCGGGCTTCGGCGGTCTGTTCGCCACGAAGGCGCTGAAGAACGCACCCGTCGACGTGACCCTGATCAACACCACCGCCTTTCACCTGTTCCAGCCGCTGCTGTACCAGGTGGCGACCGGCATCCTGTCAGAGGGCGAGATCGCGCCGCCGATCCGGGAGATCCTCAAGCGGCAGAGCAACGCGAAGGTGCTGCTCGGCACCGTCACCGAGATCGACCCGGAGGCGAGGGCCGTCACGGCGGTCGCGCCCACCGGGACCAGCTACACCGTGCCGTACGACTCGCTGATCGTCGCCGCCGGCGCGTCGCAGTCCTACTTCGGCAACGACGCGTTCGCCGAGCACGCGCCCGGCATGAAGAGCATCGACGACGCCCTGGAGCTGCGCGGGCGGATCTTCGGCGCGTTCGAGCTCGCCGAGCTGGAGACCGACCCGGCCGCGGTCGAGCGGTGGCTGACGTTCGTCGTGGTCGGCGCCGGCCCGACCGGCGTCGAGATGGCCGGCCAGATCGCCGAGCTCGCCCACCGGCACCTGCCGGGGCAGTACCGCAACATCGACCCGAAGCAGGCGCGGATCATCCTGGTCGACGCGCTCGACACGGTCTTGTCGACCTTCGGCGACCACCTGTCGACGAAGGCGCTGCGGCAGCTGCACACCATGGGCGTCGAGGTCGAGCTGGGCACGAAGGTCGTCGACGTCGACGAGACCGGCATCGAAGTCGAGACGGGCACCGGCCGGAAGCGGATCGAGTCGATGACGAAGATCTGGGCGGCGGGCGTGGCCGCGCCGTCGCTGTCGACGCAGCTGGCGAAGGCGACGGGCGCCTCGACCGACCGGGCCGGCCGGCTGGAGGTCAACCCGGACTGCACCGTGCCGGGCCACCCGGAGATCTTCGCGATCGGCGACATGATGTCGCTCAACCGGCTGCCGGGCGTCGCGCAGGTCGCGATCCAGAGCGGCCGCCACGCCGCCGGCCAGATCAGGAAGCGGCTCGCCGGCGAGGCGACCGGTCAGCCGTTCACGTACTTCGACAAGGGCAGCATGGCCACGATCTCCCGCTTCTCGGCGGTGGCGAGCGTCGGCAAGCTGCACTTCTCCGGGATCGTCGGCTGGTTCATGTGGCTCGCCGTGCACCTGCTCTACCTCGTCGGCTTCAAGCATCGGGTCACCGCGGTGCTGCACTGGTTCGTCAGCTTCGTCGGCCGCGGGCGCTCGGAGCGGGTCGCCACGTTCCAGCAGGTGTTCGCCCGGCGCGCGCTGCAGGAGTACCGCGAGCACCTGCACCTGCCGTGACCGTCGGACAAAGAGAAGGGCGCCCCACTCCCCGGGGCGCCCTCCTGGCCTTCAGCCACTAGCAGCTCAGCGAGCCCGCTCCCACGCCGACGCCGAGGATGCCGACGAAGCGCTGGTACGCCGCCACCCGGCTCTGCACCTGCGCCGGGTTGCGCCCGCCGCACTCGAGGCTGCCGTTGATGCTGCGGATCGTCTCGCCGAACCCGGCCCCGTTGACCATCGCGTTGTGCGGCGTCATCGTGCCCGGGCCGCTCTGGGTGTTCCAGTACCAGAGCGCCGTCTTCATCGCCACGGCCGGGTCGGTCTGCACGAGGTTCGGGTTGTGCAGCAGGTCGATGCCGAGCGCGTCACCGGCGGCCTTGTAGTTGAAGTTCCAGCTGAGCTGGATCGGCCCGCGGCCGTAGTACGCGGCCTGCCCGGCGGGGCACCCGTACGGCTGGCTCGCGTCGCAGTAGTGCGGGTAGTTCGCGGTGTTCTGCTCCACGATGTACACCAGGCCACCGGTCTCGTGGTTCACGTTCGCGAGGAACGCCGCCGCCTCCTGCTTCCGCACGGCGTCCGATCCCGTCTTCGCGAACGCCGGGTAGGCGCTCAGCGCCGCGACGAGGCCGTTGTACGTGTAGAAGGGGTTCCTGCTCGGGAACATCTGGTTGAACTGGGCCTCGCTGACGACGAACGCCCCGTTCGACGGCGGGTTCGTGGTCGGGTTCGGCGGCGGCGTCGTGCCGCCCCCTCCGCCGCCGTTGCAGGTGTACGGGTCCCAGTACCAGGTGCTGATCGTCGGGCTGTACCCCGGGTTGTCGTGCTCGGCGATGTAGTACTTGCCGTCGGTGAACTTCACGATGTCACCGGTCACGTAGTTGCGTCCCTGCACCCACGCCGGGAAGCTGCACCCGCCCGCGGACCCGGTCTGCGTCGGCGGCTGCGGCGTGCTCCCGCCGCACGACCCTTGGTCCTGCCACACCCCGGTGGTCCCGGGCGGCGCCTCGTTCTGCGTCCACCACTTGGCGAGGAAGTTGTGCCCGTTCCGCGACACCGTGGCACCGCCGGTGTATACGGCCGACGCCTGCCAGGCCGGCGAGCACGAAGCCGCCGACGCGGGCAGCATGTTGAAGACGGCGACGACGCCACCGACGACGGCGGTCGCGGCGAGCCCCGCCCACAGGCGCACTCTGGACACCAGATCACTTCCGTTCAGATCGACGCTGAGCCCCCATCCGACCAGCCATCGCCCCTGGTAGACAGCAAACACATCGATTTATGAAGAATCTTTACGGTTTCCCTAAGCTGACCTCCGGCCGGCAGTTGCTCCAGTTCCCCCCGATGACCCGGCAAGCCGGGAGGGACGCCGGCGGCTCCCGATCCACATCGTCACCGGCATCGCCTGCGCGGCGTGACCTGCTTGCCGGGTGATCCCCGATCGCTCCTCGACGCGGCGCGCAGCGGTCCTCCCGGGGGCGGACCGCTGCGGCCGGTCGGGCCTCCTCAGGCCTCCAGCAGCCACCACGCGATCGGGACGCCACCGGCGGGGGCGGCGGCGTTGAGGTGCAGGCGGAGCTCGCCGGTGGCCGGGTTCGGCACCGCCGCCTTGACCCACACGGCGGTGCTGCGCTGGGCGAGGGCGAGCGCCCGGGTCGAGGCGTAGACGTGCAGGCCGGTGACGGTCACGCTGCTCGCGCCGGCCGGCACGGTGGCGGTGCCGCTGCGGCTGAAGCGGGCCTGGCCGCGGACGGAGAGGGCGGTCTTGCTGAACTCGTCCGGTGCGGAGGCGACGACGCCGACGCCGCCGAGGTCGCCGGCGACGCCGATGACGCCGTAGCCGATGTCGCTGCGGCCGATGACGCCGTTTCCGTTGGAGGAGTACCCGACGACGCCCGCGTCGAAGCCGGTGGCCTCGACGGCGACGGTGGCGGTGTTGCGGACGTCGAGCGTGGCGGTGTCGGCGGTCGAGCGCAGGATGGTCGATCCGGCGCCGGCGTTGTTGTCGGCGCCCTGGAGGACCGGGTCGCCGGGTGCGGCGGCGGCCGGGCCGGCGGTGGTGACCGCGGCGGTGACCGCGGCCAGGCCACCGGCTCCCGCTCCGGTGAGGATGCCTCGGCGGCTGAGCCGGTTCGCTGGCTTCTGCTGGGCCATGACTGGTGCCTCCCTCGTGTCGTGGTCATCGCGACCCGTCCAGCATCGGGGCAGGAAAACCAGGACACGAGCGGCTATCCGTCTCCCATTCCGGTGAATAGCGGTTGCTTGATAATTCAAATACTCCAATGTAAATAATGCTCTTGGCGGCGCCGGAATCATTCTCTCCCTAACGATGTTCCGCCGCCGGCCAGGCATGGGAGGTGGCGGCCGAGCACCTCTCCCGCCTGGGGCGACGGGCTCGCCGCTGCGGACGGCGTGGCCGAGCCGCCCCACATCAGACAATTCCGATAGCGGCGCCGGTATCGCAACGTCGTCAATGTTCAATGCGACGTCTCGGGGACATGGCGGCCCACCGCACGAGCGGCGGCCGGCCGGCGCCGAGGCCCCTCGCTGCCGCACCGGCGGTCCGCCCCGACCCCGCTGCCAGGTCACCACCGGTGCGCGGGGCGAGTTTGCACGGGTGGAGGAAAGGGTTGCCGGTCTTCCGCGCGTCAGGCACGCCCGAAACGATCAGCGTGACATCGTTTGGCCCGAATCAATTGCCCGAAGACCCCCATTTGGGCAAATTTGGGAGGATCTGTG
Organism: Dactylosporangium sp. NPDC000521; assembly: GCF_042898305.1. Classification (NCBI taxonomy): domain Bacteria; kingdom Bacillati; phylum Actinomycetota; class Actinomycetes; order Micromonosporales; family Micromonosporaceae; genus Dactylosporangium; species Dactylosporangium sp. NPDC000521. Next base: position 138,189 of record NZ_JBIAYW010000010.1, read on the forward strand.
GAGCGAAAGACCGTGAAGGGGCTCGCCCTCTTCACCGCGGCGGCCACGGCGCTGGTCGTCGTCCCGGCGACCGGCGCCTCGGCCGCGCCAGGGGCGGACACGGCAGGGGCTGCCAAGATCACGTGGGGTCAGTGCGAGAGCCCGGGCCTGCAGCGGCGCGGTGCCGAGTGCGGCCTGCTCGACGTGCCGCTGGACTACAGCAAGCCCAACGGCAAGAAGATCCAGATCGCCGTCTCGCGGATCAAGGCGAAGGTCGCCGCGAAGGACTACCAGGGCGTCATGCTCGTCAACCCGGGCGGCCCCGGCGGCTCCGGGCTGACGCTGTCGGTGCTGGGCGAGTACGTCCCCAACGGCGCCGGCCAGGCGTACGACTGGATCGGCTTCGACCCGCGCGGCGTCGGCTCCAGTGTTCCCGCGCTGTCCTGCGACAACGACTACTTCAACGGTCCGCGTCCGGAGTACATCCCGTGGAACCAGAGCATCGAGAAGACCTGGCTCGACCGGTCCAAGAACTACGCCAAGGCCTGCGGTAAGGCCGGCGGCGAGCTGCTGGACCACATGACGACGGTGGACTCCGTCAACGACATGGAGTCGATCCGCAAGTCGCTCGGCGCCAGCCAGATCAACTTCTACGGCTTCTCGTACGGCACCTACCTCGGCCAGGTCTACGGCACGCTGCACCCGAAGCAGGTGCGCCGCATGGTGCTGGACGGCAACGTCGACGTGCGCAAGGTCTGGTACCAGGCGAACCTGGACCAGGACGTGAACTTCGAGCGCAACGAGCGCATCTGGTTCGACTGGGTCGCCAAGTACGACTCGGTCTACCACCTGGGCAAGACCGGCACCGAGGTGCAGCTGCGCTGGTACGCGGAGCAGAACAAGCTCCGCACCAAGCCGGCCGGCGGCGTGGTCGGCCCGGACGAGTTCGCCGACATCTTCCTCTACGCCGGCTACTACCAGTCGACGTGGCTGGAGCTGGCCGAGGCGTTCGCCGGCTGGGCCAACGACAAGAACACCGACCTCATCGTCGCGGCGTACGAGAACTACGTCGCCCCCGGCGACGACAACGGCTTCGCGGTCTACAACGCGGTGCAGTGCACCGACACCCAGTGGCCGCAGAGCTGGAGCACCTGGGAGCGCGACAACTGGCGCACGTTCCTCAAGGCGCCGTTCATGACCTGGGACAACGCCTGGTACAACGCGCCGTGCCTCTTCTGGCCCGGCAAGGTGTCCAAGCCGGTCAAGGTCGACGGCTCGAAGGTCCAGAGCGTGCTGTTCGTCGGCACGACGCTGGACGCGGCCACGCCGTTCGAGGGCAGCCTCGAGGCACGCCGCCGCTTCCCGAACGGCGCGCTGCTGGCGGAGGTCGGCCAGACCACGCACGCCAACTCGCTCAACGGCAACGAGTGCGTCGACAACGTGATCGCCGACTACCTCGCGACCGGCAAGCTGCCGGCCCGCAAGAAGGGCGACAAGGCCGACGCGACGTGCGACGCGCTGCCGCAGCCCGACCCGACCGCGGTCTCGCTGCAGGCGAAGTCGCTGCGGGCCGACAGCAGCGCGGTCCGCGCGCCGCTGTTCCCCGTGCACCACTGATCGCTGTTACCGAGAAGGGGGGCCGTTGTGGCCCCCCTTCTTCGTATTACTGCTGGCCTTCGTATTACTGCTGGCCTTCGTATTACTGCTGGACGATGAACTCGACCCGGCGGTTGATCGCCTTGGCGGCGTCGCTGGTGTCGGGGACCTTCGGGCGGGACTCGCCGAAGCCCTTCGAGGTCAGCCGCTCCGCCGCGATGCCCTGCGCGACCAGCGTGTCGAGGACCGTCTTGGCGCGGGCCTCGCTCAGCGTCTGGTTCCTCGCCTCGGTGCCGGTGCTGTCGGTGTGGCCCTCGATGCTGATCCGGATACTGGGGTTGGCCTTCAGGATCGACGCCACGTTGGCGACGACCGCCTGCCCCTGCGGGGTCAGCGTCGCGCTGTCGTTCTCGAACTCGACCGTCGGCAGTGCCACCAGCTGCGTCTGCACCTGCTCGGCCTTGGCCTCGCCGATCGCCAGCTCGTTGCGCACGATGCCGGTGACCTCGCGGGCCGCCTGCTCGGCCTGGTCCTTGACCGCCTGCGACACGACCGTGCCGGTCAGCGTCACCGTGCCGCCCTGCAGGTCGACGACCCCGGCCTTGGTCTCCTTGCCGAGCGCGACGAGCACCGGCGCCAGCGCGCCGAGCTTGACGCCGTCGGTGCTGCGCTTGGCGTCGACGGTCACCTCGTCGAGCACGTTCTCGCTGCCGAAGGCCGTCTTCACCGCGTCGGCGAGGGCCGATTTGGCGGCGTCGTCGGCGACTGTACCGGTGAGCGTCGCCTTCCCGGCGTCGACGAGCAACTTCACCGCGACCGGTGACGGCGGCACCTCGACCTTCGGTGGCGCGATCACCGTCACGACCCGCACGCCTTCCACGGCGCGGGAGACGTCCTCGGCCTTCTGCCGCTCGTCGGCGGAGCCGACGCGCACCGTGCCGTCCCGCCCCGTGAACGACACCTGGGCGTCGATCCCGGCGTTGCTCAGCGCGACCTTCGTGTGGTCGGTCAGCACGTTCTCGATGTGGTGCCGGAACGGCACCTCCATGCCCGCCGCGAGCGCGGCGAACCCGACCACGCCGGCCACGATCGGCACGACCGGGTTGACCCTGCGCAGCTCGTGCCGCACGGTCCGGGTCGTCGTCGTGCCCGCCATCAGGCGGACCCGGCGGCGCTGCCGGCCGTGCCGGTGGAGGAGGGTTTGGCGGTCGGCTCGCGGCCGGCGATCAGCCAGTCGGTCAGCTCCTTGAACTCCGTCTCCTTGCCCTCCGCGAGCAGGCGCGCCTGCCGGGCCCAGGTGACGATGCTCGGGGCGAACCGCAGGTTGGCCGCTTCGATCGCGGTGCGCAGCGTGTCCACGTCGGACTCGGCGAGCTTCACGTAGGTCCGGATCCCGGCGGCGATGAGCGCGGCCGACATCTTCGGGCCGATCCCCTCGATCCGCTGCAGGTTGTCCGGCGGCCCGTCGTCCACGGCCACCGCCGCGACGACCGGCTCCGGCGCGGCCTCCGCGACGGCGGCCGGCTCGGCGACCACGACCGGCTCCGGCTCTGCCGCCACGACCGGCTCCGGCTCCGGCTCCGGCGTGACCTCGGCAACCGGCTCGGGCGTGACCTCGGCGACCGGCTCGGGCTGCGGCTCGGGCTGCGGTTCGGGCTGCGGCTCCTGTACTGGCTCGGCCTCAGCGACAACCGGCTCCGGCGCCACGACCGGCTTCTTGGGGGTCGGCTCGCGACCGGCGACCAGGTAGTCCGTGAGCTCCTTGAAGGCCGCCTCGTCGCCGTCAGCGAGGAGACGCGCCTGACGGCTCCACGAACCAATGCTCGGTGCGAATCGCAGATTGGCGTTGGCGAGCGCGTCTTCCAAGGCGGACCGCTCGGCATCGGCCAATGCGGCATAGGTGGTGATGCCCGCCGCCTTCAACGCGGCGGCGATCTTGGGACCGATGCCTTCGATCCTGGCGAGGTCGTCCTCGGCCTTGGGCGCTTCCTCTGGCTCGGGTGCGTCCGCGAGGATCGGCGCCGTCGCGAACGCGGACTCGACGTCCGCGACCAGCTCGTCGTCCACAACGACCGGGTTATCCACAGCGGGCGTCTTGGCCAGAGCGACCGGCTCGGGTTCGGGAGTAGGTTCGGCTTCGATGACGCTTGCTTCTTCGGCGACCGGCTCGGGCTCCGCGACCGCGACGGGCGCCGGGTCCTCGACGACCGGGTCCCCTGCGGGGGGCTCGGCCGGCAGGGGCTCGGCTGCGGAAGCCACGACCGGCTCGGGGTCGGGGTCGGCAACCGGCTCGGGCTCCGCGACGGGCTCCGGCTCCGCGACGGGCTCCGGCTCCGCGACGGACTCCGGCTCCGCAACGGGCTCCGCGACATGCTCCGGCTGAGCGACCGGCTCCGCAACGGGCTCGGAATCGGCGACGGGCTCGAGACCGGCGACGGGCGCCGGCTCCGCAACGGGGTCCGAGACCGGCTCCGGCTCCGCAACGGGCTGCGCGACGGGCTCGGGATCGGCGACGGGCTCCGGCTGAGCGACCGGCTCCGCGACGGGCTCGGCCGGCACAGCGGCGACGAGGGGTTGGGGGGTCGCGGGTGAGGTGGTGGTTTCCTCGGAACGGATCCGGCGCACCTGACGGCCCCACCAGAGGTAGCCGACGAGCAGGCCGAGGAGGAACGCAACGATGATGAACAGCAGTGACTGGTTGATGAACCAGGTCACGACGGGCCTCCGGGGGGAAAGTGACCGACGCGTGATGGGGGAAGTTTGCGGGCAGCTTTCCATACCTCGATAGCTTCGCAACAGAGCCGGAAAGACGGCGCGACCTGCCGGTTCTGTTCGACCACGGCGGACGCGCCCGGAGCGCGGGAAAGCGTTGAGGAGCATTTGCGCTGATGAGAGGGCATGTGACGGCGCGTGACCTCCAGTACAGCGAAAAATCCGTGCAACCGTTGGTGTGGTGCCGATGGAAAGCTTGGTGCTGAAGCTCACGACATGGCGGGTGAACTGGAGGTCGACGAAGCATGGGCAAGACGACACGGGTCCTGGCTCTGGCGGCGGTCGCGGCTGCGGCGGGTGGGGTGGCGTGGGCGCTGCGTGACCTTCCGGCGCAGCTCGGTGCGGTCGCGTCGGGGGCGAGGGCGGAGCGGATGCGGCGCTCCCCGCAGTACGGGGACGGCAAGTTCGTCAACCCGGTGCCGGCCGAGGCCCTGCCGGACGGCGCGATGGCCAACGCGTTCCGCCAGCTGATCTTCGGTCAGCAGCCGCGGCGGCCGAAGGGGGTGATCCCGGTGGTGAGGCCGGCGTTCCCCGCGAAGCAGGACGGCGACCTGCACGTCACGTGGCTGGGGCACTCGACGGCGCTGGCGGAGGTCGAGGGGGTGCGGGTGCTGTTCGACCCGGTGTGGAGCGAGCGGTGCTCCCCGACGTCGTTCGTAGGGCCGAAGCGGCTGCACCCGATGCCGCTGGGGCTGGAGGAGCTGCCGAGGATCGATGCGATCGTCATCTCGCACGACCACTACGACCACCTGGACCTGGCGTCGATCAAGGCTCTCGCGAGGACGCAGCAGGCGCCGTTCCTCGTGCCGCTGGGTGTCGGCGCGCACCTGCAGCGCTGGGGTGTGCCGCTGGACCGGATCATCGAGCTGGACTGGGACGAGTCGGTGGAGGTCCGGCACGTCCGGCTGACCGCCACGGCGGCGCGGCACTTCTCCGGCCGCCGGTTCACCCGCGACGGCACACTGTGGGCGTCGTGGGCGGTCAAGGGCGAGCGGCGCAGCGTGTTCTACACGGGAGACTCCGGCTACTGGGGCGGCTACAAGGAGATCGGCGAGCAGCACGGGCCGTTCGACGTGTCGCTGATCCAGGTCGGCGCGTACGGCGACGCGTGGCCGGACATCCACATGAAGCCCGAGGACGGGGCGAGCGCGCACCTCGACGTGCGGGCCGGGGTGCTGATCCCGCTGCACTGGTGCACGTTCAACCTGGCGGTGCACGCGTGGTCGGAGCCGGTCGAGCGGCTGCTCGACGAGGCCGCCGCGCGGGACATCACGCTCGCGATCCCGCGCCCAGGTGACCGGCTCAACATCGACGCGTTGCCGTCAGTTGAACCGTGGTGGCGCGCCATTGCGTAAGGATTAAACGAGCAGCTCAGGGCATGTGTCGGGGCACACATGCAAGGACCCGACAAAAGGCTGGCGGACGGGCTCCCTCCCGACGTACTGTATCGATACAGAAGAGACTGGATCGATGCAGAGAAGGGAGGAGCCCGACCATGAAGGCGACGTTGCAGACCATCGCCGACGAGCTCGGCGTGTCGCGCAGCACGGTGTCCAATGCCTACAGCCGGCCGGATCAGCTCTCCCCGGAGCTGCGCGCCAGGATCCTCTCCGCGGCACAGCGGCTCGGCTACTCGGGGCCCAACCCGACGGCGCGCTCGCTGCGCAGCGGCAAGGTCAACGCGATCGGTGTGCTGCTGACCGACAACCTGTCGATGGCGTTCACCGACCCCTATGCGGTGGCCTACCTGCGCGGGCTCGCGGAGGCGGCCTCGGCGCGGGAGACCTCGCTGCTGCTGCTCAACCTGCCCAAGGACGAGGCGGCCGGGCGGCGCGTCATCAGCAACGCGGCCGTCGACGCCTTCTGCCTCTACTGCGTGCCCGACTGGCACTCGGCGCTGGAGCTCGTGCGCTCCCGCGGCGTGCCGATCGTGATCGGTGAGGACCCGCGGGCGTTCGGGCCGGAGGCGAGCTACGTCGGCATCGACGAGCGCGCGGCGGCCCGCCGGCTGGGCGAGCACATCGTCAACCTCGGCCACCGCGACATCGCGGTGGTGGCGCACTGGATCGTCGACGACGGCGTCACCAGCCAGGTGCATGCCGACCCCGACGACCTGCGCTACTACGTGACCGGCGAGCGGGTCCGCGGCTTCCGCGACGCGTTCCTGGCCGCGGGCGTGCCGTGGGAGCGGGTCGTGCTGATCAACGCGGCCGCGAACCAGCGCGAGGAGGGCGCCGAGGCGGCGGCCTGCGCGCTCGATCGGCTCGACCGGGCGACCGCGATCCTGTGCACCTCCGACGTCCTGGCCCTCGGCGTGCTCGACGCGCTGCGGGTGCGGGGCCTGCAGGCCGGCCGGGACGCCTCGGTCACCGGCTTCGACGACATCCCGGAGGCGGGCGCCGCCGGGCTCACCACCATCCGCCAGCCCAGCGTCGAGCGCGGGCGGCTCGCGGGAGAGCTGCTGCTCGACCCGCCCGAAGACCCGGCGCTGCGTCGCCTGACGCTGCCCGTATCCCTGGTGGTCAGGTCGACCACCGGACCCAACACTGCCAAGGAGAAGTCATGACCCCGATCGCCCTGATCATGTCGCTCGAGGCCGTCCGCCTGGAGGCGCACTCGGCCATGCCCGACGCCCCCGTGATCGACGACCGTCGCCGCGAATCGGCCACCATGGGCAAGATGCGCAACTTCACCGCGCGTACGCTGCGCCGCGTGGCCGACCGAGTCGAGCCCACGCCGGCCCTCACCTACGGGTAACGCGGGCACGAAACCCACCGCGAAACACCGCGAAGCCGGTGAGGAACGCCTGAACGACAAAGGGCCCGGGGCAACCGCCCCGGGCCCTTTGTCCTGCGACTACAGGGCTGCGTAGTCCGGGGAGTCCGACCGGGCGGTGCTGGCGCGGGCGCCGAGGCCGATCGCGTCGTAGTCCTGCCGGCTGGTGGCCCGCAGGATCAGCGCCCAGACGATGCCGATGACGGCGACCGCGCCGTACGCCGCCGGGAACGCCCAGACGGCCGCGTTCTCGGTGCCGGGGGCGAAGCCGAGCAGGCCGCCGAAGTTGTCGACGACGAGCCAGATGATGTAGGCGAGCGCCACCGACGACAGGATCGGTGCGATCAGCCGGGACCAGGCGCCTTCGCCGCGGGCGTCCTTCACGAAGAACCCGATGACCGACAGCGAGGTCGCGAAGACCAGGAACAGCACGCCGACGCCGCCGGAGGTGCCCAGCCAGAAGAACAGGTTGAGCATCGGGTCCCAGCCCTGGACCGCGAAGAGCACGAGCACGACGAGCGCGATCACGGTCTGGAAGATCGAGCCGGACGCCGGTGCGCCGGAGCGGGCCCGGGTGCGGCCGAAGAACGCCGGGAGGACCCGCTCGCGGCCGAGCGCGAACGCGTAGCGCGCGGTCGTGTTGTGGTAGCTCAGGGCGGCGGCCGCGATGCTGGTGGTCAGCAGGATGAGGCCGAGGTCGGCGGCCCAGGCGCCGCCCTTCTCCGCGAGGGTCGGGAAGAACGGGCCGCCGGACTCGGCCATCTCCCGCGCCGCCGGCACGGTGGCGTCCACGCCGATGCTGACCGCGGCGGCCCAGCTGGTGATGGCGTACGAGACGACCATGACGGCCAGGCCGAGGAACGTCGCGACGGCGACGGTCCGGTTCTTGCCCTTGGCCTCCTCGGCGAAGACCGGCGCGGCCTCGAAGCCGACGAACGCGGTGACGCAGACCGCGAAGGCCGGGCCGGCCGCGTCCTTCAGCGAGCCCCAGCTCCACGGCTCGAAACTGATGCCACCCTCGGCCGGCTTGCTCAGGAAGATGAAGTCGAAGATCGTCACGGCGATCAGCTCGGCACCGAGCAGGACCATGAGGACCTTGCTGTTGACGTCGACCCGCAGCAGGCCGAGCACGGCGATGACCAGCCACAGCGCGAACGCCAGGATCCACCAGTCGACGTTCAGGTCGGCCTTTTCCGCCAGGATCAGCGAGGCGTAGAAGCCGAACGCGCCGTACAGGCCGATCTGCAGCAGGTTGTAGGCCAGCAGCGCGACCAGGGACCCGCCGACGCCGACCGGACGGCCGAGGCCCTGGGAGATGTAGCTGTAGAACGCGCCGGCGTTGGTGATGTGCCGGGACATGGCGACGTAGCCGAAGCTGAACAGGGCCAGCACCGCGGCGATGATGATGAACGCGAGCGGGAAGCCGGTCACGCCGACCCAGCCCCAGGCCGACGAGACCAGGGCGCCGACCACCATGAGGGGGGCGGCCGCCGTGAGGGCGAACATGATGACGGACGGCACGCCGAGACGGTCTCGGGCCAGTGCCTGGGATACCACGCTCGGTCGCGCAGGCGACGTTGCGGACATCGGTCCTCCAGGGATTCGAGGGGGAAGGGGAGAGGAAAGTCCGCTAGCCGCGCTGCGACAGCACCGAGTCGCCGATCGCCGCCTCGACCTGCAGGATCAGGTCGCGCAGCGGTGGCGGTAGTGCGCCGACCGCTTGTTGAAGTCTTCTGAGGCTGGCCTGGTCGGTGTCCCACAGGACGTGACCGGTGAGCCCGGTCGCGTCGGCCAGCCCGGCGAGGGTGGTGTCGGCGACCCGCATGGGCTCCTGCCCGGTGAGCAGGCGGCGCAGCCGCACCACCCGTCCGGCCGGCAGGTTGATGTCGCTGGCCACCCATCGGGTCGTGGTGCGCAGCAGCCGCCGCACCTGGGTCTGCTCGACCAGGCCGACGCGGGCGAGCCGCTGGCCGACCGCGTCGACCGCGGTCTGGCCGAGGAAGTGCAGCCAGGTGCGGATCTCGCGGTGCTGGGTCTCCGCGACCATGGTGGCGAGGTTGGTGTGGGCGAGCGGATCCGACGGGGGGTCCCGGTTGATCACGCGCAACCGGGCTCCCTCGCAGACGATCCGCTGCTCCAGGACGAGCTCGCCGAGCATCGCTCCCGCGAGGCCGAGTTCGACCGCCCGCTGCGACAGACGGGACCGGCCGTCCCTGTCGTCGTGCGCGATCAGGAAGAAGTCATCTGCAAGCAGCATCCGCCCGCACTCCTCGAAGAGGGCAGGGTGAAGCACGCCACGAACCCCAGCCTGGCGCGCACTGTCACCGCACATCCATCTTCAGCTCAGTTTGGATCCGAAAGATCGAACGGACCCAACGCGAAAGCATGCACTGCGGGCCAGTGCTACCGCAACTTACGTAATGAGGATTTGAATGATCGTCTTTCAGCATGTGACATTGACGCCGGGCACGACTGGTAAATACTACTGAGCGTAAGGCGTATTAATTCGGGGCCAAACGGCACCCATTCACACCCTGGGTAACATTCGGATCCGTACGTCCGAGGCATTGTTGAGCCCTATCCCCTGCTGATTGCGGTGCGGAAGTCAACGGTCGATATCGCACTGGGTAATCGTCGCGGGACATGCTGACGGCCGGCCCCCACACGGCGCGTAATGAGAGCCGGCCTCGCTTTACGAACGTCAGCCGGTCGCTTCGGCGGCCTCGTCGACCGCCTCGAGCAGCTCCTCCAGGGCGTACCCGCCGTCGTGGCGGATCCCGTTGATGAAGAACGTCGGCGTGCCGTTGACCCCGCTGCGGACCCCGCCGACGAAGTCGCGGCGGACCCGGTCGAGGTGGACGTGCGCGCCGACCTCGTCGGCGACCTCCTCCGACGGCAGCCCGAGCCGCTCGACGCCGACCATCAGCTGGCGCGGGTTGATGCTGCGCTGGTGCTCGAAGAGCCAGTCGTGCGCGGGCCAGAACCGCCCTCTGGCCGCGGCCGCCTCCGCCACCTCGGCGGCCAGCTCGGCGTAGGGGTGCACGTTGGTGAGGGGGAAGTGCCGGTACGTGTACCGGACCGTCTCGTGCCGCAGCCGCAGCAGGTCCCGCACGATCGCGTGCGCCATGCCGCAGTAGGGGCACTGGTAGTCGCCGTACTCGACCAGCGACACCGTGCCCTCGCCCTGCGCGTGCTCGTCGGGCCCGACCGGCACCACCAGCCGGGCCACCGTCACGTGGAACGGAGTCGTGGTCACAGCACCGGCCGCCGTCCGCTGTCGAGGCCTTCGAGCGCGTTCAGGATCCCGGCGGCGCCTGGGTTGATGCCGGCGGGCGTGACCTCGCTCCAGACCACCACGCCGTCGCCGTCGAGCACGAACAGGGCCCGCTCGCAGACCCCCGCGCGATCGTCGTAGACGCCGTACCGCCGGGCCACCTGCCCCTTGGGCTCGAAGTCGGCCAGCAGCGGAAAGGTGATCCCCCGGTCTTGCGCGAACGCCCGGTGCGACCAGACGTTGTCCACGGAGATGCCCAGCACGCCGGCGTTGTAGCGCTCGAACTCGGGCATGACCGCCTGGTACAGCGCCATCTGGTCGCCGCAGACGGGGCTCCAGTCGGCCGGGTAGAAGGCGAGCACCGCCGGGCGGCCACGGTACTGGGCCGTGCCGACCCGATGATCCGGTGCGACGGGCAACTCGAAGTCGGGTGCACGCTGTCCGGCGTGCAGCGCCGGGGATACAGAACCGCTCATACCTCAACGGTTCGCCGGGCCGCGACGGGGCGGGTCACTCCACAGGGGTGACCGTGGTGACCTTCAGCGGGCTACCGGTGCACCGCGACTCGAAGCCAGGATCGGGCAGGCCGGTGACCTTCACCCGCTGGCCGGCGCGCAGCCCGGCGGCGGGCGGGCCGATCAGGACCCACACCATCCTGTCCGTGACCAGCTCGACGCAGGCGCCGGTGACCCGGACCTGGCCGGTGGTGGTGAGGACGGCGAAGTCGTCGGTCGGCTCGTGCGGCGCGGTGGTCTTCGGCACCCCGGACGGCAGCGTGGTGAGCACCGAGCCGTCCGGACTGGGCGCGGCCTTCGAAGGAGAGGGCGCGGGCTCCGAGGGCCCCGAGGGCGCGGGCGAGACGGACGGCGCGGGCGCGGCGGCCTTGTCCGCGGACTTCGCGGCGCACCCGGTCAGTGCGGGCAAGGACAGCGCGGAAACGGCGAGGAGGAGGCCCAGTGCTCGGTTCATGGCACTTGGACCTCCTCCGGCCGTGCGCGGTTCCCCGCGCGGTGGAATCAGCGGCTAGTGGTTCAGCCGGTGACGCGGATCTTCATGCTGGTGCCGTTCGTCGAGAGCACCTTGATCTTCACACCGTTGTTGGGGACCTTGACACCGTAGTACGTGCTGGTGGCGGGGTCCTCACGGTAGTAGTTCTTGCTGTCGTCGAACTGGGCGACACCGTTCTGGCCGCGGATGTAGCTCGAGGTGCTGTTCGGGCCGTAGTGCAGCGAGAACGAGGTCGCCTTGGTCAGGCCGAACGTCGCGTCGTAGCCCTGGATGCGCGGACGCCACGGGGTGCCGTCCAGCTTGTAGACCAGGTCCGGGTGCGCGTCGATCGGCAGGATCAGGCCACCGCCGTGGTGCTGGCTGGTGTTGTTGTCCCCGAACGAGGTGTCCCAGTACGTGACCAGGAGACCCTCCTCGTACGGGAAGTGCTCGACGAGGTCGGGCTTGTCGGCGAAGCCGAAGTTGTACGGGCCCGTCTTCAGGTACTGGTCCCACGACGAGTACGTGCGGTTCGACGCGATGTAGAAGTTGTCGTAGGGGGTGGTCAGCGTGCTGCCCACGGCGGTGAACCCGACCGCGGTCCAGCCGTTGGCACCGGCCTCGGCACCGTCGGCGAAGACCGTGGTCGCGCCGTTGGTCACCTTGATGTCGTCGGCGAAGAAGCCCAGGCCACCGGCGGCACCGTCGGTGAAGTAGTGGAAGCGCAGGCCGACCGTCTTGCCCGCGTAGGCGGACAGGTCGAACGACGCCGGCACGAAGCCGTTGCTGGCACCGTCGATGCCGTTGCCCTCGGCCGCGGTGGTGATCGTGCCCGGGATCGACTTGAACCCGGTGCCGTCGTCCACCTCGACGTACGCGTAGTCGCACGCGTCGGGGCCGCAGTCCTCGATGTCCCACGCCGCCTTGAAGCTCAGCGTGGTGGTCCCGGCGGGGATCGCCACGCTGCGGGTCAGCGAGTTGTTGAGGTTGTTGCCGGAGCCGCTCCACCAGGACTTGGTGCCTTCCGGCGGGACGGGCAGCTGGGTGACGATCTGCTTCTTCGGCAGGACCACGACGACTGCCTGGGCCTTGTTGCTGTTGTACTCGTGGGGGCCGAGGTCGAGCGTCTTGTTCTGCCCTGCCACGACGATCTCGTAGTCGAGCCAGCCGAGCTGCAGCTTGTCCCAGGCGCCGAGGTCGGCGGCCCGGTCGCCGATGTTGTTGTCGCCCGGCTTGCTGACCCGGCTCTGCGCCATGATGGTCCACCAGTTGACCGGGTTCTCGGCGTTGCCGCCGGCGCCCGAGGTGTCGTAGTGGTCCGGCAGGCCGAGGTCGTGGCCGTACTCGTGCGCGAACACGCTCAGGCCGCCGTTCTCCGGCTGGATCGTGTAGTCGCGGACCCACAGACCGGTGTTGCCGATCTGCGTGCCACCCATCTGGTTGAACGTCGGGCCGCTGGTGAAGTTCTGGAACGCCGCCCAGCGGTGGCTCCAGATCGCGTCCTCGCCCTGGTACGGGTCGCCATCGGCCTGGTCGCCACCGGAGTGGACGATCTGGAAGTGGTCGATGTAGCCGTCGGGCTCGTTGAAGTCGCCGTCGCCGTCGTAGTCGAAGCGGTCCCACTGGTCGTAGGAGGCGAGCGTGGCGGCGATGTCGGCGTCGGTCTTGCCCTGCGCCTTCTGGCCCGCGACCCACGCGTCGACCGCGTCACGGATCAGGTTCCAGGTGTTGCTGCAGACGTTGCTGGCGCACGGGTAGCCGTTGCTGCGGCCGTACCTGGCCTCGTTGTACGGGACCTTGACCCAGTCGGTCACCAGACCGTCGACGCTGTAGCGGCCCGAGGACTGCTTCTCGTAGTACGTCTTCAGGGACTCCGCACCGCTGCCGGTGGCGAAGTACTTGTTGTAGAAGTACTGCTGGCTGAAGTCCTGCCGCCAGAGGGTCGAGTTGTCGACCGACCGGTCCGGCTGCGGGATGGCGTTGTGCAGCGGGCCTTCGAACGTCGTCGGGCCGGGCGTGGCGGCCGACGTGTCCTGGTCCGGGTAGCTCGGGTGCCGCTGGTTGCCGAACTCGGCGAGGACGACGAAGATCTTGTCGGTCTTCTCGCGGCTCAGCTCGACGTACTGGTCGACGCGGGCCTTCTTGGTCTTGGTGTCGCCACCCTTCCCGGCCTGGCCCTTCTTGCCGATCTTGACGACCGTGCTCGATCCACGCTTCTCCGGCGTCGCCTGGCCGCTCAGGATCTGCGAGATCGCGACCTCACGGGATTCGCGCCGCTTTTCCTCCAACGGGTTCGGCAACTCGTCGGAGGGTGACGCGGCGTCGGCTACGGACGGTTCCCCGGCTGCCGGCACCGCGTACGCGGCACCACCCCCGGCGAACACCCCCATACCCGACGCAAGCGTGAGACTCAGAAGTCCCACGGTCAACTTACGCACAGGTACCTCCCTGGTGGGGCTAAGCACCGAGGCATGATGTCGATGCCTCGATGCACCTGTCGCGAGAGACTAGGTGGTCCCTGCAGGGTGTAAAGATCAACATCGGGGTAAGGGTGGTGGTGCGAGGGTCAAGGCAAGGGTGAACCCGGCTATTGAGCGCGATCTCTCAATGCGGCGAGGTCCCGGACGATCACGTGCAGGCGGCCGGTCTGAATCCAGCCTTCCTCACGCAGCGTGCGCAGCGCCTTCGTGACCGCCTCACGCGACGACCCCGTCCAGCCGGCGAGCTCGTCCTGTGACAGCGGCAGGCTGATCCGCAGCCCCTCCTCCGTCTGCTCGCCGAAGCGCTCGGCGAGCTCGACGAGGCGGGCCGCGACCCGCCCGGTGGTGTCGTAGGCGCCGAACTCGATCCGCTTGCGGTCCGCGTCGCGGAGCCGGCCGATCAGCTCGCGCATGAGCAGCATCGAGACGCGCGCGTGGCCGAGCAGGTAGCGCTCGAACTCCGGCGACGGCACGGCGAGCGCGACGACCGGTTCGAGGGCGGTGACGGTCGCCGACATCGGGCCGCCGTCGACCGCGGACAGCTCACCGAGCAGCGCGCCGGGGCCGCGCACAGCGAGGACCACCTCGGTGCCGGAGGCGGTGTCGGAGGAGACCTTCACGCGGCCGGCCTCGAGCACGATCACCGACTCGGAGCGGCTCGCCTCGCGGTAGATGACCGCGCCACGCTTCCACTGCCGCCGGTGCCCGGCCGCCTCCAGCGCGGCCCGCTCGGCAGCGTTCAACAGGTCGAAGAACTCGCTCACAACCGCTCCACCACGTAGGCGCGGACCGTCTGCCGGCGGCCCTTCACCTCCAGCTCGCCGAGGGGGGTGGCGACCACGCCGCGCAGCGCGTCGTGGGTGACGCCGCCGATGACGACCTGGCCGGGCTCGGCGATCGTCTGCAGGCGCGCCGCGACGTTGACGGCGTCGCCCATCGCGTTGAAGCCGCGCAGCAGCTCGCTGCCGATGTTGCCGACGAGCGCCGGGCCGGTGTTGGCGCCGACCCGGAAGCGCGGCCAGTCGGGGTGCCCGGCGGCGATCACCCGGACCGCCTCCTGCATCTGCAGGGCCGCGCGGACCGCCCGCGTCTCGTGGTCGTCCTGCCGGGCGGGCGCGTTGAACAGCGCCAGCAGCGCGTCGCCGACGAACTGCACGATCGTGCCGCCGTTGTCGAGGATGCAGGGGACGGCGACCCCGTGGTACCGGTTGAGCATCTCGACGATCTCGCCCGGCTCGACCGCCTCGGAGAAGGTCGTGAAGCCGCGCAGGTCGGCGAAGAGCGCCGTCACGTCGACCAGCCGGCCGCCGAGCGCGGCCTGGTCGGGGTCGGCGAGCAGCGCGGCCGCGACGTCCGGCGACATGTACTGCCGGAAGAGCGTCGACAGCTCCCCGTACAGTCGCGCGTTCTCCAGCCCGATGGACAGCTGGTTGGCGAGGGTGGCGCGCAGCTCCGGGCGCCCGGTGGCGGGGATCCGCACCCCGCCGGCGACCTTGCCCTTGACCGTCAGCGGCAGCACGTCGGCGCCGGTCACGGAGGCGGCACCGCCGGAGACGAGACCGACCTCGACGTCGCCGAAGGACGGGCGGACCGCATCGACCGCCGAGCGCAGGAACTCGTCCTCGCCGGCGCCGACCCGGGCCTGCTCGCCGACGGTGACGAGGGCGCCGAGCCGGCCCGACAGGTCGCGCTCGGCGAGCAGCGCGGCGGCGGCCCGGTCGAGCACCTCGGCCTGCTTCTCGGTGAGGCCGAAGCGCTCCGCCATCCGCGCCGCGAGCCGCTCCGGCCGGCCGCCCGCCTCGGACTCCTGCAGGGCGGTGACGAGCTCCTCGAGCGCCTCGGCGTACTGCGCCCGGATCCGGCGGGTGGTCTCGGCCGCCGCGATCCCGTCGAAGAGCCCCGCGGCGCTGCCTTCGCGCCGGTACTGCACGTAGGCGGAGTAGCCGACGAACAGGAACGCCGCGGTGAGGATGAGGTGCCACTCCCACCACGACAGCCGCCACTTGTCGGCGAGCGTGACGGCCAGCATCGCCTCGGCCAGCAGCACGAACGCGGTCACCACCGACATCAGCACCACGCCGGGCGCGCGCCGGTACCGCACATAGAAGCGGACCGCGGCGACCAGGTACAGCGCGACCGCGGCGTACGAGGCGACGACCATCGGCCCTTCGACGTCGCGCACCTGGGTCTGCCGGTTCAGCGGCGGCAGGTCCAGCACCGACACGACGATCCAGGCGAACAGGACGACCGCCAGGAGCGGGCGCAGGGCCAGCTGCCACCGGGTGATGCCGGGCGGGAGTCGCACCGACGACACCACCGCCAGCAGGGAGCCGATGATCAGGCCGACCGCCATCGCCATGTCGAAGCCGGCGTTGGGGTGCGCGATGAGGACCTTCGGGGTGGCGAGCGCGTGCGCGAACAGGAAGCCGGCGCCGGCCAGGAACACCAGCGAGACGAGGAACAGCCGCCCGTCCTGCCGGCGGTGCGCGGCGACGCTCATCGCGGCGCCGACCGCGACATTGACCGCGGCGACCGTCAGGACCAGCCAGAAATGCGTGTCGTGATGCTGCCAGATCAGGTCCGCTCCCGGACGGGTCAGCAGCAGCCACAGGCCGGCGAGAGGCAATGCCAGGTGGCTCGCCCAGACCACGACACGAGGCATCGAACGCACCCATTCTCTAGCTGGTCACTTTGGCGACATTGCAGCAGTTGCGTTGTGCGTCTTTGGACGCAGACACCGTACGCCAACCTCGGTCTCATGTTCACCGAAGCACCTGTCGGGTGCGATCGACTGTGGGAGTCACCGATGAAGTTCAAGGCACCGCTCGTCACGCTCGGCGCCGGTCTCGTTGTCGCCGGCGTCCTGTACACGCTCAACGTCGACCTCAGCAACGATGTCGCGAAGAACCAGGCCGCATCAGCGCAATCGGCTGGCGCCGGGCCAACGACGGCGGCCGTCACGCAACCGGCGGCCGACCCGCCGTCCAGCGCCGCCCCCGCGTCCGGCGCGCCGGCCGGCGACGGCAGCGGCAACGCCGGCCAGCAGGGCACGGTCACGTACGCCGGCTCGGTCGACGGCGGGGCCGCCTCGCTCGCGATCGTCGTCAACAACGGCAAGGCGATCGCCTACGTCTGCGACGGCAAGAAGGTCGAGGCGTGGCTCAACGGCACCATGGCCAACGGTCAGGTCGAGCTCACCGGCGCCAAGGGCAGCCTGAAGGGCACCTACGGCGGCGGCCAGGTCAAGGGCAGCGTCACCGCCGGCGCGAAGTCGTGGGGCTTCACGGTCAAGGTGGCCGCGCCGCCCTCGGGCCTGTACCGCTCGGCCGCGTCACTGCGCGACAAGCTCGACGCCAGCTGGGTCGTGCTGCCGGACGGCAGGCAGGTCGGCGTCCAGACCCGCAACGGTGAGACCAGCGAGGCGCCGCCGTTCGACGTGAACAGCAAGACCGCCACGGTCGGCGGGACCAAGGTCCCGATCGAGCCGGGCGACCCCAACGCCGGCTCCGGTTACTGAGAGGAGAGCCGTCACCATGTCCCCGGATGAGACCCAGACCGCTCCGGTCATCCAGCCCACCAGCCCCAAGACGGCCGCGACCCTGATCGTGCCGGTGCTCGTCGCCTGTCTCGTCGCCGGCGCCCTCGGCGTCTACGGCAAGGTGCACGAGCCGACCAACCTGGCGGTGAACATCGCGGGCTTCTCCAGCCCGCAGACGGTCAAGGTGTGGCTCGCGACGCTCGCCTTCGCGCTCGCGGTCGTGCAGCTCTTCACCGCGCTCGTCATGTACGGCAAGATCCCGCTGCCGAACGCGAACTGGCTCGGCGGGCTGCACCGCTGGTCCGGCCGCCTGGCGTTCATCGCGTCGATCCCGGTCGCCCTGCACTGCCTGTACGCGCTGGGCTTCGCCGACTTCGACACCCGCACGCTCATGCACTCGCTGTTCGGCTGCTTCTTCTACGGCGTCTTCGCCGCGAAGATGCTGATCCTCGCCAAGAAGGGCGTGCCGAACTGGGCACTGCCGCTCTTCGGGGGCCTGGTCTTCACCGCGCTCTCCGGCCTGTTCGTCACCTCCGCGCTGTGGTTCTTCACCACATTCGGCGTCAAGATCTGAAGGGAATCGAAGCACCATGAGCAACACGACTCGACGGACCCTGATCACCAGCGCCGGTGCGGTGGGCCTCACCGCGGCCCTCGCGGGCTGCGCGGCCTACGGCGACACGGGCACCTCCTCGGACGGGGCGGCGCCCGCCGCGACCGGCGGCGGGGACACCGCGGCGGCCACCGGCAGCGGTGCCCCGGCCGGTGGCGATGGTGGCGGCGGTGGCGGCTTCGCGAAGACCTCCGACATCCCCGTCGGCGGCGGCAAGATCTTCGAGGACCAGAAGATCGTGGTGACCCAGCCGACCGCCGGCCAGTTCAAGTGCTTCACCGCGGTGTGCACGCACGCCGGTTGCGTGGTGGGAGACGTGTCCGGCGGCACCATCAACTGCCCGTGCCACGGCAGCAAGTTCAAGGTCGCCGACGGTTCGGTCGCCAACGGGCCGGCCAGCAAGCCGCTCAAGGCCGTCGCCATCAAGGTCGCCGGCGACTCCATCTCCAAGGCATAGCTCCCACAGGGTCGGGCGCCCGGCAGGTCACGCACACCTGTCCGCTGCCGGCGCACGACCCGGAGGTGGTCATGTTCTACCGGGCCTGAGGAAGCCGAGCAGCGACTCGGTGAAGGGCGGGCCGCCGGACCACAGGACGAGGGTGGGGCAGGCCGGCGGGGGCAGCGGGACGGCGTCGATGACGACCAGGCGGTCGATCTTCGTCGGGTGCTCCGCCGCCAGCGCCGCCGCGACGTGGCCGCCGAGGTCCTTGCCGACGGCGGCGAAGCTGTCGTGGCCCAGGGCGTGCATCAGCGCCAGGCTGTCCAGGACCATCTCGTGGACGAGCGCCGGCCAGTCCTCGCCGGTCGCACGGGTCGACTCGCCGTGGCCGCGCAGGTCCGGCCGGACCACGGTGTGGTGCGTGGCGAGGAGCGGGGCGAGCTCGTCCCAGACCTCCAGGGTGCCCGCGTGCCCGTGCAGGAGCAGCACCGGCGGCCCGGCGCCTTCGCGGCGGACTCGGAGGGTCACGTCCCAGAGGTCGACCCGCTCATCGAACACCCTCATTTCATACCCAACCACTCCGGGCCTCCGACAGGCCCGTCCACGCAAGAGGGAATGAGCTTTTGTAAATATAGAAGAAAGTCTGTTGCTTCCTGACGAAAGACGTTACTGTCTGGCGCACATCGATGTCCTCCAGTCGGCGGGAGGCCATCGGGCAGTCCGTTCTCAGGAGGTCCGGTGAAACACCCCCACCGCCGACGATGGTCCGTCGGCACGTCAGCCCTGGCCCTGATCGCGTCGAGTCTCGTGAGTCTCGCGACGTTCGCGACCGTCGAGGCCGCCGCCCCCGCACCCGCCGCCGCGGCACCCCCGCCCGCCAGCGACTTCGAGAAGGTCAAGCTCGACGGCGGGCTGACCATGGGCGAGCCCATCGAGCTGGCCGTCCTGCCCGACGGCAAGGTCATGTACATCAACCGGGGCACCACCGCCGGCGGCGGCCAGGTCCGGCTCTACAACCCCGCCACCCAGTCCACGACCGTGGCGCTGACGCTCCAGCTGGACGCGCGCTTCGAGGACGGGCTGATCGGCATCACGCTGCACCCGCAGTTCGCCACCAACCGCTGGGTCTTCATCTTCTACTCGCCGAAGGTGACGCCGCTGGTCAACCGGATCTCGCGCTTCACCTTCAACCCGTCGACCAACGTCCTCGACCCCGCCAGCGAGGACATGATCATCGAGTGGCCGACCGAACGGAACCTGTGCTGCCACTCGGCCGGGTCGATGACCTGGGACAGCAGCAACAACCTGTACTTCGCGGTCGGCGACAACACCAACTCCGGCGGCGACTCGGCCGGCATGGCGCCGATCGACGAGCGGACCAGCCGCGACCCGCAGTACGACGCCCAGCGCACCTCGGGCAACACCAACGACCTGCGCGGGAAGATCAACCGGATCCACCCGGAGAGCAACGGCACCTACACGATCCCGGCCGGGAACCTCTTCGCGCAGACCGCGCAGACCCGGGGCGAGATCTACATCATGGGCACGCGCAACCCGTACCGGATCTGGGTCGACACCAAGGCCAACAACACCCTCTACTGGGGTGAGGTCGGCCCCGACGCCGGCGCGACGGTCGCCAACCGCGGGCCGGCGGCGTTCGACGAGTTCAACCGGGCGACCGGGCCCGGCAACTACGGCTGGCCCTACTGCGGCGGCCCGAACGTCGCCTACAACGACTGGGACTTCGCGGCCAACGCGCCGCGCGGCTGGTTCCCGTGCGGCGGCAGCACCGGACCGGTCAACAACTCGCCCCGCAACACGGGCCTGCAGCAGCTGCCGGCGACCAAGCCCGCGCTGGTCTGGGAGCAGCACGGCGGCAGCGTGCAGTGGCCGCAGCTGGACAGCCCCGGCGGGTGCGGCTCACCGAACCACACCGAGGTGTACCACTACGACCCCAACCTCAACTCGTCGGTGAAGTGGCCGCAGTACTACGACAACAAGTGGATCATCTCCGAGTACTGCCGCAACTGGGTGAAGATGGTCAACTTCGACAACGGCAACCCGGCCACCGGCAACCCGGTCTCCGGCGGGATCGAGCCGGTCAACGCGGGCATGCCCTTCGTGCACCCGATCGACTGGCAGTTCGGCCCCGACGGTTCGATGTACATGCTGGAGTACGGCAGCGGCTACTTCTCCGGCGCCGCCGACGCCGGCCTGTACAAAATCAACTACGTCCAGGGCGGGCGGTCGCCGGTCGCCAAGGCCACCGTCAACAAGGACAACGGGCTCGCGCCGCTGGCGGTGACCTTCTCCAGCGCCGGCTCCAGCGACCCTGACGGCGACGCCATCACGTACGCCTGGGACTTCGACAACAACGGCACGACGGACTCCACCGCGGCGAACCCGTCGTACACGTACACCACGAACGGCGCGAAGCAGGCGCGCCTGACGGTGCGCGACCCGGCCGGCCACACCGGCACGACGCTCGTGCCGATCACCGTCGGCAACAACCGGCCGACCGTCACGATCTCCGGTGTACCGGCCGGCGGCATGTTCGACTGGAACGACAACTTCACCGTCACGGCCTCGGCCACCGACCCGCAGGACGGCCCGATCGACTGCTCCAAGATCGTGATCGCGGTCGCGCTCGGCCACCAGGAGCACGCCCACGACGAGGGCTCCGGCACCGGCTGCTCCGCCACCTTCAACACCGGGCCGGCGCACGCCGGGCCCGACTCGGTGCTGTTCTTCGTCGTGCGCGCCACCTACACCGACAACGGCGCGGCCGGCTCGGTGCCGCTGACCGGCTCCTCGGAGTTCACGCTGTGGCCCAAGTACTGGCAGGCCGAGCACTACGTGTCGCTGTCCGGCCCGCAGGTCATCACGGCGGCCGCGGCCGACGGCGGCAAGCGGCTCGGCGACATCCAGTCCGGGGAGAGCGTCCGGCACCACGCCGTGTCGCTGAAGAACATCACGGGCGTCAAGGCGCGCGTCTCCTCCGGCGGTGGCGGCGGCACGGTCTCCTTCCGCTACGACTCCCCCACCGGCACCGAGGTCGCCCGCCTCACCGTGCCCAACACGGGCGGCTGGGAGACCTACGCCGAGGTCAGCGGCCCGGTGACGAAGCCCGACGACGGGACGCACGACCTGTACATCGTGTTCACCGGCGGCTCGGGGGCGATCCTCGACCTGGACAGCTACACCTTCACCGGCCCGGGCATCGGCACCCCGGGCGCGCGGACCGGCACGCTGACGGCGCTGGGCAAGTGCGCCGACATCAACGCGAGCCAGACCGCCGACGGGACCAAGGTCCAGATCTACGACTGCAACGGCACCGGCGCGCAGCAGTGGACCGTCAACGCCAACGGCACCATCACCGGCCTGGCCGGCAAGTGCCTCGACGTGAAGGCCAGCGGCACCACGAACGGCACGCTGGTGCAGCTCTACACGTGCAACGGCACCGCGGCCCAGCAGTGGGTGATCGGCGCGAACAACTCGATCCGCAACCCCCAGGCGAACAAGTGCCTGGACATCCCCGGCTCGACCACCACCAACGGCACCCAGCTGCAGATCTACGACTGCAACGGCACGGGTGCCCAGACCTGGACCCACCCCTAGGAAGTGCTGAGCGGGAGGGTGACGCGGAAGGCGGCACCCTCCCCGGGCGCGGTGCGCAGGGTGACCTTGCCGCCGTGCGCCGTCACCAGGGCACTGACGATCGACAGGCCCAGGCCGGATCCGCCGAGCGCGCGGGTCCGGCTCGGGTCGGTGCGGTAGAAGCGCTCGAAGACCTTGTCCGCCTCCTCGGCGGTCATGCCTGGGCCGTTGTCGGCGACCTCCAGGACCGCGTCGCGGCCCTCGGTGCCGACGTAGACCGTGACCTCGGTGCCCGCGGGGGTGTGGGTCAGAGCGTTGGCGATCAGGTTCTGCAGCACCTGGCGCAGCCGGGCCTCGTCGCCGAGGACGATCGCCGGCTCGACGTCGTCATCGTCGTCGGCGCCCTGAGTGCGCAGGCGCAGCTTGTGCTCCTGGGCGGTGACCCGGGCGTCGATGAGCGCGTCGGTGGCCAGCGCCAGCAGGTCGACCGGCTTCTTCTCCAGCGGGCGCTGCTGGTCCATCCGGGCGAGCAGCAGCAGGTCGTCGACGAGCAGGCCCATGCGGGTGGCGTGGTGCTCGATCCTTCCGACGTTGTCGTCGGCGCGGCCGGACTGGCGGTGCAGCTCGGCGAAGCCGCGGATCGACGTCAGCGGGGTGCGCAGCTCGTGGCTGGCGTCGGCGACGAAGCGGCGCATGCGCTCCTCCGACGCGAGGGCCGCCTCCTCGCTGGCCCGCCGCTCCTCGAACGCGGTCTCGATCTGCCCGAGCATCGTGTTCAACGCCGTCGACAGCCCGCCGACCTCCGTCCGCGGATGCGCCTCTGGTACGCGCCGCGTCAGGTCACCCGCCGCGATCGCCTCCGCGGTCTGCTCGACCTCGACCAGAGGCCGCAGGCTGGACCGCACGAGCAGGTACGCGACCACCGCGAGCACCACCAGCACCCCGCCGCCGACTCCGACGGTGACCCAGAGCTGCCGGTTGACCGTCTCGTCGACTTCGTCCAAGCTGAGGCCGACCACCACCGGGCCGGTAACGGGGCCGGTGGTCTGGTACTTGACGAGGACCCGCCAGTCGTGGCCCTCCCCGCCGGCCGGGGGGACGGTCAGCAGCACGTCGTTCGCCGAAGTGACATCGCCCTCGGCGACGAGGCCGGCGAACGTGGTGGCGGGCAGCTTCGGTGCGCCCTGCGCGGCGTTGCTGGGCGCCTGGTTGAACACTTTTTGCTCGACTGTGCCGCCGCGGGTCACGCAGCCGACCCAGTAGGCGCTGGGCGGCGCCGGCACGCCCTTCGGATGCTTGCCGTCATCGTTGTCGGTGCCGAAGTTGGCGCAGTCACCGATCGCCCGGCCGGCGCTGTTGCGGAGCTGCTCGTCGACGCGCTGGTAGGCGAAGGAGCTGGTGCTGTAGAGACCGACGCCACCGGTGACGACCAAGGCCGCCGTGAGGAGCGACAGCATCAGGGCGACGAGCTTGACGCGGAGCGGCCAGGCGTTCATGTCCGGGGCAGACGGAGGGAGTAGCCGACGCCGCGCAGGGTCTGGAGCAGGCGGGGCTCGGAGGTGTCGATCTTCTTGCGCAGGTACGACACGTAGGACTCGACGACGCCGGCGTCGCCGCCGAAGTCGTACTGCCACACGTGGTCGAGGATCTGGGCCTTGGACAGGACGCGGCCGGGGTTGGTCATGAAGTAGCGCAGCAGCTTGAACTCGGTCGGCGACAGCTGGACCTCCTGGCCCGCCTTGAACACCTCGTGGGTGTCCTCGTCGAGCTCGATGTCGGCGAAGGTCAGCCGGGACGACGCGGCCGCGGCGCCGCCGGCCGGGTCGGCGACGCGGCGCAGGACGGCCTGGATGCGGGCGAGGATCTCCGACAGGCTGAAGGGCTTGGTGACGTAGTCGTCGCCGCCGAGGGTCAGACCCTTGATCTTGTCCTCGGTGGCATCGCGGGCGGTGAGGAAGAGGACCGGCACGCGGGTGCCCTCGCCGCGCAGCTTGCGCAGCACCTCGAAGCCGTCGAGCTCCGGCATCATGACGTCGAGCAGGATCATGTCCGGGCGGAAGCGGCGGGCCTCCTCCATCGCCTGCCGGCCGCTGGTGGCGCTGGACACGTCGTAGCCGTGGTACTTCAGGCTCGCGGACAGCAGCTCGACGATGTCCGGCTCGTCGTCGACCACAAGCAGCCGCGTCATGATTCGCTCCCAGGTGCGTCAGAGATCCCTTGTCACCGTCGAGATTGCCGCCGCTTCCTGGCTGCCGGGTCCGGTTTCCCTGAAAACCAGCTGTGAACGGGCTGCGTCGGCACCGAGCAGCAACGCCAGCAACACCGGGAACTCCAGGTACGCGTGGTATGAGGCGAATGCCGCGTACATCGCCCGGCCCGAGGCGTAGTCGACGGCGAAGAGCATGGCGAGGACGCCGCCGAGGCCGGCGCCGAGGGCCCAGGCGCGCGGGCCGCGCAGCCACGGCACCCGGCGCTCGAAGGCCCTGGCCGCGTCGGGGGCGTGCCGCGGCAGGAACCAGACCCAGACGAAGTAGTGCATGGTCTGCAGGAACGCGAACACGACCAGGAACCGCGCGCCGATGATCGTGTCGGCGCCGGGTGGGGCGCTGAGCGCGACGATCTTCGCGGGGTCGCCGGCGAACGAGGCCACCGCCGAGGCGGAGACGTCGCTCAGTGCGGCGTCGGCCACGCCGTACAGCAGCAGCGACGGCAGCACGAGCACCCAGCCCACCTGGATGCCCCGGAACCAGCGGCGGGTCGTGGGTGGCAGGGCCGCGGCCCACTCCCACAGGAAGAACAGCGGCACGACGTTGTGCAGGTGCGCGAGGACCACGAAGTGGTAGGCCGGCCAGGTCAGCGACACCGCGCCGGCGACCGCGAGGACCGCGCCGGACAGGCCGAGGAGCCAGCCGCGCAGCGCGTGCGCGCACCCGGCGGCGAGGACCGCGTAGCCGACGAGGATCTCCGCGGTGCGGGCCGGCTGGCCGACGACGATCGCGGCGAGCCGGCAGAGCACGATCGCGGTGATGAGCCCGAGCAGGATCGCCAGGAACCTGCCGTTGAGCACCGGCGCGAACCGCCCGGTGACGTAGCGCAGCTCCAGGACGTTGTGCAGCACCCCGAACGCGATCAGGCCGAGCACGGTCGTGGCGAGCGGTGCGCCGAGGGCCACGGTGAGCGCGGCACCGGCGGCGAACAGGAACTGCAGCGTTACCTTCATGGGGTGATCCCGGCGCTGCTGCTGACCCTCGCCGTGGAGGTTCCGCTGTACGTGCTGGCGCTGATGGCCCTCCGCCTGGCGTCGTGGCGGAAGGCGGCGCTGCTCGGGGTCGCGGTGAACCTGCTGACGCACCCGGTGCTGTGGTGGTCGCTGGCGCCGCGCCCGTCCGCCGGCGCGCTGTGGGGCGCGGAGGCGGCGGTCGTGGCGGTCGAGGCGGCGGTGCTGTGGCTGGCGTGCCGCCGCGACCCGGCACTGCTGCTGGTGGCGAGTCTCGGGGCGAACGCCGCGTCGGTGCTCATCGGGCTGGTGTTCTGACGCTCTAGGTCTGGCTCTAGGACCGCGACCGGCGCAGGAGCCAGACGACGAGCAGGATGACGGCGGTCACCACGACGACGCCGCCGATCACGGCGACGACGGCCACTCCGGTGGTGGACGGGTCCGGGTCCGGCGCCAGGTCGGCGAGCACGATCTCCATGCTGCGCAGTCTGCCTCATGCCGTCGAGCCCGGAACCAGCCGTTACTCCCGAATCTGGTCCGCCGGTGGGATGTCGCTCTCCGGCAGCGGCTCGGCGGGCCGCCACCACTGCCACAGCAGGAACAGCCCGCCGAGCGCGAGCATGCCGAGCCCGATCCACAGGTTGATCCGCACGCCGGCGGCCTTGTCGATCTCGGCCTGCGAGTCGAACAGGCCGACGATGGTGACGATCACGCCGTACACGGTGAACAGGCCGCCGATGACGCGGCGGACGTCGAACAACCGGGCCGCCCTGGCGGTCTCCGCTTTCGTCGGCTGGTCGGACATGTGCAGCACCCCCTACAGGAACGGCAGGTAGAACGCGAAGGCCAGGATCAGCGCGCCGGCGCCGAGCAGGACCGGGGACCGGTACCAGGCCCGGTCACCGGCGAGCGCGCCGGCGGTCAGGTCGTGGTCGCCGACGCCGTACACGAGGCCGCTGAGCTCCTCGTCGGTCTTCCGGGTGGTGAAGAGGGTGACGACGACGGAGACGACCGCGACGGTCACGAACGCGATGCCGGCGCCCCAGAACGACTCGTCGAGGTCGGAGCCGAACGTGAACCAGCCCCACCACTTGTAGCCCGCGTAGACGATGAACGCCGCGATCGTGCCGGTGAGCAGCCCCCAGAAGCCCGCCCACGCGGTCATCCGCTTCCAGAACATGCCGATGATGAACGCCCCGAACAGCGGGGCGTTGAACAGCGAGAACAGGGCCTGGATGTAGTCCATGATGTTGCTGTAACCGGAGGCGATGAACGCGGTGCCGATGCCGATGATGACGCCGACGACCGTGATCCAGCGGCCGATGCTCAGGTAGTAGCCGTCGGGCTTGTCCCGCTTCACGTACTCCTGCCAGATGTCGTACGTGAAGACGGTGTTGAAGCCGGAGACGTTGGCCGCCATGCCCGCCATGAAGGACGCAAGCAGACCGGTCACCGCGATGCCGAGCACGCCGTTGGGCAGGAAGTCGCGCATCAGCAGGGGGATGGCGTTGTTGTACTGCAGGTCGCCCTTGTCGGCGCCGAGGCCCTTGACGGTGACGAGCGCGACCAGGCCGGGGATGACGGTGACGAACGGGATGAGGACCTTCGGATAGGCCGCGATGATCGGCGTGCGGCGGGCGGCGCTCATGTTGCGGGCCGACAGGCCGCGCTGGACCTCGGCGAAGTTCGTCGTCCAGTAGCCGAACGACAGCACGAACCCGAGGCCGAAGACGATGCCCCACCAGGGCGCGCCGAGCGGGTTGTCGCTGCCGCCGGTGTTGGCCCAGGTGTGCAGGCCGGCCTCGCCGAGCTTCGTGTCGCGGACCGCGTCGAACAGCCCGCCGATCCCGCCGACCTTCACCAGGCCGATGATCGCGATCGGCAGCAGCCCGGCGATGATCACGAAGAACTGCAGGACCTCGTTGTAGATCGCGCTGGAGAGACCGCCGAGCGTGATGTACGCCAGGACGATCGCGGCGCCGACGACGATCGCGGTCCACAGCGGCCAGCCGAGCAGCGCCTGCATGATCAGCGCGAGCGCGTACAGATTGACGCCGGCGATGAGGACCTGGGCGAGCGCGAACGACAGCGCGTTGAGCAGGTGGGCGGGGCGGTTGAAGCGGCGCCGCATGTACTCGGGGACGCTGCGCACCTTGGAGCCGTAGTAGAAGGGCATCATGACGATGCCGAGGAACACCATCGCCGGCACGGCGCCGACCCAGTAGTAGTGGACGGTCATGATGCCGTACTTGGCGCCGTTGGCCGCCATGCCCAGGATCTCCAGGGCGCCCAGGTTGGCGGAGACGAACGCGAGGCCGGTCACCCAGGCGGGCAGCGAGCGCCCGGAGAGGAAGAAGTCGGCGCTGTTCTTGATGGAGCGGCGCGCGGCGAGGCCCACGCCCAGGACGGTGATGAAGTAGAGCGACAGGAGGACGTAGTCCAACGCGTCCATCTGCAGGCGGAGACCATCGGCGAGCGTTCGCACCCGTTCCTCCCCAATGACGACGAGTGAGCGTCAACCCACCTACCCACGAGTAGGCGATGCTCAAACTCGGCCGTCAGGGCAGATGCTCACCGAGGATCTTCAATAGGTCCTGCGCGCCGTAGGGCTTGTCGAGGAAGGCGTCGCAGCCGGCGCTCATCGCGGCGGCCCGCTCGTGCGGCAGCACGCTCGCGGTCAGCGCGATCACCTGCGGGCGGCCCGGCTGGTCGCTGAGCTCGGCGGCGAGGCTGAGCCCGTTGCCGTCGGGCAGGTTGACGTCCAGGAGGATCAGGTCGACGGCGTGCTCCGTGAGCGCGTCGCGGGCCACCTGCAGGCTGCCCGCCTCCACCAGCTCGACCCGGCGGATCGTGTCGTCGGTGGCACGGGCGAGGATCGCCCTGACCAGGACCCGGTTCAGCTCCTCGTCCTCGACCAGCAAGACCTTGCTCATGCCGTCACCTCCGCTGCGCTCCGGCGCCGGCCTGAGCCGAAACTGTGCCCATGGTTCGCGGCTCCTCCGCTACGCTCCGGCCCGCTCATGCCGCCACCTCCGCTGCGCTCCGGCGCCAGCCTGAGCTCCACCCTGTAATCCCGATTCGCAGCCCTCCGCTACGCTCCGGCCCGCTCATGCCGTCACCTCAGTTCGCTCCGGTCCCGCGTGCCTCGGACAGTGTGCTGGCCACGGCGGCCAGGTCGACCCACTCGCGGACACCGTCGGAGGCGGCGGCGCTGCGGGGCATGGTGCCGATGACCTTGCCGGTCAGGCGGACCCGGTCGGCGTCGGGCAGGTCCGGCTCGGTCAGCGCCAGGACCGGGATCCCCCTGGTCGCCGGGTCGCCCTCCAGCCCGGCGAGGAGCGCGAAGCCGTCGACGTCGGCCATCTGCAGGTCGCAGATGATCAGGTCGAAGCGCCGGTCGCGCGACAGGCGCAGCCCTTCCGGACCGTCGTCGCAGGTGACGACGTCGATGCCGCCGTCGCGGAGGTGCTGCTCGACGACGTGCCGGGTCTGGTCGTCGCGGTCGACCACCAGCACCGAGGCGCCCTCGGTGCCGGCGCCCTTCGCCGGGACGACGTGCCGGGCGAGCTGGGCGAGCAGCAGGTCGTGGTCGACGGGCTTGACGAAGAAGTCGGCGGCGCCGAGCGACAGGCCGGCCCTGCGGTCGTCGACGATCGTGGCGAAGAAGACCGGGATGTCGCGCAGCGACTCCTCCTGCTTGAGCTCCCGGATCACGTCCCAGCCGTCGATGCCCGGCATGATCACGTCGAGCAGGATCGCGTCGGGCGTCCAGGTCCGCGCCGCGGCCAGGCCCTCGCTGCCGCTCGGCGCGACCCGCACCTGGTATCCGGCGGCGGCGAGGTAGGTGCGCAGCAGCTCGGCGGCCCGGGCGTCGTCGTCCACGATCAGCACCCGGCCGCGGGCGGCGCCTTCCGCCTTCCTGACCGGCTTCTCGAGCGGCAGCGGTGCCGGGATCTCCGCGGTCGCGTCCGGCAGCCGCACGGTGAAGCGGCTGCCCTCGCCGAGCGCGGACTGCAGCGCGATCGAGCCGCCGTGCGCCTCGACCAGCCGCCGGGTCAGCGCCAGGCCGAGCCCGGTGCCGGCCTTTCGCTGGGCGGCGTCGCCGACCTGCTGGAACTCCTCGAAGACGCGGCCCTGGTCCGCCGCGGCGATGCCGACGCCGCTGTCGGCGACGGTCAGCGCGACCTCGCCGGCCCCCTGCGCGGCGGTCAGCGAGATCCGGCCGCCCTCGGGCGTGAACTTGATCGCGTTGGACAGCAGGTTCTCCAGGATCTGCCGGAACCGGAGCGGATCGGCGAGGACCCCGACCCGCGGCACGCCGATCGTCACCTCGAGGCGCTTGCGGTCGGTGAGCGGCCGCAGGCCCGTGATCACGTCATTGACCGCGGCGTCGAGCGCGAGCGGCTCCGGGTGCAGCTCCATCCGCCCGGCCTCGACCTTCGCCAGGTCGAGGATGTCGTTGATGAGGCAGAGCAGGTGCCGGCCGCTGTTGTGGATGTGGTCGACCCACTCGGCGGGCACGGCGCGCCGGTCGCCGTCGGGGTGCTCGGCGCGCATCAGGTCGCTGAAGCCGATGATCGCGTTCAGCGGGGTCCGCAGCTCGTGGCTCATGCCGGCGAGGAAGTCGCTCTTGGCCTGGCTGGCGTGGGTGAGCGCGGCCACGGACTCGGCCAGCTGCTCGGCGAGGCGGCGCTGCTCGGCGAGGACGGCGCTGCGCTCCGCGAGGACCTGGGCCTGGCCGCCGAGCACCGCCGTGAGGCGCAGGTCGTCGTCGGTGAACAGGGCGCGGTAGTGGTCGAGCAGCAGCACGGCGCCGCGCTCGCCCTGCGACAGCGGCAGCTCGAGCGCGGTGACGTACTGGGCGCTGGTGGTCCGCACGTACCAGGCGGCGAGTTCGCTCTTGTCTCCTCTGGCCGGCTGCCTGGCGGTCAGGAGCGCCTGCAGGTCGGCGGCGGTCAGCTCGGGCATCGGCTCGTGCGGCAGGCTGGCACCGGAGCGGCAGACGGCGGCGACCTGCTCCAGGCGGCCGTCGGGGGCGACGCGGATCAGCACGGCGGCGTCGGCGCCGGTCGTCTCGTGCACCACCTGGACGTAGCGGCGCCAGACCTGACCGGTGCTGACCGCGGCCGGTAGCCGCTGGAGGTCTTCGGTCGCCTCGTACCAGACGGTGGCCGACATCATCCGGCGCAGCCACGCGGGCGGCATGAACGCGACCAGGTAGCCGAGCGCGGACACCAGCGCCACGACCCGGCCGGCGGGCGCCAGCCAGCTGGTCGTGCCCGGGTACACCACCGCGCCGGTGAACAGCATCAGCATCATCAGCACGAACACGTAGGTGGCGGCGCCGGCGAGCCGCAGCCTGGCCCGGGCCGCGCCGGAGCGCCGCTGGGCGCCGAGCAGCAGGTACGTGCCGGCGATCACCTCGGTGACGGTGAACGAAACGGTGGCCAGCACCAGGTAGCCGAGGTCGAGCGGCCGGGGCGCGACCGCGACGACGACGGTGCTGGCGAGCAGCGAGACCAGCAGGGTGCGGCTGAGCCAGACCGGCACGTGCCGGAGCTTCGCGGTGAGCCGCAGCGTCAGGTACGGCTGCAGCATCAGCAACGCGGTCGAGGCGGCGCTCGCGGCGAGCGGCAGCGGGCTCACCAGCATCTGGCGGGCCACCGCGGTGGCGCACACCACCACCGGGGGCAGAAAGATCAGCGTGATGTCCCGCTGGATCGGATCCCGGGTGGCGGCGTACCCCACGAGTGCACGCAGGAACACCGCTACTACCAGCAGTGCTGTGACTAGAGTTACCATTCGACTACGCCCCGTAACAGTTGAACGGGACTCACTCTAGTCAGGGGGACGGATGGGCGCGACAGAACCGGCCGACGAGCTCGCCCTGTTGCGGGCCGAGATCGCCGACGGCGCCCACGACCTTTCCAACGCGCTGGGCGCGATCCTCAACTATGTGGCGTTCCTGTCCGAGGACCTCGCCGCCGACTCCGCCGCCGCGGACTACCTGCCGCACCTGCAGAGCGCGGCGCACCGGGCCCTCGGCGTCGTCGAGCGACTGAGCGCCAGCGGCGCACGCCACTAGCGCTCAGCCGGGCTGCTTGTCAGCGGCGCTCCGTCAGGCTCTTGCAGCGGACGCAGAGGGTCACCGACGGGAAGGCCGTCAGGCGGGCGACCGGAATGTCCTCCGAGCAGCGCTCGCACCGGCCGTAGGTGCCCTCCTCGAGCCGCTCCAGCGCCCGCTCCACCTGGTCCATCCTGCCGCGGATCGACAGCGCGAGGGCGAGCTCCTGGTCCCGGCTGAACGCCTTGGTGCCCAGGTCGGCGACGTCGTCACCGGCGTCGACCACGCCCGCGAGGGTCATCTCGGCGACCGCCTCGGCGTACTCGTCGGCGAGCTCCTGATGACGTGCCGTCAACGCGGCACGCAGGTCCGAAGAGCGCTGCGCGCCACCGGCGATCGTCATTTCTGGCTGCACGAGCATGTTGCGCCCCCCTGGAGTTCGACTGGGTTTCGGTGTGCCCATCGCAGCCGTGCCGCAAACCTGTCACCTGCCCGACTCAAGGCGCCGTATCACTGTTCAACGGGGACGCGACCGGGCACCATGAAGGACGTGTTCACGGTGGATCCCGACGGCCTGACCGAGCCCGGCGCGGATGCGGTCAGCGTCGAAGTGCCGGCAGGGCAGGCGCGCCACGCCCGCCGGGTGATCACGGGCGCGCTGAGCATGTGGGACCTGCCGCACCTCACCCGCGCCACGGTGATGGTCGGGCACGAGCTCGTCGCCAACGCCCTGCGTCACGGCATGCCGCCGGCCGTGCTGCGACTGCTGCGCCGTGACGGTGCGGTGCTCATCGAGGTGAGCGACGCGAGCCCGGCCCTGCCGCGGATCGCCGAGATCGACAACGAGACCAGCACCTCGGGGCGGGGCATGTTCATCGTGTCGCGCCTGGCCCGCTCGTGGGGCGTCCGCCCGCAGCCGATCGGCAAGATCGTCTGGGCCGAGCTGGTCTAGGCCGCTCGCCCGGGTTTCGGCGCCTGGTTCCCTGGCGTCTGTTTCGGCGCTCAGGCCTTTTCGGCGCTCAGGCTTCTCGGTGGTCAGGCGGCCTGCTTCTCGTCCCTGATCGGCAGGATCTGGTCCAGGCCGGTGATCTCCAGGGTCATCGACACGTCGTCGTTGGGGTTGGCGACGATCAGGGTCGCGCCCGCCTGCTGCGCCCGCCGCCAGCAGCCGACCAGCGTGCCCAGCCCGCTGGAGTCGATGAAGGCGAGCTCGGTCAGGTCGATGACCAGCTCCGTCACGCCGGCGTCCAGCTGCTTGACCACCTCGGTGAGCAGCTTCGGCGCGGTGTCCAGGTCCAGGTCACCCACCGCGTCGAGTCGTGCCCGCTGCCCCTCGCGGCGCACCGACAGCGCCCAGACTGTCTCGTCGTTGACCACGTTGCGCCTTGTCCTTTCGCGAACCGAGCTACGGATCGGCTACTGATCGCTGGTCAACAGTGTGTGGTACCCATTGGGCGGACTTCAAACGCTCACACCGTTTGACCCGGTCGGAGGTACGACGCAGACTCGAACCCATGACCAGCGATCTGGGCTTCGTGGGGCGTGCACCGGCCTCGCTCGACGAAGCTGCCATGCTGGCCGTCGCCCAGCGGCGGGCGCAGTTCCTCGCTGACGCCAGCCGCACCGTCTCCGGGTCGCTCAACCTGCCGCACACCGTCCGGCGTTCGCTGTCCGCGTGCGTGCCGCACCTCGCCGACTGGGCGCAGATCATGCTCATCGGGCGGGAGGGGGCGTCGTACACCTGCCTCGTCGTCAACGGGACGGGCACCTCGTCCGCGGCTCGGCGCCATCCCGACGCCGACGGAGTCAACGGGCAGTCGAGACTCCTGGTCACGGGGCGGCCGGAGCTGCTGCACGTCTCGCTGGAGCAGGACCCGCTGGAGCCCGACGGCCTGGTCGCCCTCGTGCCCGACGAGCGGATGCGCGAGCAGGTCGCGGCGCTGCGCCCGGCCGACGTGCTGGGCCTGCCGCTGACCGCCCGCGGCACGACGTTCGGCACGCTGACGCTCGCCCGTCGCACCGGCTTCGGGTTCGTCGCCGAGGACATCTCCATCGCCGAGGAGCTGGCGGTCCGCATCGCACTCGCGCTGGACGCCGCCCGCCGGTATGCCGAGCGCGCCGCCGTGGCCACCGTCCTGCAGGCCAGCCTCCGGCCACCGGAGCTGCCGAAGCTGGAGGGCAGCGCGCTCGCCGCCCGCTACCGCGCCGCCTCCGGCGACGCCGAGATCGGCGGCGACTTCTATGACGCGTGGGGCAGCCCCGATGACTGGTCGTTCGTCCTCGGCGACGTCTCCGGCAAGGGCGTCGAGGCGGCCGTGGTCACCGGCCAGGCGCGGCACACCGTCCGCGGCGCCTCCGCCGTCGACCGTGACCCCGCCGCGGTGCTCCGCGCCCTCAACACGATGCTCGACGGCACCACCTCCGGCCGGTACGTGACCGCCGTCTACGGCCGGGTCCGCCGGACCGGCGGTGCGCTGCACGTGACGCTCGGCTCCGCCGGCCACCCGCCGCCGCTGGTCGTCCGCACGTCCGGCGCGGTGGAGCCCGTGGCGGTGCGAGGGCTCGCGGCCGGCCTGGTCGCCGGGGTCGAGTACACGCCGGCGGAGGTCACCCTGGCGCCCGGCGACACCCTCGTCCTCTACACCGACGGCGTCACCGAGGCCCGCCACCACAGCGTCCGCGACGGCACGCGGCGCCTCTGCGAGCTGCTGTCGCAGTACGCGCAGGTGGGCGTCGACGCGCTGGTGGAGGCGATCGAGATCGCCGTCCTCGAGGGCTCCGACGGCACGCAGCGCGACGACCTGGCGGTGCTGGCCCTGCGGGCGGCCGCCTCGTGACCTCTTCCCTGTCTCTGGATTTCGGGCCGTACTTCTCCTTCCTGGAGCGCCGGGACGCGGCGGGTGCCGTGGCGCACGCGCTGGCGCTGGTCGACGACGGCGCCGACCCGGTCGACGTCCTGCTCGACGTCGTGGGCCGCGCCCAGGAGCAGGTCGGCCTGCGCTGGGCGGAAGGCTCGTGGACCGTCGCCCACGAGCACGCGGCGACCGCGATCAGCGAGTCCGTCGCCCTCGCCGTCGGGGCCCGCATCCCCGCCCCGGCCGACCCGCTCGGCCACGTGATCCTCGCCTGCGCGGAGCGCGAGTGGCACGGCCTGCCGGCGCGCCTGGTCGGGTACTGCCTGCAGGCGGCGGGCTGGCGCACCACCTTCCTCGGTGCGTCGATGCCGGCCCGCCAGTTCGCCCGGTTCCTCGACGACGTGGACGCCGACGCGGTCGCGATCAGCTGCTCCGTCGCCGCGTCCCTGCCCGCCGCCCGCCGCCTCATCGACGCCGCCCGCGAGGCGGGCCTGCCGGTCCTCGTCGGCGGCGGCGTTTTCGGCTCCGACGACACGCGGGCCCGGGCGCTGGGCGCCTCCGGCTGGGCGAAGGACGCCCGCGACGCCGCGGCGGTGCTCGCCGGCCTCGTCGCCCACCGGGACCTGCGCGCTGCCGTCTCGGAGCGCGCCCGCCACGCCGGCGCCGACGAGCACGCCGAGATGGTCGTCCGCTTCGCCGAGTTCCGCACCGCGGCCCGCCTGATCTGGCTCCAGTCGCACCGCTCCGGATCTCAGGACCCGGCGGAGGACGGCGGCCTGTTCGACGATGCGATCGACCACGCGCTGCACGCCCTGTCAGCGGCGCTGCTCACCGACGACCCGCGGCTGCTCCGTGAGGCCAGCGACTGGCTGACGGCGCTCTTCGCCGCCCGGGGCGAACCCGCCGGCGCGATCCCAGACCTGTGGCTCGCCCTGCACCGCACCGTCGGCGAACCGCTCCCCGAGGCCGCCCGCCACCTGAAATCCTTGTGACCGCGTGCCGGGCGCGCTTGTTACCAGGACGACTTGCGGGCGCGGGCCTCGTAGAGGAGGACCGAAGCGGAGACTGAGACGTTGAGCGAGTCGCCCGAGCCGAGCATGGGGACGGCGACGCGCTGGTAGCCGTGGCCGTACCACTCCTTGCCGATGCCGTAGCGCTCGCTGCCGACGACCAGGGCGGTGCGGCCCGAGTAGTCCGCCTGGCGGTAGTTGACCGCCTCGTCGGTGTCGGCGAGGAGGACCGTGAACCGGTGGCGCTTGAGCCAGGCGACGGCGTCGGCGGTCTGCTCGAACTCGACCGTCGGCACGGTGAGGATCGTGCCCTGGCTGGCGCGGATGACCTTCGGGTGGGTCAGGCGGGTCTTGCGGTTGGTGAGCACCAGGCAGTCGGCGCCGCAGGCGTCCAGGGACCGGATCAGTGTGCCGAGGTTGCCGGGGATCTCGAGGCCGTCGGCGACCAGTACCAGCGACGACTTGCCGAACCGGAGATCGTCGGCGTCCCACCGGGGCAGGGCTGCGAGGGAGAGCAGGCCGTCGGGCTTGTCGCGCTCGGAGATCTTCTCCAGGGTCCGGAGCGAGATCCGGAACGACCGGTCCGCCCGCGCGGCGATCTCCTCGGCACGGCGGTGGGCCTCGTCGGCGTAGATCGCCTCGGGGCACCAGAAGAACGTGTCGATCGGCGCGCCGGCCTCCAGGAGCATGTTGTGCGCCCAGAGGCCTTCGGCGACGAAGAGCTTGTAGCGGTTGGGTGCGGTGTTGTTCTGGATGTGCTGCACCTGCCGCACGGCGGGGTGCTGGACCCCGATGGCCTGGAGTTCCATCACAACGTGACGGTAACGGACAGTTCCTCAGCGTCGGTGATGGCCCACGACCGCACGTTGCCGGCCGCGGTCAGGTCGGCCTTGACCTGCTCCAGGACTGCCGCGGGGCCGGCCACCGCCAGCAGCGCCACCTCGGCCCGCATGGACTGCTGGGCTGCCGACTTCGCCTTCCGCACCGCCGCCAGCACCGCCGTCGCAACCGACAAAGGGGAAATGTCGGAAAAGTCGCGATCGACCGGTGACGAAGGCGCGATGGGGAGGTCGGTGGGTGCGCCGGTCGGCCAAGAGGCACGGTGGATGGAGCCGGGCTGCCACCAGGACCAGATCTCCTCCGTCACGAAGGGCAGGAACGGGGCGAACAGGCGCAGCAGTGTTGACAGCGCCGTGGTCAGGGCGGTGCGGGCCGAGTCGGCGGCGGGGAGCTCGCCGTAGGCGCGGGACTTCACCAGCTCCAGGTAGTCGTCGCAGAAGGACCAGAAGAACTGTTCGGTGCGTTCGAGGGCGCGCGCGTAGTCGTACGTCTCGAAGGCGGCCGTCGCCTCGGTCACCACCGACGACAGGGCGGCCAGCAGGGCCTTGTCCACGGGCTCGGTGACGAGTCCGGTGGCCGGCACGGGGAAGCCGAGCACGAAGCGGCTCGCGTTGAGGAGTTTCGTGGCCAGGCGGCGGCCGATCTTCATCTGGTTCACGTCGAGCGCTGTGTCGACGCCCGGGCGGGCGCTGGTCGCCCAGTAGCGCAGGGCGTCGGCGCCGTACCGGTCGAGCATGGCCTCCGGGGAGTCGCCGGCGTTGTTCTTGGTCTTGCTGATCTTCTTGCGGTCGGGGTCGACGATCCAGCCGGCGATCGACGCCCGCTTCCACGGCAGCACGTCGTGCTCCACGTGGGCGCGCAGCACGGTCGAGAAGAGCCAGGTCCGGATGATCTCGTGGGCCTGGGGGCGCAGGTCCATGGGGAAGACCCGGCTGAAGAGGTCGGGGTCGTCGAGCCAGCCGCCGATGATCTGCGGGGTCAGCGAGGACGTCGCCCAGGTGTCCATGACGTCGGGGTCGCCGATGAACCCGCCGGGCCGGCCGCGCTGGGTCTCGTCGTAGCCGGGTGGCGTGTCGCTGCTCGGGTCCATCGGCAGGGTCGACGGCACGATGGGGTCGTCGTAGATGGGGTGGGCGTCGTCGTCCAGGCGGTACCAGAGCGGGATCGGCACGCCGAAGAAGCGTTGCCGGCTGATCACCCAGTCGCCGGTGAGGCCTTCCACCCAGTGCTCGTAGCGGGATCGCATGTGCGCCGGGGTCCACTGCAGCTCGCGCCCCCGGGCGAGCAGCGCGGCGCGGAGCTCCGGCGAACGGCCGCCGTTGCGGATGTACCACTGGCGGGTGCCGACGATCTCGAGGGGCTTGTCGCCCTTCTCGTAGAACTTCACCGCGTGGGTGATCGGCCGCGGCTCGCCTTCGAGCATGCCGTCGGCGCGCAGTGCGGCGACGATCTTCTCCCGCGCCTGGTTGATGGTGAGGCCGGCGACGAGTGCGTACAGGTCCTCGTCGACGCCGGGTGGGGGCTGCAGGCCGAGCCGGCCGTTGCGCTGGATGACGGTGCGGGTCGGCAGGTCGAGCTCCCGCCACCAGGTGACGTCGGTCAGGTCGCCGAAGGTGCACACCATCACGAGGCCGCTGCCCTTCGCGGGGTCGGCCAGGGGGTGCGCGAGCAGCGGCACCTCCACGTGGAACAGCGGTGTGCGCACGGTCGTGCCGAAGTGCGGCTGGAACCGCTCGTCGGAGGGGTGCGCGACGAGTGCCACGCAGGCGGGCAGCAGCTCGGGCCGGGTCGTGTCGACGGCGAAGTCGCCGAAGCGGATCCGGTGGTAGGCGCCGGGGCGCTCGCGGTCTTCGAGCTCGGCCTGGGCCACCGCCGTGCCGAACGTGACGTCCCACAGGGTCGGGCCGTCCACGGCGTACGCGTCGCCGCGGGCGAGGCTGTTGAGGAACCCCTGCTGGGCCGCGGTCCGGGCCCGGTCGCCGATGGTCGTGTAGAGCAGCGTCCAGTCGACGGAGAGGCCGAGGTTGCGCCACAGCTGCTCGTAGGCTTGCTCGTCCACCTCTGTCTGGCGTTTGCAGAGGTCGATGAAGTTCCGCCGGCTGATCTTCTGTGGCGGGCCGCCGGGTGTCTTCGTGATGACGAGGTGCTCGTCGTACGGCAGGGCGGGATCGCACTGCACGCCGTAGGTGAGCTGCACCCGCCGTTCGGTCGGCAGGCCGTTGTCGTCCCACCCCATCGGGTAGAACACGTCCCGGCCGCGCATGCGCTGGTAGCGGGCGATCGCGTCGGTCTGCGTGTAGGAGAACACGTGGCCGATGTGCAGCGCCCCGCTCACCGTCGGCGGTGGTGTGTCGATCGAGAACACGCTGTCGCGGGTGGCGGTCCGGTCGAATCGGTAGGTCCCTTCGGCGTCCCATACCTTTACCCAGCGCGCCTCGAGTCCATCGAGGGTCGGCTTGGCGGGTATGCGCGTCGAATCGGACATGTGCCCCATGCTAGAGCGGTGGATGCCGCGACACCCCTCAATAACCGTATCGCCGCCGGTCTGGTGTTCCTGACCAGCGGGGCCGTGCTCGTCCTGGAGGTCGTCGGGCTGCGGCTCGTCGGGCCGTACGTCGGTGTGACGCTGTCGAGCAGCACCGCGGTCATCGGTGTGGCGCTGGCCGCGATCGCGTATGGCGCATGGACCGGTGGCTGGCTCGCGGACCGGCGGGTCGATCCGCGCCGGCTGCTGTCGCCGCTGCTGTTGCTGGGTGCCGCCGCGACGGCCGCAACGCTGCCGATCGTCCGGGTCGCCGGTGCGTGGCTGCGCGGCACGGACCCGTCGAGTGTGCTGCTGCTGGCGGTGATGGCGCTGTTCGTGCCGGCGGCGCTGCTGTCGGCGGTGCCGCCGCTGGTGGTGAAGTTGCAGCTCGCCGATCTCGCGCACACCGGGAGGGTGGTGGGCCGGCTGTCCAGTGTCGGCACGCTCGGCGCGATCACGGCGACGTTCGCGACGGGGTTCGTGCTGGTGGCCACCGTGCCGACGAGTGTGATCCTGCTGGTCCTGGCGGGTGTTCTGGCGCTTGCCGGCTTCGGTTTCGGCGGGTACTGGCAGCGCACCGGCAATCTGTCCGCGGTGTTCGCGTTCGTCGTCATCGGCGTGCCGCTCGGCATCGTGACGCCGTCCCCGTGCGACGTGGAGACCGCGTACACCTGCGCCGCGGTGGGCGAGGACGGGGACGACGGCCGCATCCTGTTCCTCAACGGCGCCCAGCACTCCTACGTGGATCTCGGTGACCCGGAGCATCTGGAGTACGCGTACACGCAGTGGATCGGGTCCTATGTGGACGGTCTGCCGACGGGCCCGTTGCGGGTGCTGCACGTGGGTGGTGGCGGGTTCACGCTGCCGCGGTACGTGGCCGCCACCCGCCCGGGCAGTGACAATCTCGTCCTGGAGCTGGATCCGGCGCTCGTCGCGCTGGACCGGCGGCGGCTCGGCCTGCGGACCGGCCCGCTGCTGCGGGTCGAGACCGGTGACGCCCGTGCGGGTCTGCGCCGCCAGCCGTCCGCGTCGCGCGACCTGATCATCGGTGACGCGTTCGGCCATCTCGCGGTCCCGTGGCATCTCACCACCCGCGAGCTGGTCACCGATGTCCGGCGGGTGCTGCGTCCCGGCGGTGTCTACGCGCTCAACGTCATCGACGGTCCGGCCCGCCGGTTCGTCCGCGCCGAGGTCGCCACGATCGCCGCCGTGTTCCCGTTCGTGACCCTGGTGGCGCCGCTGCCCGCGCTGCGGGGCGAGACCGGCAGCAACTTCGTCGTGTTCGCTTCCACGTCGCCGGTGCGGGCCGTGCCCGACTCCCTGACCGGCGACGACCTTCGGGCCTTCGTGGGAGGAGCGCGGATCCTGACCGATGACCACGCGCCGGTCGATCAGCTGCTCACCTGGGACTGAGCGGCTTCGGGTCCCGTCCGGTCAGGCGCCGCACGTCGTCACTGACGGTCGCGAGCTCGCCGGCGGCGATCGCCTCGTAGGAGCTGACCCACCCGGCGACCTCGAACGCCGGCGCCCCGTAGTGTGCGCGCGACGCGTAGGCCTCCTCGACGGTCTCGGGGACATAGGTGAGCCCGAGCCGGTCCGCGACCTCGTGCATGGTCAGCGCCTCGGGTCCGGTGAGCTCGTAGGTCCGCCCGTCGTGGCCGTCCTGCGTGAGTGCCGCGACGGCGCTCGCGGCGATGTCGTCGTAGCTGACGGCGGCGAGCCGGCCGTCGCCCGCGGGTCCGCGGATGACGCCGTCAGGGCCGGCCAGGTGGGGCAGCATCTCCTGGTAGAGGTTGTCGCGCAGGAAGGTCCAGCGCAGGCCGCTCTGCCGGATGTGCTGCTCGGTGTGCCAGTGGTCCCGGCCGAACGTGAAGGTGCAGTCCGGTGCGGCGCCCGCGAACGACAGGTACACGATCCGCTGGACGCCTGCCGCGACGGCCGCGTCGACGGCGCTGCGGTGCTCGGCGACCCGGTCGGCCGACTCGCGCGCCGAGATCAGCAACAGCGTCCCGACCCCGTCGAGCGCCTGCCGCATCCGGTCGGTGTCCCGGTATTCGGCGTCCTTGCGCGTCAGCCGCCGCGCCTCGGGAACCCCCGCCGCGACCCTTCCCCCGACCTGCCCGGATGCCCCGGTCACCGCGATCACGCACTCCAGTATGCGCCGCCCGCGTCCCATGATCCCGTGCGGTTCCGGTAACCAGAGCTACCGGAACCGCACGGGATCACGAAACTCCTACTTGGGCTGTACGGCCTGGCCGCGCAGCGAGATGGCCTGCAGGAAGATGTCGCCGATCTTGGCCGGGTCGGGGGCGACGAAGGTGCCGCCGCCGACGGCGTCGGTGATCTGGCGCATGGCGCCCTCGCCGACCTTGTCGCCGATGCCGATGAGGATGACCTGGATGGGCTTGGCCGGGTCGGCGGCCGCCTTGAGCTCGGCGATCAGCTGCTCCAGGGAGAGGCCGCCGGCGGGGTCGTCGTTCTCGCCGTCGGTCATGACGATGAGGGAGTTGATCCGGCCCTGGTCCCAGCCGCTCTGCACGGTCTTGTAGCCGGCGAGGATGGTGTCGTAGAGGGCGGTGTCGCCGTTCTGCTTGGGGCGGATCGACTGCAGCGCCTGGAGGCACTGGTTGCGCTGGCTGACCAGCGGGCCGATGGGGACGAGCTGCTTGTAGTCCTTGGCGCCGTCGAGCTGGGTGGAGAAGGTCCACACGCCGAGGGCCCAGGAGTCGTCGAAGAGCTGCATGCCGCGGCGGGCCGCTTCGAGGGTCACCGTCATGCGGTCGGCGCCGCCGGCGGTGGGGACCTTCGTGAGCATCGAGCCGGACACGTCGATGACGGCGAGCATGCGGGCTGGGAGGGTGATCGCCTGCCACTTGCCGAGCAGGGCCTCGATGGTGGCGGCTTCGGGGACCTGGCCGGCGGTGAGGGCGCTCGGGGCGCCGGTCGGGGTCTGGAAGCCCTTGCCGGCGACGCCGTCGGAGCCGCGGAGGCCGATCGCGCCGAGCCGGTCCCGGAACTGGTCGCCGCTGAGCACCTTGAGCAGCTGCTCGGCGGCGGCGGTGTGCTCCTTGCCGAGGATGACGAACGGGTAGTCGAGGGCGAGCGGTGCGGGCTCGGCGTAGATCGCGGCGATGCGGACCGGCGGCTGCTGGGCGTTGTACTGGATGACCGCCTGCTCCGACAGCGGCGCGACGGTCAGTCCGGCGCTGAGTGCCTGCGGGTCGGAGCCGCGTGGGAACTTCTGCATGAGGTCGTCGCGCAGCGAGGACCGGCCGGCGGCGAGCGCGCGCAGCGCGGCGGTCGCGGTCTGCGTGGCCTGGGTCTGGTTGCCGCCGGCGGAGGCGGTCGCGGCGGCGGCGAGGGTCATCAGGCCGGCGAGGCCGGTCGAGTCGCGGCTGGGTTCGACGATGCCGAGCTTGACCTTCTGGTCGCCGGCCACCTTCCCGATCAGGTCGGTGTACTTGATTTTCGTCTGGGGCCAGCCGAAGGAGGTGGTCGCGATCGGCTCGGGGACGGCGACGACGATGGGGCTGCGGGCGATGGACTTGGCGCTGGCGGGGACGCCGGCGGGGTTGACGGCGCGCAGGCGCTGCAGCCACAGCGACGAGTCGGGCACCCACACGTCGGGGATGCGGGTCTTGCCGTTGGCCTGGCCGACGCCGGTCAGGGACTTCTTGGAGGTCGCGGCGATCGCGGCGGCCACGTCGGCGGATGCGGCCTCGATGACCTCGACGTCGACGCAGTTGCCGTCGGACTTGGCCTGGTTGGACCAGTCGGCGACCTGCTGCTTCAGCGCGGGCGCGATGTCGGCGGGTGCGCTGACGGTGAGCTTGGTGGACGCGCCGCACGACGGCTGGGAGTACTTCTGGAACGCATACCAGCTGCCGGCGAGGACGACGAGCACGGCGACGGCGGCGGCGCCCATCTTGAGCGCTGCGCCTGACGACCCCGCTGAGCGGTGGCGACCTTTCACGGCTCTTATCCTCCGGACCGGCGGCCTTTGCGGCCTTGTACCTTCGGTTGGAAATCACTGACGGTACGCATCCCAACAAACGAACGCCCAATCTACAAGGCACCGAAGAATCGTAGTTATCCGAACACGGTTCGCAATCATGCCCGGACAAACCGCCGCAAGCAGGCATTCCGCTCGCACTTATAATCTGTCCTAATCGATCTTCAGCGTGCCCGGCCGATCACGGAGCGTCACAATCAGCGGCCGGTGGTCGGAGATCGGCACCGCCGGCGCGGCCGTCTCCAGGACCCGCGGGAGGCGCTCGATGCCGCGCCTGTCGGCCAGCACGTGGTCGAACTGCACGCGTGGCGTCGGTGCCGGGTAGGTCGGCAGGCTCGCGAGCCGGTACCAGCCGGAGAAGAGCCGCGGCAGCCCGCCCGGGAGGTTGAGGTCGCCGAGGAGCACGCGCGGCGCCGGCAGCGGGCGCAGCGCCCGGCGGACCAGCTGGAGCTGCCGGACGTTCCAGCCGGGGACGAACGACAGGTGGGTGGTGGCGACGGTCACACGCCCGGCAGGGGTTTCGAGCACCGCGGCGATCAGGACCCGCGGCTCGTCGTCGAGCAGCAGCAGCTGGGATCCGGCCAAGAGGGGCGCGCGCAGCGGGGCGGCCGGCAGGCGGGTCACCCGCCACTCGACCACCGGATACCGGCTCACCAGCGCGACGCCGTAGTGCGGGTCGGTCCCGTCCTGGTCGCCGTCGGTCGCCGCCCGGAAGCCCTCGCCGGGGGTGCCGACCACCGCCGGCACGAATATGACGTGCCTCGCGCCCAGCGCGTCGGCCGCGATCGTGGCGAGGTCGGCGTGGCCGCTGCGGAGCTGGCCCCGGTCGACCTCCTGCAGCCCGAGCACGTCGGCGTCCAGCGCGGCGACCGTCGCGTGGATCCGGGCGGCGTCGACCTGCCCGTCGGCGAGCGACCGTCCGTGCATGAGGTTGAACGTGCCCAGCCGCATGCCTCATTGTCGCCGCTGCAGCTTGCGCACCGCCGCTCTGGCGATCGCCTCCGTCTCGGCCCGGTCGACCTCCGGCTGGCCGAAGTGCACGAGGGTGCAGGTCGTGCCGCCGACGCGGACGACGAGCAGATAGCCGCCGAGGGTGTAGGCCTCGTCGCCGGCGCCGCCGGACGCCGCCATCCTGACAGCCGCGGACTCGTCGCCGAGGCTCGGCAGCCCGGCGTCGGCCACCGTGACGCTGGTCGTCCCGCCGCCGGGATCGGTGTCCGTGAACGCCGCGCACCGGGTGCCGAGCTCCCGCAGTACACCCACCGCATCCGGATTCTCGGAGACCTCCTCGGCGAGGAAGGGACCGGTCGCACCGCCCTCGAACCGGACGCCGGTGCCGCCCGCGCGGAACCGGTCGATCAGGGCGTCGCAGCCGGCGACGCTGACCGTGCTGGCCCTGCTGACCTCGGGCTCCGCCTGCGGTGGGCTGGTCACGTAGCCGTCGGGCAGGTCCTCGACGGCGAGCAGCGCGCCGCCGGTGGCCGAACGCGAAGGCTCCGGCTCGACAGGTGTCGAACCGGAGCCACACGACGCCAGCGTGAGTGCCAGCGTGATGCCGATCAGCTGTCTGGTCATCGGGCCTGGACGGTCGGCTGGGAGCCCTGGTGGAGCGGGGTCCGCGCGCCGGTGGCCAGGTCGACCGCGGTCACCCAC
Source organism: Dactylosporangium sp. NPDC000521 (assembly GCF_042898305.1). Taxonomy (NCBI): domain Bacteria; kingdom Bacillati; phylum Actinomycetota; class Actinomycetes; order Micromonosporales; family Micromonosporaceae; genus Dactylosporangium; species Dactylosporangium sp. NPDC000521. The sequence goes on from NZ_JBIAYW010000010.1 coordinate 182,414, forward strand.
GAGTGGCCCTGGTGCGACGCGGTCAGCACGCCGGTACGGCGGCCCGCGTAGACCATCTCGCGGTCGTCGGCGGCGCCGATCTGGTGCCGGTTGCCGCCGTCGGCGTCGGCCTCGGTGACCCGCACCGCGGTGCCGTCCTCGGTGTAGGTGGTCCAGGTGACCTTCTGGCCGTCGGGCGACCAGGCGGGGACGACGCCGAAGCCGCTGGTGCCGCTGCCGCCACCGCCGTAGTAGTCGATGGCGCGCTCGGTGCCGGTCTCGACGTTGCCGACGCTCAGGCAGTTGTCGGCGATCGACTCGCACTCGCCGCCACGGAACGCGATCTTCGAGCCGTCGGGCGACCAGGCGACCGCGTCGTCGGTGCGCAGGCGGTCCACGAGCTTCCCCGGCTTGACCTCAGCGGCCTGCTCAGCGGCCTGCTCAGTGGGCTGCTCAGTGGCCTGCTCAGTGGGCTGCTCAGTGGCCTGCTCAGTGATGTACGCGACCTCGGGGACGGCCTGGTCCCGGCAGGAGGCGGGGAACAGCGGCTGCGACACGGCGCCCGCGGGACCGTCGGCCGCCACCCTGAAGACGCCGGGGCCGCCGGTGCAGGACAGCGCGGCGTAGGCGATCCACGAGCCGTCCGGGGACCACGAGGCGCCGCCGGCGACCCGGTCGCTGACCTGGCGCTTGCCGCTGCCGTCGGCGTTCATCACCCAGACCGTGTCGTTGTGCAGGTACGTGAGCTTCGTGCCGTCGGGGCTGAACCGCGGCCGGGCGTTGACCTCGTCCTCGGTGAGGCGGACCTCGTTGTAGCCGTCGCTGCTGTAGATGACGCCGGCCCGCACGTAGGCGACGGTCTTGCCGCCGATCGCGGCGGGCGCGGCGGAGGCACCGGGAGTGGCGGTGGCGGCGGTGGCGGCGGTCGATCCGATCATCGTCCCGAGGCCCGCCAGAGCGGCGAAACCAGCCAGCGTGACTGCCTTCTTGATCGTGTTGCCGTTCATCCGTGCCCCCCGTGCTGCTGTCTCTTCCGTGTGACGCTGAGACCATCGGCGCAACCGTGCCGCACCTGAACGGTTCCCTGCCGGGAACTTCCGGGAAATTCCGCCAATCGGACATATCGCACGGCCGGTGTGAACAATCTGCACTTGCAGTGCCTTTTCAGGACCGTGTCTCACGGGTAAGGATCGGAGGCATGACTGACACACAGGCCCGCGTGGCGATCGTGACCGGCGCGGCCCGCGGCATCGGCGCCGCGACCGCCCTCCGACTGGCCGCCGACGGGCACGCCGTCGCGGTGCTCGACCTGGACGAGGGCGCCTGCAAGGACACCGTCGAACAGATCCAGGCCGCCGGCGGGCGCGCCCTCGCCGTCGGGGCGGACGTCGCCGACGCGCAGGCCGTGGCCGCCGCCGTCGACCGGGTCGCCGGCGAGCTCGGGCCGCCGCTGGTCCTGGTCAACAACGCCGGGGTGCTGCGGGACAACCTGCTGTTCAAGATGAGCGACAGCGACTGGGACACGGTGATGGGGGTGCACCTGAAGGGTGCGTTCCTGATGAGCCGGGCCGCGCAGACGCACATGACGGCGGCGAAGTTCGGCCGGATCGTCAACCTGTCGTCGTCGTCCGCGCTCGGCAACCGGGGCCAGGCCAACTACTCCGCGGCGAAGGCCGGGCTGCAGGGCTTCACGAAGACCCTGGCGATCGAGCTGGGCCCGTTCGGCGTCACCGTCAACGCCGTCGCGCCCGGGTTCATCGCGACCGACATGACCGCCGCGACCGCCGCCCGGGTCAAGGTCGACTTCGAGGCGTTCCAGCAGGCGGCGGCCGAGCGGATCCCGGTCCGCCGGGTGGGCGTGCCGGCCGACGTCGCGCACACCATCTCGTTCCTGGCGAGCGAGGGCGCGGGCTTCGTGTCGGGCCAGGTCATCTACGTGGCCGGAGGCCCGCTCAATTGAACCCTCAGTCGAACGCCCAGTCGAACGCACAGCTGAACCCGGCAGACCTGGCGAAGGAGTTCCTCGCCGCACACGACCCCAACGCGCTCGACCCGCAGGACTTCCTGCGGGCCCGGTTCGACGCCGGGCTCGCGTGGGTGCAGTTCCCGGAAGGGCTCGGCGGGCTCGGCCTGCCGCGGGAGGAGCAGGCGGCCGTCGAGGAGGTGTTCGCGGCGGCGGGCGCCCCCGACAACAACCCGCGGCGCATCGGCATCGGCCTCGGCATGGCGGCACCGACGATCCTGCGGCACGGCACCGACGAGCAGCGGCGGCGCTGGCTGCGCCCGCTGTGGACGGGCGAGGAGGTGTGGTGCCAGCTGTTCAGCGAGCCCGGCGCCGGATCCGACCTCGCCGGCCTCGGCACCCGTGCGGTCAGGGTGAGCGACGGGGACGGCGACGGGTGGGTCGTCGACGGCCAGAAGGTGTGGACGTCGATGGCGCACGAGGCGCGGTGGGCGATCCTCATCGCCCGCACCGACCCGGCCGTGCCGAAGCACCGGGGCATCACGTACTTCGTGCTCGACATGACCGCGCCCGGGGTGGAGGTGCGGCCGCTGCGCCAGGCCACCGGCGAGGCCGAGTTCAACGAGGTGTTCCTGACCGGCGTCCGGATCCCCGACACCGACCGGCTCGGCGCGGTCGGCGACGGCTGGGCGGTCGCGCAGACCACGCTGATGAACGAGCGGGTCGCGATCGGCGGCGGCGCGTCGCCCCGCGAGGGCGGCGGCATCGGCATCGTCGCCGGCCTGTGGCGGGAGCGGCCCGAGCTGCGCACTCCGGCGCTGCACGACGCGCTGCTGCGGCTGTGGGTCGAGGCGGAGGCGGCGAGGCTCACCGGGATGCGGCTGCGCCAGCAACTGGCGGCAGGGCAGCCGGGGCCGGAAGGGTCGGCGGCGAAGCTGCTCTTCGCCCGGCTCAACCAGGAGATCTCCGGCCTGGAGCTGGACCTGCTCGGCGAGGAGGGGCTGCGGCACGACGAGTGGACGATGCGGCGCCCGACCATCGTCGACTTCTCCGGGCGGACCGCCGGGTACCGGTACCTCCGCGCGAAAGGCAACTCGATCGAGGGCGGCACGTCGGAGATCCTGCGCAACATCGTCGCGGAGCGGGTCCTGGGGCTGCCGCCGGAGCACCGGCTCGACAAGGACGTCGCGTGGAAGGACCTGCCGAAATGAGCGTCCAGCGAAGCGGCTCGGGCCGCTCATCAGCATTGCAGGTTCGGCTCAGGCCGACGCCGGAGCGAAGCGGAGGTG
>NZ_JBIAYW010000010.1:185744-465683 GCF_042898305.1 Dactylosporangium sp. NPDC000521
GCGGCATGAGCGGCCAGCGCAGCGGCTCGGGCCGCTCATCATGTGACAGGTTCCGGGCAGGCCGACGCCGGAGCGAAGCGGAGGTGGCGGCATGAGCGGCCAGCGCAGCGGCTCGGGCCGCTCATCATGTGACAGGTTCCGGGCAGGCCGACGCCGGAGCGAAGCGGAGGTGGCGGCATGACCGATCTGCTGTACAGCGACGTCGAGGAGGAGCTGCGCTCCAGCGTGCGCGCGCTGCTGGGCGACCGCGCCGGGTTCGAGGCGGTGCTGGCGAGGATCGAGTCGGCCGAACCCGTCGACCTGAAGCTGTGGCGGGCACTGGCGGTCGACCTCGGGGTGGCCGGCCTGCCGGTGCCCGAGGCGGCCGGTGGCGCGGGCGCGTCGTGGCGGGAGACCGCGGTGGTGATGGAGGAGCTCGGCCGCAGTGTCGCGCCGGTGCCGTTCCTCGGCAGCTCCGTCCTGGCGGTTGCCGCGCTCACCGGCACGGGCGACCCGCTGCTCGACGCGATCGCCGCCGGCAGCCGCACCGCGACCCTGGCGGTGCCGCTGGCCGCACGGGCCTCGCAACCGTGGACCGTCACCGCCGGGGGTGACCGGCTGGACGGCACCGTCACCAGCGTCGTCGATGCCGCGGCGGCCGATGTACTGCTGGTGCCTTCCGCCGCCGGGCTCTACGCGGTGGACGCCGCGCAGGCGCGACGGGTGCCGGTCGTCAGCTTCGACCTGACCCGGCCGCTCACCGACGTCACCTTCACGGACGCGCCGGGGCGGCTGGTCACCGCCGACGCGGCCGGGTCCGTGGACCGGGCCCTCATGGCCGGGGCGGCGCTGCTCGCGTCCGAGCAGCTCGGCGTCGCGGAGTGGTGCCTGACGACGACCGTCGAATACGTGAAGACCCGGCGGCAGTTCGCCCGGCCGGTCGGCTCGTACCAGGCGATCAAGCACCGGCTCGCGGACCTGTGGGTGAGCGTCACGCAGGCCCGCGCGGTGGCCCGCTACGCGGCGGGCTGTCTGGCGGCCGACGACCCGGACCTTCCGGTCGCGGCGGCCGTCGCCCAGGCGTTCTGCTCCCCGGTGGCGGTCAAGGCCGCCGAGGAGTGCGTCCAGCTGCACGGCGGGATCGGCTTCACCTGGGAGCACCCGGCGCACCTGTACCTGAAGCGGGCCCGCTCCAACGCGGCGACGTTCGGGTCGGCCTCCGCCCATCGCACGGCGTTGGCCGGCCTGGTGTCGCTGCCGGGCTGAGCCGGGGGTCGCCGCCGAGCGGCGTCACAGGAGGAGCCGGGTCAGCGACTCGGCGACGCAGACCGGCTTCTCCTGGCCCTCGCGCTCGACGGTCACCTTGTTCTTCAGCTGCAGCCAGCCCTCGCCGATGTCCTCGGCGGACAGCAGCTGCACCGTGGCGCGCACCTTGGACCCGACCGGCAGCGGCGACGGGAACCGCACCTTGTCCAGGCCGTAGTTGATGCCCATCCGGGAGCCTTCCACCCGGTACACGCCGGAGACCAGCACCGGCAGCAGCGACAGGCTCATGAAGCCGTGCGCGATCGTGGTGCCGAACGGTCCGGCCGCGGCCCGCTCCGCGTCCACGTGGATCCACTGGAAGTCGCCGGTGGCCTCGGCGAACAGGTTGATCTGCTCCTGCGTGACCTCCCGCCAGTCGCTGTGGCCAAGGACCTCGCCGACCGAAGCCAGCAACTCGCCGCCGTTCGCAAACGTTCGCATACCCCTGATCCTGCACAGCAAGTGCAACATCCGTCAACGACCGGCGGCCGGCCCCGTGGCTCGGGACCGGCCGCCTTGTCACCTGGGCGTGCCTTGCGATGGCGCGGTTACGTGCCGATGCGGTTGAACTTCAGCGTCACGCCGATGTCGGTGTTGACGACGGTCGTGCCCGGGACGGCCGGGGTGACCACCGAGGTGGAGACCCTGCCGGTGCCGGGGAGCAGACCCTTCACCGTGACGGTGTAGGACGTCGACGCGCCCGGCACCGGGTCGGTGCTGGTCACGTAGAGGTCCGTGGTCGGCACGGTGTTCAGGGGCAGGCCCTGGCCACCGTTGCCGTACGCGTTCTCGGCCCCGACGACGAGGTTCTGCCCGGCCGGCGCGGTGCCGACGGTGGCGAAGTCGTAGGAGAACGCGATGTCCTGCGGGCCACCCGAGCCCAGCCAGACCTGGAACCGGCGGGTGCGCGTGGTGCCGAAGTCGTTCACCCGCCACTCCACGACGGTCCAGGTGCCGACGCCGTCGGTGAGCACGTTGATCAGCAGACCGGTCGCGCCCGTGCCGTCGAGGTCGGTCCAGAACGGCGCGAGGACGTTGTTCGGCTTCGCGGGGTTCGGGATCGGGGTGATGTCACAGCAGTTGTTGTTCTCGGTGCTGTTGTCGCTGCCCGGGTACAGGTAGCCGTTCGTGTCGACGGTGAGCGAGGAGTACTCGACACCGTTGTACTTGAACGACGGCACGTTGAACGTCGTCAGGTTCTCGTCGCCGATCGGGGTCACCAGCGTGCCCCCGAACAGGTCGAGCGGGATGTACCCGGCGATGGTGCCCGGGGCGATCGACGGCGTGCCCGGCACGGCACCGGCGAGCGGCGCGGCCTTCTTCTCCGCCTTGAACGGGTTGACCACCGTGGCACCGCTCGCGCCGACGATCGGCACGTTGAGCGTGGACGTGGTGGTGAAGTCCGCCGTGGTGTCGTTGAAGGTGTTGTTCGTGGCCGTCACGGTGCAGGTGCTGTTCTGCAGCAGCGTCAGCGACGGCGGCGCGCAGGACTGCGTCACCGTGATGTCACCCTGCTGCGGGATGAACGCGACCGGCAGGTGCAGCGCCGGCACGCTCGAGCTGACCGGCTTCAACCGGACCTCACCGAAGTACTGCGCCTTGGCGGCGCTGGACTTGATGGTGATGTTGATGGTCGCGGTCTCCCCCGCCTTCACGGTGAAGATGGCCGGGGACACAGTGATCGAGGAGCCGGCCGGCGAGGTCGCCTCGGTCCTGTAGGTCTGCGTCTTGCCCGAGACGTTCTTCGCCGTGCGGACCGCGGTGAGCTTGCCCGGCATGACCGGGGCGTTCACCGACGGAAGGTTGATCTGCACCGCGTTGACCGGGTCGTTGCCCAGCGCGAACAACCGGTCGGCCGTCTCGTCGAACGTGAGGCCGGGGTTGGCCGCGAGGTTGACCTGGACCCGACCGGAGCCGAGATCGAACGGGTCGGCCGGAGTCGTCCCGTTCTCCTTCTTCACGCTGGTCGTCGCCGTGGTCATCAGCGAGGACTTGATCTGACCCGGGGTGAAGTCCGGGTGCGCCGCCTTCTCCAGGATGGCGGAGCCGGCGATGTGCGGCGACGCCATCGAGGTGCCCGCGATCGCCATGAAGTACTGGCCGGACGGGCCACCGGCCACGTCGTCCAGGACCGGCGTCTGGCCGGCCAGGATCTGCACGCCGGGGGCGGCGATGTCGGGCTTGACGAACTGGCCGCCGGGGCCACGCGACGAGAAGGTCGCCATCGTGTCACCGGTGCCGATGACCTTCGTGCCCGGGGTGAACTTGGCCGTGATGCCCGGGTGGGCGGCGACGAAGTTCAGGAACGCCGTGCCGTCGGCGAGGTGCACCGTCGGCAGCCAGTGGTTGTCGCTGAGCGCGTCAGCCGCCGGGTTGTTGTACAGGATCATGCCGGCGGCACCACCCTGCCTGACGTTGAAGCCCTTCAGAACGCGGCCGGGGCTGCGCTGGCACGCCACGATCTTGTTGACGAAGATCCCGGGCGGGGCCGGGGCGTCACAGGTCGCGTTGCTGTACGGCGGCGCCGAGGCCAGGACGACCTGCTTCGGCGTGTCGACGCCCTGCGTGATCGAGACGCCCTTGAGGGTCGCCGAGGCGCCGTCGCTGGAGGCGACGGTCAGGGTCGACTCGAAGGAGCGCTTCTGGGTCGACGCCGCGACGGTGGTGACCCAGCCCGACAGGTGGTCGGTCGTGGACGCGCCCGGGCCGGAGTTGCCGGCGGAGGCGGCCACGAAGACGCCGGCCTTGTAGGCGTCGAAGAACGCCAGCTCCACGATGTCGGTGTACGGGCTCGCGCCACCCGAGATCGAGAAGTTGATGACCTTGACGCCGTCCTTGATCGCCTGGGCGACCGCGGCGGCCGAGTCGGTGCTGTAGCAGCCGGTGGCGCCACAGACCTTGTACACCGAGACCCAGGCACCGGGCGCGACGCCGTTGATCGGCCCCCGCTCGACGCCGAGGACGTTCGCCGACGCGACCGGGTTACCGGCGGCGGTCGACGCGGTGTGGGTGCCGTGGCCGTCGGAGTCGCGGGCGGTGTACCCGAACAGCTCCATCGGCTGCAGCGCGTTGTAGGTGTCCAGGAAGCCTTTGCCACCGATGAGCTTGTTCTGGCAGACGAACGGGTCGGCCGCCGGGGTGAGCGGGTTGTCGCCGAAGTCGCAGGACCGCGGCGTGCCGTCCGCCTTCGCGGGCGGGGCGCCGAGGTTGCCGTTGTCCGCGAACGACGGGTGCTCCGGCCACACGCCACTGTCGAGCGAGCCGAAGATGACGCCCTTGCCGGCGTTCGGCTTGCCGCCGAGCGACGGGTAGACCTGGTCGGCACCGATGAAGCTGGTGCTCGAGTCGGTCTGCGGGGCACGGGCCGCGTCGGACTGGACCGCCACGACGTTGTCGAGCGTGAGAATCGTGCCGATCTTGTTCGCCGGCACCGTCAGCGCGATACCGCCGTAGACCGTCCGCAGCTTCTGGCCGACTTTGGCGTCCGGGACCTGCTTGCGCAGTTGCTCGACGAACTTGTCCTCAATTGCCTTGATGCGGCTTTCGTAGCGCTGTTCCGCGGTACTTCCGGAAAGCTCCTTACCGGTGACTGACGGGCTCGTCGCCTCATATCCGGCAATGCCGCCGGCGTATGTCGCGGTCGAGTCGTAGTCGAGCTTCACCGCGATCGGCAGCCGGGTGCTGTCGGTGCGGTTGAGCAGGGACTGGTCGGTTTTCGCCATGCGACTCGTGGGTGACTTCGCGGTCTCGACCTGCTTGACCAGCGACGCTCCCGGCACCGGTGTCAAGCTGCCGCTCTGCACCGGTGCTGCCTGGCTCGGACTTGCCGAGACGAACACGAGCAAAGGCGGAACGAGTGCTGACGCCACTGCGGCGTGCACCCATGTCCGTCGGTTCATCTTGCCCCCTCTCAGGACGGGCTGTGTCCGAAGGGATGTGACTGACTTCCCCCGTGGTGCTGCTCCGGCGTGGCCCACCCTCGGCCTACGCGCACGCCGGCGCCGCATATCCCGAATGCTCGATATACGCCGTCACAACATGCCAGTTTTCCGCAGCGCAGAACAGAGGCAGTCACTCCGGAGAATCCCGCCGAACAGGGGTTGTAGGGCAACGTCGAGGGTTGCCGAACGCACGGCAGTACCGCATAAACAAGGTATTGCCGCGTTGATCAGCACCAATGGCATAGAAAAGGTCCGGAAACGACAAAACCCGCCCTTTCGGGCGGGTTTGTCGAAAACGTTCAGGCGTCGTCGCGGGGTGGCGGTTTCATCACCACGGTCTCGTCGGCGTTCTCGACCGGCCGCTGCGACGGCACCTGGATCTGCCCGCCGGCCGCCGGGTTCACCGGCGTCGACGGCGGGGTCACGGCCGGCGGCACCGCCGGAGGGAACATCGGCGGCACGATCGGGACCACCATCGTGGGGGCGTCCACCGCCGCGGCGGCCTCATCCGCCCGGCTCAACTCCACCTGCCGCAGGCGGGCCTGCCTGGCCTCCTCGGCCTGGCGCACCGCCTCCGCCTGCCTGGCCGCCTCGGCCTGGCGCGCGGCCTCGGCCTGCCTGGCCTCCTCCGCCGCGGCCTCCTCGGCGGCCCGGCGGGCCTCCGCCTCCTCGCGGCGGGCCTGCGCGTGGGCCTTCACCCGCTCGGACACGGCCGGCGCCTCCTGCTCGACGCGGCTGAGCCAGCCCTCCCACCGCTGCTGCATCGGCCGGACCAGCCCGCCGCCGACCCCGACGATGAGGATGCCGGCGACCGTGGCGAGCACCGCGATCAGCACCGGCATGGTCACCGACGTGGCGATGCCGATCTGGTTCAGCGCCGCGATGACGCCCAGGCCGAGCACGAAGCAGTACCCCAGGTTCGCCAGGAGCCGCCCGTACGGCAGGCCGCCCAGCGCACCGGTGACGATGTCCCGCAGCCCGCTGGCGAGCGCCGCGGCGACGACCACGATCACGATGGCGACGGCGGCCTTCGGCAGCCACGACACCACGTCGTCGATGAGGTCGGACACCGGGTTGGGGCCCCACACGCCGAACGCGATCTGCAGCGTGAAGAGCAGGATCGCGTAGTAGACGAGCTTGGCGATCAGGTCGCCGGCGTCGAAGCGCGTGCGCGACAACGCCCGGCCGACGCCGCCGCGGTCCGCGAGGCGGTCGAACCCGACCTTCGCCAGCACCTTGCGCACCAGCTCCCGCAGCGCGACCGCGACGGCCCAGCCGATCAGGAGGATGACGATGAAGAGCAGCAGGGACGGCACGAACCGTACGACGTCTGCGAGGGCATCACGGACCATGCGGTGAGGCTTGCCCAAACATCGTCGGGGCTAATCGTCCATGCCCGCCAGCCCCTTCGGGCTCTCCGTCTCGCGGGCGTGCTCCGGACCGCCCGCCAGCTGGTCGGCGATGGTCACGCTGCAGTGCTCGACGGCGAAGTCACCGAGTTCGTCGACGTCGAAGCCGGGGAACGGCTCCAGGATCCGCACCTGTTGCTCGGTCATACGTCCAGTGAAACCCCCCGCAGGTGGGTAGAACGGACTCATGACCAAACCAGTGACCGGTGTGCTCTTTGATGTCGACGGGACCCTCATCGACAGTGTCTACCTGCATACGACGGCCTGGTGGCAGGCGTTCCGGCAGTTCGGGCACGACGTGCCGTCGGCCCGCATCCACCGGGCGATCGGGATGGGGTCGGACAAGATCCTGGACCACCTGCTGGGCTCCGGCCACGACCCCGGAGACGACGACGCGCTGCGGGCCGCGCACTCCAGCCTGTACGCGGCGCAGTGGACGGCGCTGCGCCGGCTGCCGGGCGCGCAGCGGCTGCTGGAGACGTGCGCCGACCGCGGGCTGCGCAACGTGCTCGCCACGTCGGCGTCGAAGCCGGAGCTCGGCGCGCTGCTGCGGTGCCTGGACGCCGACGCGGTCATCGACACGGTGACCAGCGCCGACGACGCCGGGGAGAGCAAGCCGGCGCCGGACATCGTGGAGGTGGCGCTGCGGCGGGCGAAGCTCGACGCCGGCGAGGTCGTGTTCGTCGGCGACTCGGTCTGGGACGTGCAGGCGGCCGGGAAGCTGTCGATCCCGTGCATCGGCGTGACCAGCGGCGGGCTGTGCGCGGCGGAGCTGCTCGACCACGGCGCCGCCGCCGTCTACGCCGACCCGCAGGACCTGCTGGACAACCTCGACGAGGCGCTGACCACCGCGTTCCGCGTCGCGCTCACCGCTTAGAGCCGCAGCGGCGCCGGGTAGCCGCGCGGGGGTTCGGGCAGGTTCCACGGCTCGTGGACGGCCTTGCCGTCGATGTCCGCCAGCTCGGGCGCGTAGCGGCGCACGTAGTCGCCGTCTGGGTCGAAGCGGTGCGCCTGCCTGATGGGGTTGAAGCGCCGGTACGGCTTGGTGTCGTTGCCCGTGCCGGCGACCCACTGCCAGTTGCCGTAGTTGTTGGCGACGTCCCCGTCGAGCAGCAGGTCGAAGAAGTGGTCGCCGCCGGCCCGCCAGTCCACGCCCAGGTGCTTGGTCAGGTAGGAGGCGGTGATGAGGCGGGCCCGGTTGTGCATCCATCCCTCGGCGAGCAGCTGCCGCATGCCGGCGTCGACGACCGGGACGCCGGTCTGCCCCTCCCGCCATGCCTGCAGCGCGTCGGACTCGTCGCGCCAGCGCTCCTCGGCCGACGCCCGGTATGCCTTGCGCCGCAGGTCGGGGAACGCGAACAGCACCTGCTGGTAGAAGTCGCGCCAGCACAGTTGCCGCAGGAACGGCTCCGCGCCCGGGCGGCCGTGGACGCGGGCCGCCACGTCCCGCGGCGACAGGCAGCCGAAGTGCAGGTACGGGCTGAGCCGGGAGGTCCGGTCGGCCGCCATGGCGTCGTGGTCGTCCTCGTAGCCCGCCAGGTGCGGCAGCCACTCGGTGAGCCTGCGCCGCCCGGCGGACTCGCCGCCTTCGGTCTTCGCGGGGCGGTTTTGAAACCAGGACGCCGGAAGGTCGTCGGGGAGCCGGAGGCTGCGGGGCGCGGCCTCGACGTCGCGCCAGCCGGCGGCCTGCCAGGCGCGCCAGAACGGTGTGAAGACCTTGTAGTGCCCCGCGCCGCCGGTGGGGCGGAGCGCGCCGGGCGGCACGACCGTGACGCCGTCGAAGGTCTTCAGCGCGATCCGTTCGGCGGCGCAGGCGTCCGCCAGGCGGCGCTCCCGCTCACGGGCGTAGCCGCTCACGTCCGCGGCGACCCCGATGCCCTCGGCGCCGGTGCGCTTCGCCACCCGTACCGACTCCGCTGCCGGATCTCCGTGCAGCTCGACGAGGTCGGCTCCGCGCTGCCGCAGCGACGCCTTCAGGTCGGTGAGGCTCTCGTCGAGGAACCTGCGGCGGTTCGCGCCGGCCCTCAGGGAGGAATCGTGCACGAACAGCGGGACGACCCGCTCGGCGGCGCGGGCGGCCGCGGCGAGCGCCGGGTTGTCGTGCACCCGCAGGTCGCGGGTGAAGAGCACGACCGCGGTCTTCACGCTCTCGTCCCCCGAACGCCGGAGGCGTTCATGCCTATGTCCTCCACGCCGGAGGCGTTCACGCTTATCTCGTCCACGCCGGAGGCGTTCACGCTGATGTCCTCCACGCCGGCGGCGGTCATGCCGCGGTGCCGCGCAGGTCGAGGACCGCCGGCACGTGCAGCTCGGCGGCGGGATCGCGCGGCAGCGGCAGGGCGACCGGCGGCATCTGCGGCTGGGGGTCGAACGCACCGGCCGGGGTGCCCGGGATCGGCACGGGTGCGCCGGGGCGGGTCAGCAGGCAGCGCAGCGCCACCGCGACGCGGCGCGCCTTCGGCACGGTGGCGCGGCCGGCGAACACGTCGTGGTCCTGCGCCTCGACCGCGTCGAGGATGCCGCCGTACAGGCGGAACGCCGCCCGCATGCACGCCTGGGAGCTGGGCGCCAGCATCTGGATCCCCGGCGCGGCCGCGATGTAGTGCTGCCGGGCGCGCTGCACCTCGTACCCGACCAGGCTCTTGATCTTCGGGCTGCTGCGCCGCTCGCGGGCCGCCGCCAGCAGGTCCTCGCGGGTGACCCCGAACCGGTGCAGGTCCTCCTCGGGCAGGTAGATCCGCCCGCGGTCGAGGTCCTCGGCGACGTCGCGGATGAAGTTGGTGAGCTGGAACGCGAGACCGAGCTGGCGGGCGGGCTCACGGGCGGCGGACCGGTCGCTCGCCTCGAGGATCGGCAGCATCATCGTGCCGATCACCGCCGCCGATCCCTCCATGTAGTCGAGCAGGTCGTCGTAGGTCGCATAGCCGGTGACGGTGAGGTCCATGGCCATGCTCGCCAGGAACTTGCGGAAGTCCTCCAGGTCGATGTCGAACACCTGGATCGTGTGCAGCACCGCCGGCAGGAGCGGGTCGTCGGTCGGCGCGCCGCGCAGCCCCCGCACGAACGCGTCGCTCCAGGCGTCGAGCTCGCGGGCGCGGTCCTGCGGGGTCAGCCGCTCGGTGCGGTCGACGATCTCGTCCGCGTAGCGCGTGAACCCGTAGAGCGCGTGCACGTGCCGGCGCTTCCAGGCGGGCAGCAGCCGCGTCGCCAGGTAGTACGTCCGGCCGTGGTGGCGGTGCAGCGCGCGGCACCGCTCGTAGGCGGCGGTCAGGGGCGCTGACTCCATGGTGGCCTCCGTGTAAATCGACGCACAAATCGACGCAAGGTCGAGCCTACGCTACGCTTCGGTCGTGCGGGTAGTGAAGGAGCTTCGGTCATGCGGGTGGTGACAGGTCCGACCGACCGGGTGGTCGTCGTCGGAGCGGGGCTGGGCGGGCTCGCCGCGGCGATACGGCTGGCGGCCGTGGGTCGCGAGGTCACCCTGCTGGAGCGGGACGACTACCCGGGCGGCCGGGCGGGGAAACTCAGCATCGGCGGTTACGAGTTCGACACCGGGCCCACCGTGCTGACGATGCCGTCGCTGCTGGAGGACCTGCTCGGCGCCGTCGGGGAGGACCTGGCCGGCTGGCTGCCGATGACCCGGCTCGATCCGGCGTACCGCGCGCACTTCCCCGACGGCTCCACGCTCGACGTCATCGCCGACACCGCGCGGATGGCCGGCGAGGTCGCCAGGGTCTGCGGCTCCCGCGAGGCCGACGGCTACCTGCGCTTCGTCGACGACGCGCGGGAGCTGTGGCGGCTGGAGCGCGACGACTTCATCGACCGCAACCTCGACCGCCCGCGGGACCTCGTCACCGCCAACCTGTGGCGGCTGGTGGCCCGCGGCGGCTTCGGCCGGCTCCAGTCGAAGGTCGACAGCTACTTCAAGGACCCACGGACCAGGCGGATCTTCTCCTTCCAGGCGATGTACGCGGGGGTCGCGCCGCACCAGGCGCTCGCGCTCTACGCGGTGATCGCCTACCTCGACTCCGTCGCCGGGGTGTACTTCCCGCAGGGCGGCATCCACGCCGTCTCGCGGGCGCTCGCCGACGTCGCCACCAAGCACGGCGTCACCATCCACTACGGCGCGACCGTCTCGTCGGTGCAGGTCCACGCCGGCCGCGCGACCGGCGTGGTGTGCGCCGACGGCCGCCGGTTCGCCGCCGACACCGTCGTGCTCAACCCGGACCTGCCGGTGGCGTACCGGGACCTGCTGCCGCCCACCCGGTGGCGCAACCCGCTGCTGGGCAGGCTGCGGTACTCGCCGTCGTGCGTGGTGCTGCACGTGGGGTCGCGGCAGTCGTACGGTGCGATCGCCCACCACAACATCCACTTCGGCCGGGCGTGGCGGGAGACCTTCGACGAGGTCATCAACCAGGGCCGGCTGATGAGTGACCCGTCCATCCTGGTCACCAACCCCACGCACACCGACCCCTCGCTCGCCCCGGACGGCCGGCAGACCTACTACGTGCTCGCGCCGACGCCGAATCTCACCGCGCCGCTGCTGGACTGGCGGGGGACCTTGCGCGGCACGTACCGCAGCGAACTCATCGACACGTTGGAGCAGCGCGGCTACGTCGGATTCGGCGACGGCATCGAGGTGTCGCGCTTCATCACCCCGGCGGACTGGGCCGATCAGGGCATGGCGGCGGGGACACCGTTCGCCGCGGCGCACACCCTGCGGCAGACCGGACCCTTCCGGCCGGGCAACCTCCACCCCACACTGTCCAATGTGGTCTTCGTGGGATCCGGGACACAGCCAGGTGTCGGTGTGCCGATGGTCCTGATCTCCGGCCGGCTGGCGGCCGAGCGAATTACAGGAGTGGTGTCTTGAGTTCGTCTTCTCCTTCGTCGGGTTCTGGCTCGTCGGGTTCTGGCTCGTCGGCTTCTGGCTCGTCGGCTTCTGGCTCGTCGGGTTCTGGCTCGTCGGGTTCTGGCTCGTCGGCTTCTGGCTCGTCGGCTTCTGGCTCGTCGGGTTCTCGTGTGGGGGCTTCTCGCGAGTCTCATCTCGTCGAGCTGGTCGATGACGGCGGTGGGGCGGTCGGGGCGACGACGGTCGACGAGGCGCACCGGGCGCCCGGCCTGCTGCACCGCGCCTTCTCCGTCCTGCTCCTGGACGACGACGGGCGGCTCCTGCTGCAACAGCGGGCGGCGGTGAAGACCCGGTTCGCGCTGCGCTGGGCCAACGCGTGCTGCGGGCACCCCGCACCCGGCGAGACCGTCACGTCGGCCGCGGCCCGGCGGCTCGTCGAGGAACTGGGCGTGAGCGCCGTCCCGCTGCGGGAGGTCGGGGTGTACGTGTACCAGGCCTCCGACCCTTCGTCCGGGCGGGTCGAGCACGAATACGACCACGTACTTGTGGGTCACATAACGGATTTTTCGGGTTTGACCGATCCCGATGAGGTCGCCGCCGTCGAATGGGTTTCCGTCGGCGATCTCGAATCGCGGCTGTCGCACTCCCCGGGCCTGTTCGCACCGTGGCTGGCCGGGGTCGTGTCCACCTGGCGGAGCTCGACGGCATGACGGCCGCGGCGGCGTATTCGGCGGGCGCGGTGGCCCGGCGGCTCGGCGTCGCCGTGACAACGCTGCGGACCTGGCACCAGCGGTACGGGATGGGCCCGTCGCTGCATGAGCCCGGCCACCATCGCCGGTACACCGAGCAGGACATCGAACGCCTCGAGACGATGCAGCGCCTGATCGTCCAGGGCGTCGCTCCGCACGAGGCGGCTCGCTGGGCCCTGCAGTCGTCCGCCGCCCCTTCCGTGGCGCCCGGCTCGTTCGTGACTGATTCGGCCGCCTCCTCGCGCGGTCTCTACCGGGCCGCGCTGCGGCTCGACGCGCCGGCCGTGCGGCAGCGGGTCGCGGCGGCCGTGCACGAGCTCGGCGTGGTCGCCGCCTGGGATCAGGTGCTCCGGCCGGTGCTCGCCGCCATCGGCGACCGGCACGCCGCCACCGGCGCCCTGGTCGAGGTCGAGCACCTGGTGTCGGGCTGCGTCTCGGCCGTCTTCGGCGCGGTGCCCCGGCCCGACCCGGCCGTCCCGTCCCGCATCCTGCTCGCCTGCGCCGACGAGGAGCAGCACAGCCTGCCTCTCGACGCGCTCGGCGCCGCCCTCGCCGCGGCCGGCGCCGGGACCCGCATGCTCGGCGCCCGCGTCCCGCCGACGGCCCTCGCCACCGCCGTGCGGCGGACCGGCCCGGCGGCCGTGCTGGTCTGGTCGCAACTGCGCGCGACCGGCGACCCCGCGCAGCTTTCGCCGGTCCTCGATGCCCCCTGGCGGCCGCTGGTCGTCGCCGCCAGCGGCCCCGGATGGGACGTGGCGGCACTTCCGGCCGGGGTTTCGTCACCCACTACGCTGACCGAGGCATTGGCGCTGCTCACCTCGGTGGTCAACTGACTTCACCTTTCTTCGTCCGTGTAAAACTCCCTTGACGCGGTACTCCCGGCTTCGTGCCACGGACTGAACGCGGGAGGCACCTGGGTGCGTCTTGTCATTAGCGTGTGCGTTCGCCACCATGCTGACAACCCACCCCCGGAGCTGATGATGACCCGCACCCGACTCGCCCTAGGAGCGCTGATCAGCGCCGCCGTCCTGGCCCTCGCCGGCTGCGGCGCATCCGGCGCCTCCGCGGCGTCGTGGCATGGGCCGTCCTCCGGCGCTCCCGACGGCGGCCAGGCCGGCGGCACGCAGGCGCACCCGATCGGCGACTCGACCGCGCAGGCCGCCACGGGCGCCGCAAAGCCGTCCGCGTCCGCCTCCGCCACTCCCTCGGTGTCGGCGTCGGCCTCCGCGTCGCCGTCCGCCTCCGCGTCGGCCACCGCCACCTCCGACGGCATCATCCGGACGACCGGCGGCAATGGGGTCGCCCTGACCTTCGACGACGGTCCGTCCGCCGACACCCCGAAGCTGCTCGCCATGCTGCGCCAGCACAACATCAAGGCCACGTTCTGCGTCGTCGGCGTCGCCGTCCAGGAGTTCCCGCAGTACCTGCAGGAGATCGTCAAGGACGGTCACACGCTGTGCAACCACACCTGGAAGCACGACGAGAAGCTCGGCAAGAAGTCCGCCGACACCATCCGCGCCGACCTCCAGCGCACCAACGACGAGATCCGCAAGGCCGTCCCCGACGCGCAGATCAAGTACTTCCGCCACCCCGGCGGCAACTTCACCCCCGCCGCGGTGCAGATCGCGACGGAGCTGGGCATGGTCTCCCTCGGCTGGACCGTCGACCCCTCGGACTGGAACACCAAGAAGTGGTCCGGCAACCAGATGACCCAGCACATCATCAACAACGTGAGGAACAACACGAAGCCCGGCGCGGTCATCCTTTCGCACGACGGCGGCGGCGACCGCAGCGCCACCCTCGCCGCCTACAAGACCCTCCTGCCCGAGCTCAAGCAGCAGTTCACCCTGATCGCGATGCCTGCGTAGGGGGTTCCGCGGGGGTCCCGTGACACCACGACGGATACCCATTTGGTTTTCGCGGAAGGGGTCACGTATGCTCTGAAAGCCTCCGGCGGGGCCGGATGGGAGCAACACCGCAGAAGTCGCAGAGTATGCGATGATGGCGGGGCCGCCCTCATCGTCTAGCGGCCCAGGACGCCGCCCTTTCAAGGCGGTAGCACGGGTTCGAATCCCGTTGGGGGCACGACCCGGGTTCGCCCGGGTAGCAAGGAGAGCAAGGTCCTGTGGAGCAGTTGGAGTGCTCGCCGCCCTGTCAAGGCGGAGGTCGCGGGTTCAAGTCCCGTCAGGACCGCAAGGCCCATCTTGGGCAGGTAGCTCAGTCGGTACGAGCGTCCGCCTGAAAAGCGGAAGGTCGGCGGTTCGACCCCGCCCCTGCCCACAAAGCTCTTCGCCGGGCTTTCAAGACCCCGACCAGCGGCAACGCAGGTCGGGGTCTTTGTTGTCGTTCGGTGCCCGTGGAAGGCCCGATCGCGCCCTGTGGTGCGACGGATCGCTACCGTCATGCGATGGACGCTGAACACACAGGGATCACCAGTGCGGACCATCCCGATCGCCACGCTGGGTAGTTGCAAAGCTTGGCGGAGATCTAAACTCAGCCGGAGGAAAGTTTAGATCTGCGCTCCAACAGTGGCATGAGCGTCTGCCGCAACGGCTGCAGGTCTGGCCGTGTACGAAGCGGTGAATGTCAGGCTGCACACCGATCGCCTCGTCGTCCCCGATCTCGCCGTGGTCGACTTCGACAGCGACTTCGCCGTCATCGAGCCGGACGTGTGCCGCTCATCGGCGAGATCGTCTCGCCGGGCAACGCAGCGGCGGACCGGGTCATGAAGATGCACCTGTACGCAGCCGCAGGGATCGCGTGGTACCTGCTCGTCGAGCAGGAGCCACCTGGATCTGTGGTGCTGCGTCTCAACCGCCTCGACGGCTCGCACTACGTCGAGGACCAGGTCGTCGGGTCCGGCGCGAGACTCACCGCCACCCGGCCGTTCGCCTTTGAGCTCGACACACTGTCGCTGGGCTCATAGACGGGTCTTGCCGGAGTCACTGGTCGTGACGGCACGGCTACTCCGCCCAGAAAGTGTCGGACCCTGGTCGTAGCGTGCGGGCATGAATCACTTCGCCTGGGACTTCGACGGCATTCCGACCCGCGGCACCGACGTCCGGCGTCGGTTGATGATCGACCATCGCAGTTATGACGTGACGGCGTTCGACGACGGCTCTGGCTTCGTCGGGCTGCGGCTGGTCGGATGGGACTCCGGCTATGTGGTGACGGAGCTGGTGGGCGAGCTGCCGGCTCGTGACGCGAGCGACGTCGGGCAGTTGCTGGCGTCCGCGCTCGCCGGGTTCCGTGGCGGTGGCTCGCCACCGGAGCCACCGTCCGAGGGCGGATGGCTGCTGCCCGACGACCCGGGGCCGCTGGATCTCCGGTCCGCGGCGCCGAAGTCCGGCCAGCCGTGGGAGCCGGCGGATCTCGACCTGCTGGTGCGGCGCTTCCACGAGGGCGCCAGCATCAAGACCCTGAGCGTTGAGCTGGGACGGACCGACGGCGCGGTCCGTCAGCGGCTGCAGATGCTCGGTGAGACGCGACCTGCTCCCCCGCCGTCGACGGAAGGCTCAGCAACGGCGGATCCCATGCCTGCCGCAGCGCCTCCCTCAGCGCCTCCCTCAGCGGCTGCCTCGGCGGCTCCGCTGGCGCGGGAGGCGGGCTGACCGGCGCGGGAGGCGGGCTGACCGGCGCGGGAGGCGGGCTGACCGGCGCGGGAGGCCGGCCGAGTGCCACGGGCGGCTGGCCGAGCGGCGTTCTGGTTGGCGTTCCACGCTCTGGCGCGGTGAGGCAGCCGAACGCGTCATCGAGCGGCCGGCGACCGGGGCTCGACCTGGCCGCCGGTCGGGCCAGCAATCCCGGGCAGCGCGGAAGCCCTGGCCCGGGCGGCAATCCTGCCCCAGACGGCGATCCGGACCGGGGGAGCGGTTCTGGCCTGGGCGGCGATTCTGGCCTGGGCGGCGATCCGGGACAGGGCGGCGATCCGGGACAGGGCGACGATCCGGGACGGGGGAGCAATCCTGTGCCGGGCGGCACGCAGGGTCTGAGCGGCGGTGCGGGCTGGACGTCGAGCATGGCACCTGCGGAGCGGAGGGTGACACCTGGGAGGCGCTGCGGCAGGCGGTCGTAGGCACGGAGGATGCCCTCGGCGGCACGGCGGCGGGCGCACGGCATCGGCTGGTCGCAGGCACCGCACCGGGCGCTGCTGGTCGACTCGACGTGCACGGCGATGGCGCGGTTCGCGTTGGCGATCCGGTCGGCGGCAGTCTGGGAGTAGTGCACCGTTCCCTTGCCATCAGCGCTGCCACGGTCAGGTCCGGCGGCGCGGGCGGAGCGTCTGTGTCGAAGGCAGCCGCGGCAGGCAGCGGCGCGATGGGTGGGGGCGCGATCAGAGGCGGTGCGGTCCGGGGTGCTCATGCGAGGAGGTGGCCCCAGACGGCCTGACCGGCGGTGAGCGCTCTGGCGTACCGCACCTCTTGGCACGGCCAGGAGGCCCGGCAGGCGAGGCAGAAGGCTCGGGTCACTTCGCGGGGTATGTGCAGGAGGAGGAGCCGTTCGGCGTTGACCAGGTCGCCGCTGGAGGCAAGGCCGACCAGCGGCACGCCGAGTTCGGCCCGTGATCGTGATCCAGGCCGAGGCCGTGGCTGGGCGTCTGGGGCAGGCTCGACGGTGGGTCCGGGGGCGGGATGTGACCCCGTGCCCTGGCTGGGGCGCGCTGCCGGGCTCGTGCCGAGAGCGGGGCGTGGAGCGACGCCGCCGAGAGCGGTCCGACCGGAGGCGTGAGCGGGAAGGCTGGGAGTCTCACGTCGGCCGGCCTCGGCGGGCATGCTGGAGGTTCCGCGACGGCCGGCGTCTGGGGGAAGGCTGAAGGTCCCACGACGGCGGGCGTCGGCGCGGGTGGCGTCTGCGGGCACGCTCAAGGCCTCAGGACCGCTGGCCTCGGCGGGAAGGCTGAACTCCCCAGGACGGCCGGACTCGGCACGCAGGATGCCCGTGGGCACGCTGGAGGTCCCAAGACGGGCAGCGTCCGCCGGCACGCTAGAGGCTCCAAGACAGGCAGCGTCCGCCGGCACGCTAGAGGCTCCAAGACAGGCAGCGTCCGCCGGCACGCTAGAGGCTCCAAGACAGGCGGCGTCCGCCGGCACGCTAGAGGTTCCAAGACAGGCGGCGTCTGCGGGCGTGCTCAGCATCTCGTGGCGGCAGGCGTCGGCGTGGGTGGGGTCAGCGGGAACGCTGGAGGGCCCAAGGCGATCAGCCTCAGCGCACGTGGCGTCTGAGTGGACCTGGCTGGGTGGGACGGAGTCGTGTGGCATCGGCGGCCCCCTCGAGAGGAATCGAGAAAAGGGGGCGGGCGCCCGGGGTCGCCAAGGCCAGTTGGCTAGGCGAGCGCCCGCCCGTTCACCCGACCGCGCGGACCCCTCAGTCGACGCACGGTCAGGGGTTCGGGCGCTGCGACGCTCGGTAACGACGTATGTGCAACTATCATGCATCCACTGCGAAAGTGCAAGTGCGAAATTGCTTTACGCGGCGCCGCGGCGGCGGAGGGTAGCGACGGCGGAGCCGGCGAGGGTCATGAGACAGTCGGGGAGCTTGCCGTCGACCAGGGCGACGGTGAAGAGGGCGGTGCCGCTGGGGACGTCCTCGTTGACGTAGGCACTGACGAAGCGGGCGACCCAGCGCTTGTCGTAGTTGGCGTCGTCGATGTCGGGGAACTCCAGGCGCCAGGGGCCGCGGGCGAAGTTCTCGCCGACCATCTCGCCGGCGAGGCGCCATGCGACGTCGTACGCGGCGCTCATCCCGCGCCGGTCGACGACCGTGTCGAAGGTGTGGACCACACCTTCGCCGTCGCCTGCCAAGGCAGACTCCAGGACCATGGCAGCGTCCTGGTAGGTCTCGTCACCGGCCTCATCCACGCCGACACCGTATGCGGCTCAGTCAAGCCGCGTGCGCCGAACCGCCGGCTACGACCGGCGGAGTGCGCAGGTCAGCCGGGCGGTGCAGACGCGGTCGCCCTTCTCGTCGGTGATGGCGATCTCGTACGAGGCGATCATCCCGCCGAGGCGGAGAGGGGTCGCGACGCCGGTGACGATGCCGTCGCGGGCGGCCTTGTGGTGGGTGGCGTTGACGTCGATCCCGACGGCGATGCCGTTGAAGAGGCGGGCCGCGTGCAGGGCGGCGCCGATCGAGCCGAGCGTCTCGGCGAGGACCACCGAGGCGCCACCGTGCAGCAGGCCGTAAGGCTGCGTGTTGCCGGCGACGGGCATGGTGGCGACGACCCGCTCCGGGGTGGCCTCCAGCAGCGTGATGCCCATCCGCTCGGCGAGGGTGCCCCGCATCGACATGCCGTCGGTCAGCGCATCACTCTGGGTGACGCCGGTGTCCTCCATGCCGCTAGAGGTTACCGGGTGGTACGCGGCCGGCCGGCACCTCCCCACTTAAGTACTCGGCCAGACCGCGCTATGGTGCGCACGGCACCTTTGGGGAGGAGAAACACTCATGCGCGCACGGTCGGCCAAAGCCATCGTGGGGGCAATCACCGCGATTGGTCTGTTGCTCACCGCGTCCGGCTGCGGTTCCACCGCGCAGAGTAACGGCGACGCCCAGCCGAAAAGCGATATCCGCCTTTACGGATCTGATGGAAACATGGCGAACTCGTTCGGCGAGGCGCTGAAGGACTCGCCGGCCGTGCTCGCCGGGATGAAGGGCACGACCCCGCTGACCCCGCTGAGCGAGGATTTCAAACGGCGGGTGAAATCCATTGATCCCAGTCTCACCGACTTCAACTATTCGGGCGAGGCGTATGACGCCGTCGTGGTGGCGGCACTGGCCGCGGAGGCAGGAAAGTCGGTCGAGTCGGCGTCGATCGCCAAGCAGCTGATCGGGGTCACGACCGGCGACAACGTGTGCGACACGATCGCCGCGTGCCTGACGGCCGCCAAGTCCGGCAAGGATTTCAAGTACCGCGGAATCTCACTGCGCCGGAGTGGGTTCACCGACGCGGGCGAGCCGTCGTCGGCCATGTATGGCGTGCTCAACTTCGGCCGTAGCAACACCATCGACGAGGCGAAGACCGAATTCGTCGGCGCCGGTGACGAGAAGAACGAGAACAAGGCGGCGCCGCCGCCCGCGAGCGGTGGCAACAAGGGCGGCGGGAAAGGCGCGGCGCTGAAGTTCGGCCTGCTGCTGCCGAAGACCGGCGCGCTGGCGTTCCAGGGGCCGCCGATGTTCGCCGCGGCCAAGCTGGCGATCAAGGAGATCAACGAGGCCGGTGGCGTGCTCGGCCAGCCCGTCGTGGCCGAGGAGGGCGACGACGGCACCAACCCGGACGTCGCCAAGGCGGCGGTCGAGAAGTTCATCAACGGTGGCGTGCACGTGATCATCGGCGCGGGCGCGTCGGGGGTGAGCAAGGCCGTCATCCCGCGGGTCGTGCAGGCCGGCAAGGTGATGATCTCGCCGTCGGCGACGTCGGACGAGCTGACGAAGTTCGACGACAAGGGCCTGTTCTTCCGCACGTCGCCGCCCGACATGCTGCAGGCCAAGGCGATCGCCAACATCATCATGCGGGACGGGCACACCAAGGTCGCGATCATCGCGCGGGACGACTCGTACGGCAGCGGGCTCTCCGATGGCGTCCGCAACGACCTGACGGCCGCCGGCATCAAGGCCGGCAACCTGCTGGTCCTCAAGTACGAGGCGAAGGACAACTACGACCCGAAGACCGACGCGACGAAGCTGTTCGCGCCGATCGCGGGGCAGGTCAAGAATTTCGAGGCGACCGGGATCCTGCTGGTGGGCTTCGACGAGTCGGCGCTGGTGATTAAAGCTCTGGTCGCCGCGGGCATAAAGGCACCAACGGCCTAGCGAACACAGGGGCGCGAGCCCCACCCTCGATTGACGTGAGAGGACCCAGCATGAGCGAGAACGAGATCGTCGAGACGCGCGGCGACCAGCGCATCGAGCTCCTCGTCGGCGACACGAACAACGACGGCAAGCCCGACCTCTGGGCCATCGACACGGACGGGGACGGCAAGGCCGACGTGTTCCAGTTCGACACCAACGGCGACGGCAAGGTCGACATCACGATGAGCGACATCGACGAGGACGGCACGCCGGAGCAGGTCGTCGACGGCGACGGCGGCCTCCCGCCGGCCACCGTCTGACCAGTCGCACACGACGAAGACCAGACACAGACGACGAACCACCACAGCAGCGCGGCGGGGAGGGCAGCAGCCTCTCAGCCGCGCTGCTGTGCTACGTAGTCCCGCCACTGCTGCTCGAGCGTGCTGACGCCGACGCCCAGGACCTCGCGGGCCGCCGACTCGACCTCCGCGACGTTCTGGAACGCCTCGTAGAACGCGATCAGCTTCGCCTGGCCGTACTTCTCCGCGATCATGCGGTTCGCGAGCCAGCTGGCGATGTAGTTGCGCGGCTCGGCGTAGAACTGCTCGTCGGTCGGCAGGGTCGAGATGACGAGGTTGCCCAGCGCCTGCCTGATGCCCGCCGCGGGCACCTTGTCCTTCTTGTAGGCGACGTACTCCGCGAACCCCTCCACCACCCACCGGGGCGTCCGCGCGGTCGTCACAGGCCCCATGGCGGCGTGCGCGAACTCGTGCGTGAGGTCGTGCGCGAGCTCATCGGTCTGGGCGGTCAGCTGCGTCGGGTTGAACACGACCCGGGTGGAGCTGTACGCCGGCGAGCCCGCCCAGTCGCCGACCTGGTTGTAGAACGGCACGGCGATCGCCGCCACCTGCGCGATCCGCTCCTGCGACTCGGCGAAGTACGTGTCGAAGATCCGCTTGTCCTGCACGGCGGTGAACAGGACCTTGCCGTCCCAGCCGGACGGGCGGACCTCGATGACCTCCTTGAGGCTGGTCTCGGCCATCTGCAGCAGGCTGCGGCCGCGCTGGGCGTCGTCGGCGGAGACCACGGCGATGATGCGGTCGTTGCGCAGCACGGCGACGGGCCCGGTCGAGTCCCACGGCTGGCCGTTGGCGCCGAGCGGCATGTCCTTGCCGGCGGCGTCGCCGACGAAGAGCCACTTGCCGTCGGTCCAGGCCACGACCGGCATCCACGGCGTGGCGACGGTCTTGCTGTCCACGCCCTCGATCCTGTGCCGGATGGTGACCGCCTCGACGTGGACGGCGGCGTGGTACCGGGCGAACAGCTGCGTCGGCAGGTACTTCGCCAGCTGTCGTGCGGGCAGCCGGGTGCGGTCGAAGCTGATGTCCGCGAACGGCATCTTGGCCAGGTTGTCGAACAGCTGCTTCTGCCGCTTCACGAACGCCGCGTCGCTCTGCTCGACGTCCGCCATCCAGGCGTTGAGATCTTTCTTCTTGACCGCCTGGGTGTGCCGGGCGAGCAGCTCCTCGATCGCCTTGCCGCCGACCTCGGACCGCATGTCGACCCAGGTGGAGGAGACCAGGTCGGTCTCGCCGCTCGCACCGCCCCGCAGCGCCCACGCGGCGGCGCCCGCCCCGCCGAGGGCGAGGACCATGCTCACCACCAGCAGGGTGGTGAGCACCGGCCAGAGCAGGCTCCGGCGCGGCTGCGGCGGCAGGTGCGGCGGCGGCCAGCCATAGCCGTAGCCGGGGGCGGGATGTGTCTGCGTCAGCGGCTGATGTACGAGCGGTGCCGCCTGCCCCGACCCTCCGACCTGCGGCGCCCCGTACTGCGGCGGCCCGGGCGGCGGCCCGTACTGACCCGGCGGCGCGAACTGCTGCGGCGGCCCGTAGTGCTGCGGCGGCGTTCCATACGGCTGCTGCGGCGGCCCGTACGGCTGCTGCGGCGGCGTGTACTGCTGAGGTGGCTGACCAGACGGCTGCTGCGGCGGCGCGAACTGCTGGGGTGGCGCGAACTGCTGCGGCACGCCGTACTGCGGCGCCGGGTGCTGCACGGGCTGCGCGGCGCCGGGCCAGGCTACGGGCGGTGCGGGAGGCTGCGCGCCCGCCGGTACATCACCCGCCGCGGCGACCGGAGCGGCGGAGGGCAGCGACTCGGCCACCGGGGGCCCGGGCTGGACGGGGATGGCGGGTGCCGGACCGGTCATCACGGGAGCGTCCGGCGCTGGGATCTCCCCGGCGTGCGCAGCATCGGTCGAAGGGGCTGCGGAGGATGCCGCAGTGGCCGGTTCGGGGTTGGTCACATCGCCTGCCGACGTCGAGGAGCGGAACCACATCCTCCGCCAGGCCGGCTCTCCTTGTCGACCCCGCCCCGGCCGCGGCGGCGGCCGAACCGGCTCAGCTCCGGCCCGGAGCCGGCCCAATGCAAGCCCAGAACTAGCCCAGAGTTAGCCCGGGCTAGCCCAGCGTGGTCAGCTCGGCCGTGAGCACATTGGACAGCAGCGCACCGTCCATGCGGACCTGCCGCAGATACCAGCGCTGCAGCGGCGTCCTGTTCTGGCTGAACTGCCAGCCGCCCCGCGGGCTGTCAATCTGCCCCAGCTTGCCGATCGCGGCGTTGAGGGAGAACGAGTCCAGCGACCGGCTCGCGTCGCCGATCGCCTTGTCGAGCACGGCGGCGGCGTCGTAGGAGGCCATCGCGTAGGTCGACGGGATCGTGCCGTAGGCCTTCTGGTAATCGGCGATGAACCGGCGGTTGGCCGCGTTGTCCAGGTCGGGCGAGTAGTTCATCGCGGTGTAGATGCCCTGCGCGTCGGCGCCCTGCTGCTTGAGGACATAGCCCTCGGTGAGGCTGCCGGGCGCGATCAGCTTGAAGCTCGCGGGGAACTTCGCGGCCTTGAACTGCTTGACGAAGTCGACCGCGGAGGCGCCGGCGTAGAAGGCGAACATCGACGCCGCGCCCGACTGCTTGACCTGCTGGAAGACCGGACCGAAGTCCTTCTGCTGGAACGGCGTCCACCTGATGGCGTTGCCGGCGATGGCGCCGTTGGCCGACACGAAGGCATCGCGGAACCCGGCGACCTCGTCGTCGTCGCCGGGGTTGTCGGAGGCGACGATCGCGAGCGGGCCGCCCGCGTTGTCGGCGGCCCACTTGCCGAGGGCCTGGCCGGGCTCGTTGGCGACGAACGAGGTGCGCCAGATGTAGTTGGCGCCCTGCAGCGCGGTCGGCGACGCGTTGGACCCGACGAGCGGCACGGCGGCGGCCTCGACGGTGTCCCGGATCGCCATCATCGTCGCGGCGGACGCGACGCCGGTCAGGGCGAGGACGCGGTCCTCCTTGGTCAGCTTCTCTGCGGCGGCCTTGCCGATCTCGGGCGTCTCGCCCTCGTCGACCTTGAGGAGCTGGACCTCGCGGTTGCCGAGCTTGTTGTCGTGCAGCTTGAGGTACAGCTGGAAACCGTTGTCCATCTCGTTGCCGAGGTCCTTGCGCGAACCGGTCAGCGGCACGATCATGCCGAGCTTGACCGGAGGGCCGGGCGGCGGCGCGCTGTTGGACTTGCTGCCGGAGTCGCTACTGCATGCGGAGAGTAACGGTGCGGTCGCTCCTGCCACGCCCGCGGCCGCGAAGAGTCGGAGCGCCTGGCGGCGGTTCAGGTGGGACACGTACTTTTCCTCCCCAGCACCCTGCGGCGGCGAGAGGACCTCGACACCCACGCTGCGTTCTACCGCCATCGCGGCGGACAGTCAATCGGCAGGGTCGGCCTCACCGCGCGTCACCGTCCCGAATGCGGCCAGGACGGCGGGCCAGGCGGCTGACAGCGGATCGATCACAGCGAAGTGTTCCACACCGGCCAGCTCGACCAGCGTGGTGTCGTCGCCGGCCCGGCGGGCCGCGCGGCAGAATTCCCTGGACAGCTCCACTGGCACGATCGGGTCGTCGCTCCCGTGCACGACCACCGTGCGGACCTTCGACGGGAGGTTCCGCATCGGGTCCGCCGCCGTGTACGCCTCCGGGACCCGGTCGGGCGCGCCGCCCAGCAGGTCCGCCACCGCGCCGCCGTCCAGGTCGAGCTCGTGGGTGCGGGCCAGGTCGGTCACGGGTGCGAGCGCGACGACCCCGCCGACGGCGTCGGGGGCGATCGCGGCGTACCAGAGGGCGAGGTGCCCACCGGCGGAGTGCCCGGCGAGGATCGGCCGGTCGACCGCGACGGGCCGCATGCCGCGGTGCGCGATCTCCTTGCCGAGCAGGTCGGGCACGGCGACCGCGGCGGACGCCACGTCGGAGAACGTGCCGGGCCAGCCGCCGCCGGGCTGCCCCGTGCGGCGGAACTCGATGGTCGCGACCGCGTAACCCCGCTCGGCGAGGTCGGCGGCGAGCGGCCCGGTGTGCGCGCGGTCCCACTCGCTGCGCCAGAACCCGCCGTGGATGAAGAGCACCAGCGGCGCGCCGGCCACGGCCGGGAGCCGGACGTCGGCCAGCTGGTCGGGGTGCTCCCCGTATCGCAGCGTGAAGTCCGCGGGTCGGGCGGGCCGGCTGAGCACCTCGCGGGGATCACTCGTCACGGGGCGACATTAACGCGTCACGAAGCGTGGCAACAGGGCCCCTTTGTGGTAGTCCGAGCGGTGGGTAGGCAAGACTAGGAGCCATGGCAGATGAGGCGCAGGACGAGTCGCGCACCGTGCTGGTGGTCGGGCCCGACGGACGTCCGCTCGGCACCATGTCCAGCGACGAGGAAGGTGCGGAGGATCCGAGCAAGCTCATCGAGCAGCCCGCCAAGGTCATGCGCATCGGCAGCATGATCAAGCAGCTGCTCGAGGAGGTCCGTGCCGCCCCGCTCGACGAGGCGGGACGCAGCCGGCTCAAGGAGATCCACCGCCGCTCGATCACCGAGCTGGAAGACGGTCTCGCCCCTGAGTTGCGCGACGAGCTGGAGCGACTGTCCCTGCCGTTCGACGACGACTCCACGCCGAGCGAGGCCGAGCTGCGCATCGCCCAGGCGCAGCTGGTCGGCTGGCTGGAGGGCCTGTTCCACGGCATCCAGGCGGCGCTGGTCGCACAGCAGATGGCGGCCCGGGTCCAGCTCGAGCAGATGCGCGGGCGGCCCGCCCTGCCCGGCGGCCCGGGCGGCGTCCCGAGCCCGGCCGGCCAGCCGATGCCCTCCGGCACGGGTCAGTACCTGTAACACCTTCCGGCACGCCACGATCGACAGGAGCCCCCGCGCCCTGTCGATCGTGGCGTTCCGCGGGCGTTTCGTGATCCTGTGGACCTCGTGCGGCCGTAGCGGCGTCAGTACCGGTAGAGGGACTCCAGGTAGACGGCGACGCCGTCGTCCTCGTTGGTCGCGGTGGTGATGTCGTGGGCTGCGGCCAGGACGGCGGGGTGACCGTTGGCCATGGCGACGCCCCGGCCGGCCCAGGCGAGCATGGGCAGGTCGTTGGGCATGTCGCCGAAGGCGACCACCTCGGCGGAGGGCACGGCGTGTTCACGCGCGACCCGGGCCAGCGCCGTCGCCTTCGTGACGCCGACGGCGGAGACCTCGACCATGCCGCTGGAGGAGGAGTTCGTGGCCTCGGCCAGCCCGTCGAGACACTCGCCGACCAGGGCGGTGAACTCGTCCGACTGCTGGATGCCGGCGCGGACCAGGAGTTTCGCGGCTGGGCGGGTCAGGAGCTCGTCGTACGTGACCGGGCCCACGGACTCGTGGTTGACCTCCCACGGGCCGACCGGGAACGCCTCCTCGTGGCGCATCTGGCGGCCCCCGTCACGTTCGACGGCGAAGACGACGCCGGGGACGGTGGCGCGCAGGCGGGAGCACACCTCGGCCAGCGTGGCGGGCTCGATCGGCGCGCTGTGCACGATGGTGTCGGTGTGGGGGTCGTAGGTCGCCGCCCCGTTGGCGCAGATGGCGATCGGTCGGACGGTCAGCTGGTCGTACACCGGATGCAGCCAGCGGATCGGACGGCCGGTGACCAGCACGATCACGATCCCCGCGGCGTCGAGGCGGTGGAGCACCTCGACCGTGCGGGGGCTGACCGTGCGGTCCCGGCCGACGAGGGTGCCGTCGAGATCGGTAGCCACCAGCCGCGGGGTCTGCGTCACAGCTTCAACATAGCTTCGAGGTAGGTCGCGACCCCGTCCTCGTCGTTGGTGAGCGTCGTCTCGTCTGCGAGCGCCTTCAGGGCCGGGTGGGCGTTGGCGACGGCGACCCGACCGAAGCCTGCCCAGCGGAACATGGGCACGTCGTTGGGCATGTCGCCGAAGACGAGGATGTCGCCGGGGTCGATGCCGAGGGCGGTGGCGACGAACCGCAGGCCGGTGGCCTTGTCGACGCCGGGCGGGCAGATCTCGATGTAGCCGAGGCCGGCCTGGGTGATCGTGGCCATGCTCGGGGGGATGACGCGCTCCGCGACGGCGAGCACCTCGTCGACGTCGCAGCTGGGGTGCCGGGCGAAGCCCTTGAGGACGGGGCCGGTGAGGCACTCCGCGCGGACCCGCGCCTCGACGACGTCGGGGTAGCGCCAGTGGGGATCGGTATCGCCCCACAGCGGCGCCTCGTGGTGGTCGCCGGCCTCGATGAGCACGGACAGGGTGCCGAGCTCCTGCTCGAGCAGGGTGAGGACCTCGGCGAGGGCGTCGCCTTCGAGCCGCTCGTCGCGCAGGACGACCGGGTGGGCGGGGTCACGGATGTCGAGGACCCGGCTGCCGCCACCCATGACGAGGAAGTCGGCGGACGGGATGTCGGACCGGACGAGCTGGGTCAGGCGGGGGCCGCGGCCGGTGGCGCCCACGATGTGGATGCCGGCGGCTTTGACCCGCTCCAGGACGTCGCGGGTGTAGGCGCTCACGGTGTCGTCGCTACGCACGAGCGTGCCGTCGAGGTCGGTCGCGATGAGCTTGGGCAAACTGCGCATTCGGTACTCCTTCCGCGTCAGCGGGGCAGCAACCGTACCTCCGCAGTCAGCCGAGGTCACACCATGCGAGTAAATCTCAACCGAACGTACGACATCCTGATGGGAACATCACTGCAGCGGGGTGACGGTCAGCTCGAGGGGCTCGGCACCGTCGTGCGGCTCGTCCGCGGGGCGCCGGCGGCGGGTGTCCGGCAGCATCCGGGCGGCGGTCACCACACCCACGGCCAGCAGGACGGTCGCGGCGATCGC
The DNA here is from genome assembly GCF_042898305.1 of Dactylosporangium sp. NPDC000521. Lineage (NCBI taxonomy): Bacteria > Bacillati > Actinomycetota > Actinomycetes > Micromonosporales > Micromonosporaceae > Dactylosporangium > Dactylosporangium sp. NPDC000521. The sequence goes on from NZ_JBIAYW010000010.1 coordinate 212,925, forward strand.
CAGCGGATACCCGGCGCCGATGTGGATCGTCTCCTGCGGCAGCCGGAACGACACCAGCGCACTGCTTCCGAAGTGCTCGACGGCCTTCTTGAGCCCGACGAGCACGAGCGCGTTGCCAGCGAGCAGGCCCAGCGCGGCCGCCGCCGCGGCCCGGCGGACCGGGCCGCGGGTCGCCACCAGCACGCCGACGCCGACGAGGGCGAACGCGACGGTGGCGAGATACGCGATGACGTGGCCGTTGTTGAAGCTGGCCAGGTCGAGCTCGATGCTGGTGGGCAGGGGGCCGTCCTCGTCGCCCGCGCCGGCCGCCGTCTGCATGTCGACCGAGGCCCACGGCAGGTACTGGGCGGCCGCGGCCAGCACGAACCCCGAGACGAGCAGGGCCACGCCGACCGGACCGGGCCCGCGGTCCTCACTCACGCTCACTGGAGCGGGAGCGGGAGCGGCATCAGGCTCAGACATACCGCGCAGGGTAGCTCAGGAAACGAACCTCAGGTTGAACCGAAGGTCCTGCTTGACGCCCCACACGGCCAGCCACAGCGGCAGGTACTGCTCCATCGCGAACGCCTTGTCGATCCCGCCGAGGTCCAGCACGTCACCCTCGGGCCACCCGAACTTCGCCAGCACCCCCTTGACCAGGCTCTTCGCGTCGGCGTCGGCGTCGTCGCCGGCGACGAAGATGTCGTGCGGCTCGGACAGCAGGTCGGGGCGGACCATGATGTCGCAGTTGACGGTGTTGAGCGTCTTGACGACCTTGAGCGAGGGGAACGCGGCCTGCAGGCCCGCGGCGACGGGCTTCGCCGCCGCGGACGTGAGGACCCCCACGTTGAGATCAGTCATGCTCACCGGCAACACCGGCCGGCGGGGAAACATGCCTCCGCGTGCGGCCGATCGCGATCAGCCCGCAGGCGAACCCGAGCAGCGGCATCGCCGCGAGCGCCAGCCAACTGCCCGCTGACGTGCCCACATCCGCGATCCGGCCCGGCCCCTCGAGCTGACCGTCGAACGTGGTGATGAGGCTCACTACGACCGACGCGGTCACCAGCGACAGGATGGGGCCGGCGAGCCCCGCGAACTTGCGCCCCTGGTTCGCGCCGAGGGCCGCCGCGCCGAGGACGGCAATCAGGGTGAGCAGCAGGATCACGTACCAGAGCCCCATGCGGATGTTGAGCACGGTGAGGCTGTCGAGACGTTGCTGGGCCCGGCGCCCGGACCCGGTCACCACCAACTGCTGCACCCACGGCACGAAGATCGAGGCAATGCCGGTGAGCAGGCCGACCACGGCCAGCAGGCCGCCGATCTGCACCAGTTTGCGCTGCATCAACTTGATCCCTCCCAAGACTGCCGAGCTCGTCCCAAGGAACACACGGAATGGGCTAGCGTCTGGTTCATGCCTACTCGCACTTCATCTGCCCGCTGGGAGGGCGACCTCAAGTCCGGCGCCGGCACCGTTTCGACCGGCTCGGGCACCTTCCAGGGTTCCTACTCCTTCCCCTCGCGCTTCGAGAGCGGCCAGGGCACCAACCCCGAGGAGCTGATCGCGGCCGCACACGCCGCCTGCTACTCGATGGCGCTGTCCAACGGCCTGGCCAAGGCCGGCTTCACGCCCACCTCGGTGGAGACGTCGGCGGCGGTGCAGTTCGGCCCGGTCGAGGGTGGCTTCGCCATCACCCGGATCGACCTGACCACCCGCGGTGACGTCCCCGGCATCGACGCCGGCGAGTTCGAGAAGCAGGCCGCCGACGCCAAGGCCGGTTGCCCGATCTCCAAGGCCCTCGCCGCCGTCGAGATCACGCTGGACGCCAAGCTCGTCTGAGCTCTCCCGTCTGAGCACTCCCGTCTGAGCTCTTCGGGATCGCTCTCGTTCGGGATCGCTTGAGAGGGTCCCCCGCCATGGGGGACCCTCTTTGACATGCCGGTGCAGATGAGCAAGGAGCGCTTCGAGGAGCTTGTGGGCGAGGCGCTGGACGAGGTCCCCGAGGAGCTGCTCGACCTCATGGACAACGTCGTGATCCTGGTCGTCGACGACCCGCCGCCCGGCGAGCCGGACCTGCTCGGTCTCTACGAGGGGTACTCGCTGACGGAGCGCGGCTGGGACTACTCCGGCGTGCTGCCGGACCGGATCTCCATTTACCGCAACCCGATCCTCGCGATCTGTGACGATGAGGACGACGTCGTCGACGAGGTCGCGATCACCGTGGTCCACGAGATCGCCCACCACTTCGGCATCGACGACCGGCGCCTCCACGCGCTCGGCTGGGGCTAGGGGGTTTCCTGATGCGAAGTGCGCTGTTCGCCACGGAGAACATGGAGAAGGAGTCGCAGCAGCCCGGCCTGCGGCTGCAGAACTCCAAGATGCTCAAGGCCGAGCTCAACGGCGACATCATGGCCCGGACCGGCACGATGGTCGCCTACCAGGGCCAGGTGACGTTCCAGGCGCTCGGCTCCGGCGGGGTCGGCAAGTGGCTGAAGTCGAAGCTCACCGGCGAAGGCGTCCCGCTCATGAAGGTCACCGGCCACGGCGACGTGTTCTTCGCCGACCGCTCCGCCGACGTGCACCTCATCGACCTGGAGCAGGGCGACGCCATCTCCATCAACGGCGCCAACGTCCTCGCGTTCGAGTCGTCGCTGCAGTACGACGTGAAGATGGTCCAAGGAGTCGGCGTGCTGTCGCCGGCGGGCCTGTTCAACTGCGTGTTCACCGGTCAGGGCCGGCTCGCGATCACGACGAAGGGCACCCCGGTGGTGCTGACCGTCGACGCTCCCACGTACGTCGACCCCCAGGCCGCGATCTGCTGGTCGGCGGGCCTGCAGACCGGCTACCACCGCGCCGACCAGCTCGGCATCGGCACCCTGCTCGGCCGCAGCACCGGTGAGGCTTTCACCATGAGCTTCGCCGGCCAGGGCTTCGTCGTCGTCCAGCCGTCGGAGGAGCCGCCGCAGGCTCCCACCGGTGGCCAGGGACAACAGGGGCAGGGCGGGGTCCTGGGCAACCTGCTCGGCGGTTGATCGCGCTTTGGTAACGGCAGCTCCGCTAGCCCTTGGAGGACCGGTTACGCTGCGCAGCGTGCGCGGTGACATCTTCAAGGCCGAGAACATGGCCCAGCCCCCAACCCAGGCAGGTATGAGCCTGCAGCACTCCAAGTGCGTCAAGTACGCCGTGAACGGCGAGGTCCTGGCCCGTCAGGGTGCCATGGTCGCCTTCCGCGGCAACCTCCAGTTCGAGGTGAAAAGCCAGGGCGTCGGAAACTTCCTCAAGCGCGCGGTCACCGGTGAGGGCCTGTCCCTCATGGCCGTGCGTGGACAGGGCGAGGTGTGGTTCGCCGACGCCGCCTCCGACTGCCACATCCTGGACATCGAGCCCAACGACGCGCTGTCCATCAACGGCAAGAACGTCCTCTGCTTCGACCCCTCGTTGCGGTACGACATCCAGATGGTGAAGGGCGCCGGCATGTTCGGCGGCGGCCTCTTCAACAGCGTCTTCACCGGCCAGGGCAAGCTCGCGATCCTCACCCAGGGCGCCCCGATCATCATCCCGGTGAGCCCGCAGGCCCCTGTCCTGGTCGACACCGACGCGGTTGTCGGCTGGTCGAGCAGCCTGCAGACCAGCATCCAGAAGAACCAGAGCCTCAAGTCGATGCTGCGCGGCGGCTCAGGTGAGCTCTTCCAGCTGATGCTGCAGGGCCAGGGCTTCGTCATCGTCCAGCCCAGCGAGGGCAAGCCGTCCGCTCAGCAGGCCAGCAGCGGCGGTCTCCTCGGCAGCCTCGGCGGCTGACCGCCGTCCACGGTCGGAGGGTGGGCGACACCGCCCACCCTTCGACCCTGCGTCGCGCGTCGTAGAGCGACCGGTCAGGTGCCGTTGCGGATGTCGGTGAGCCAGCGGCTGGCGGCGGTGAAGTCGGCGCTGGACAGGCCCGGGGCGCGGCGGGGCGGCGGGTCGCCGTTGGAGGCCCGTGGGTACGAGCCGAGGAACCGCACGTCGGCGCAGATGCGGCGCAGGCCCTGCAGCGCCTCGCCCATCGGTGCCTCGGCGACGTGGCCGCCGCAGTCGAGGAAGAACACGTACCGGCCGAGGCGCTCGCCTGTCGGCCGCGACTCGATCCTGGTCAGGTTGATCCCGCGGACCGACAGCTCGGTCAGCACGGCGAGCAGCGCGCCGACCCGGTCGTGGGCGATGTAGACGGCGAGCGTCGTCAGGTCGTCGCCGGTCGGTGGCGGTGGCGGCCCGGGGCGCGACACGAGCGCGAAGCGGGTCACCGCGTCGGCGTTGTCGGCGATGTCCTTCGCCAGGACGTGCAGCTTGTAGCGGCTCGCGCCGATGGCGGCGCAGATCGCGGCGTCGAACTCGCCGCTGCCGGCGCCGATCGCGGCGGTGGCGTTGGACAGTACATCGACGACCGCCGCCTGCGGGACGTGGTCGCGCAGCCATTTCCGGCACTGGGCGCTCGCCTGCGGGTGTGCCGCGACCGACCGGACGGTGTCGAGGGGCCGGTCCTCCGCGGCGGCGAGGACGAACTGCACCGGCAGCACGACGTCGCGGGTGATGATCAGCGGCTCGCCGTTGGCCAGCTCGTCGAGCGTGACGCCGACCTGCCCGCCGATCGAGTTCTCCAGCGGGACGAGCGCGGCGTCGGCCTCACCGGCGCGCAGGGCGTCGAGGGCCTCCGGGACGCTGCGGGCCGGGGTGAGCACCCCGCGGTCGGCGGCCGGGACGGTCTTGAGCGCCTGCTCCGAGAACGTTCCTTCCGGCCCCAGGTACACGAACCGCGTCGGCGGAACACCAGGCATGCGTCAAGCCTAGTCGCTCAGCAGCTCGCGGCGTTCAGCAGCGCCGGTGGCGCCGTCGCTTTCACCTCGACACTGCACGGGTCGGTGCCGGCCGTGACGACGGTGAGCGCGGCCGGTGCGCCCTTGGAGATGATCTGCAGCGGCTCGGCGTTCGCGACGGTGAGGATGGTGTACTGCCAGACCCCCGCACACAGCGGACCGCTCTTCACCGTCAGCCCGCTCCCCGCGGGGAGCCCGGGCCGCGCCTTGCGGACCGCCGCGATGACCTGCTCGCCGCTCGGACGGCCGTTGCACTGCGACATGTACGCCTCGGAGAACGGCGTCACGCTCGAGCTGGCCCGGCCGGACGGCGTGGCGGCCGTGGTGGTGCGCGCCGGCGGCACGTTGGGCGTGCTGATCGGCTTGGGGCTGGTGCTGCGCGCCGGCTGATGCGACACGGGTGGCAGCAGCGGCCCGCTGTCACCGTCCGACCGTGTGCAGCCGGACAGCAGGCATCCAAGGCTGACGATCGTAAGCACAGCGGCCGCAGTGCGCATGCAGGACATCGTAGGGTGCCAGTCTCCCGCCGTTCATGCGGCGCCGGGGCCGCCGATGTCCGGCACGTCACTCCCTCGGAAGCATGGGCGAGCGCGTCAGGCGGTGCCGGAGGTGGACACCCGGTGGCCGGCGGCGTCGAGCGCGGCCAGGGCCTCACCGAGCCGGACCGACGGCACCAGCACGTAGTCGGTGTCGAAGGTGGAGAACGCGAAGATGTTGACCCGGGCGTCGGCGAGCGGCGTGACGATCGAGGCGAGGATTCCCGTGAGGGCGAGCTGGACCGGCCCGGCGACCCGCAGGCAGCGCCACGGTGTCTCGACCGAGGCGCCCTCGGGCACCCGGTCGGCGGGGCACAGGATGGAGACCTCGTCGGGCGTCCATGTCACGGAGATGACGTCCTGGCCCGCCGCGGCGGCCTCGATGAAGCCCGCCGGTAAGGGCGACGCGGCCGGCAGCCGGCAGATCGCGTAGTCACCTGGCAGCACCTCGAGGTCCAACATGACAAGGAGCGTACGGTGCGAACGCGTTGCGTGGCGGCACCCAGTGAGCCAGGCCACGTACGTCCCCCCGGACGGGGTCGATTCGTGAACGACGCTCGACCGTGCGACGCGCGCACGCCCTCCGAAGCCGCCTAGACGGTGCTGAAGAACGTCAGTGAGCCGACGACCTGACCGTCCTGCAGCAGCGGGGTCGCGATCGCGTCGAACGTGCGCGGACCGGTCGCGCAGCGCACCCTGACCAGTCCGCGGGCGAGCCGGCCGGAGGACAGGGCGAGCAGCGGCGGCGTCTTGTTGATCTCGGACGCGTCGAGCGCGCCGCCGTCGCCGAAGTCGAGCAGCTGCAGGACGCCGTCGACCAGCGGGCGGTCGATGGCGGACTCGGTGAGCCCCAGCAGATCCTCGAACGACGCGGACACGGCGACGATGACCGCCTTGTCGTCGATCACGAGGCTCGCCTCGGCCGCTTCGGCGACCGTCGCCGCCCAGCGGTCGAGGGACGACTCGACGGGCGGCTCGGACAGGCCCGCAGCGCTGACGCCGGACGCGGGCCCGTCGAACTCGGCGTCGCCGAAGTCGGACGCGCGCCCGTCGGGCGAGCGGGTCAGGTGTGGGTCGGAGATGGACAGCTCGACATGCGCCACAGCGCCTCCTCAGGCACCGGTGCGACGGACGCGTCCGCGCAGCGAAGACATCATCGCATCATTCGGTGGCTGATCGGTCCCCCGCGATTGCTCAATCCGGCGCTTCGTGTCGAGCGGCTCCACGCCGCAGAGGCTACTCCGCGTCACCCCGCTTGTCAGTGCCCACGCGTTCACCGTCCTTGTACCAGCGGTAACTGTCGGCGAAGGCGGCGTAGGAGTCCGAGGTCCACGTCGCCGGGTGCAGCGCGAGCGAGAACACCTTGTCGACGGTGTCGCCGGCGAGCCGCATCCCCCGGGCGTTCAGGACGCGTGGAAGCTCGTGGTACGCGGTGACGAGGCAGCCCTTCGGCACCCCGTAGAAGCTGATCTTGCCGGTGCCGGCGAACGCCAGGATCGGCATGACCGGGATCGACACCCCGGCGCTGCGGGAGAGCGCCTCGGAGGCGGCCTTGGCCTCCGCGCGGGTCTCCTCGACGTACTTGGGGCGCTTGCCGTCGATCTGGACGATGTCACCCGCGAACGAGACGCGACTGCGACCGTGGTCCTTGACCGTCACCGCGAACACACCGCCGGGCCCCATGGCGAGGAACGAGCGGCGCTCGGCGCCGGTCAGCTCGCGCAGGTCCAGGACGTGCCAGTCCTCGCCGAGGCGGCCGATGAGGCTGCCCATTCTGCGGTACAGGCGGTTGTGCCCTGCCTCTTCCCGGCGGGCGCCGCGCTCGGCGCGTCGCTCGCGCATCCAGTCGATCGGGGAAGTCCGGCCGGCATCAACAATGATGCGATCGTCAAACCCTTCGGGCTGCGAATCCTTGCCGCTACGGTGCAGCAGCTCGGTCATCTCGCACACCTCCAAGTCGCCGCTCGGTTGCGTGTGTGTTCAAACACCGTACGTGTTTGCGGGCCGAACCAGCATACTTGGATGGGTGAAAGACTCGGAATGACTGGGATGAATGCCACATTCACGACGTCTCATGAATTTGCAGATAGTGCCAACCAGCGGATATCGGGTCAGCCGATAGTCTGAGCCGGTGAGCCTTCACCACGTCGACAGCGAGGTCGGCCGGCTCGGCACGGTGCTGCTGCACCGCCCGGGCGCCGAGCTCGCCCGGCTGACCCCGCGGAACAACGACTCGCTGCTCTTCGACGGAATCCCGTGGGTCGGAAGGGCGCAGGAAGAGCATGACACGTTCGCACAAGCGCTGCGAAGTCATGGCGTCGAGGTCCTGTACGTCTCGGAGCTGCTCGCCGAGACCGTCACCCTGCCGGCCGCCCGCGAGGAGGTCACGCGGGCCGTCCTCGACGACGTCCGGCTCGGCGACACCCTGCGCGGCCACGTCGCCGCGCACCTGGCCGCGCTCGACGCGGCCACCCTCGCCACCACGCTCATCGCCGGGCTGTCGCGGGCGGAGCTGCGGGCGGGCGGTGGTCTCGTACACGCGCTGATGGACCGGACCGACTTCGTCATCGACCCGCTGCCGAATCTGCTGTTCACGCGTGATTCATCGGTCTGGATCGGGGGTCAGGTCGCGGTGACGAGCCTGGCGATGCACGCCCGGCGCCGGGAGACCACCCTCACTCACGCGATCTACCGGCACCATCCTCGCTTCTCCGCGACGCCGCTGGTGTACGAGCCGGGGCTGGAGCATCTCGAGGGCGGCGACGTGCTGCTGCTGGCGCCGGGCGTGCTCGCGGTCGGCGTCGGCGAGCGCACCCGGCCGGCCGGCGCGGAGCGGCTCGCCAGGCGCTGCTTCGAGCGCGGTCTCGCCCACACGGTCCTGGTCGTGCCGATCGCGCAGGAGCGGGCCACCATGCACCTCGACACGGTGTGCACCATGGTCGACGTCGACGCGGTCGTCATGTACCCGAACGTCGCCAGCACCCTGCAGGCGTGGACCGTCACCAGCACCGACCTGCAGCTGGACGAGCTCGTCGTCAGCGGGCCGGAGCCGTTCATCGTCGCCGCCGCGAAGGCCATGCGGATCGACACCCTGCGCATCATCGACACCGGCCTCGACCCGGTCACGGCCGAGCGTGAGCAGTGGGACGACGGCAACAACACCTTGGCGATCGGTCCGCGGCTCTGCGTCGCGTACGAGCGCAACACCGAGACGAATGCCCAGCTGGAGCGGAACGGGATCGAGGTGATCCGGATCCCCGGCTCCGAGTTGGGCTCGGGCCGGGGAGGTCCGCGATGCATGTCCGCACCGATCGCGCGGGCTTCGTCCGCCTGATCAGCGCAGGTGCTTCGTCCGCCTGATCACCGCAGGTGCTTCGTCGGCCTGATCAGCGCAGGTGCTTCGTCCGCCTGATCACCGCAGGTGCTTCGTCGGCCTGATCAGCGCAGCGGCTGGAGGCGGCCGAGCAGCCCCTGCTTGCTGCGGCGCTCGGCGGCGGTGAGCGGCTCGCTGACGGCGAGGGCTTCGGAGTACCGCTTCGTGAACTCGGCGACCGGCGCCTCCCACTCCTCGGCGTCCACCTCGAGCGGCAGGTCCCACACGGGCGCGAGGAGCCCGTGCGCGCGGAACATGCCGGCGAACTTGGTGTTGTCGCCCAGCAGCAGCCCGCCACCCGCCGACAGCCGCGACAGCGCGTCGAGCGCCCGGTCCTCGTCGTCCCCGAGGACGAGCCGGACGTGGGACCGGTCGGTGACGCGGCACCAGTACGTCGCCGGCGCCGCCGACAGCCGGACCGTCGGGAAGATGCTCGCGTTGGCCCGCTCCAGCGAGGCCCGCACGTTCGGGTCGTCGGTGGCGTTGTCCTCGAGCCAGAACTCGAAGCCCGTGTGCACGGTGATGTCCAGCGGCGCGTTGACGATCACGTCCTGCAGCCGCGGCCCGACCCCCGGCAGCGCCGGGATGTTGACCGTCTGCCCGGTGGGCGTGTCCAGCGCGCACTGCAGCGCCACGGCCAGGTCGCGGGACACGTCCCCGGACTGCACGTGCCGCTGCAGCCCGATGAACACCCGCCCGTCGGGCTTCGTCATCGCCGGCCACGCCATCGGCAGCACGGTGGCGAGAATGACGGGCCGGTCGCCGTACTTCTCGGCCAGCTCAGGCGCCAGCTTCAGCGGCGCCGAGGCGGCCGGCACCAGCTCACGCAGCGCGATCCACTCCGGCTCGTCGGCCAGCCCCTCGAACGGCCGCCCCACGTACACGTCACGGATCTTCTGGCGCTTCTCACCCTCGGCGGACCGGCCACGGGGGGTTTTCGCTCGCTTGCTCACGGCGACCCAGCCTAGGCGGTCCCAAAGCCCCACGGGCAAACACCCACCACCCCGGCGCGTCACTCACCCAACCGCGCCACCCCGTATCCGACAAATCAGATATGTCGCCCACGTAGCCACCATCGCCGGACGGTAGCCTCAGGTTGGATGTCGCACGTATCCGGAGACGCCTTACACGCAGACGCATCGACCAGCTGCAGACGGTCACATGCGGAAGGTCAATTAGTTGGACGGGTGTAAGGTTGCTGTAGATCGGCCAGGCAGCGACCAACCGGCTCGCATCCAGGTCCACTCAGGCGCTCTCGGCCCCTCACCCCTGCCAGCGGCGCCCACTTCGACGAGCCTCTCGCGCCCGCGCGGGACGGCCATCCACGCGCGGAACAAGCAGCCGCAGGAACGGGCTACCCACGCGGACCACAAGCGGGCGCGGGGAACGAGCCACCCACGCGCGGGACGGCTACCCACGGGGGACGGCTACCCACGGGGACCGCAAGCGGGCGTGGGAACGAGCCGCCCACGCGCGGAACGCAAGCGGGCGTGGGAACGAGCCATCCACGCGCGGAACGCAAGCGGGCACGGGGAACGAGCCACGCAAGCGCCGGACGAGCCACCCACACAAACGAGCCGGCGTTACAGGAGACGAGCCAGCGTCAGGAATGGGCCACTCTCGCGGAACGAGCGGCAGTGCGGAATGGGCCCACCCGCGCGGGGAGCCAGCCGCGCGGGAAGCAAGCCGCGCGGGAATCTCGACGCCCTGGGATCGACTGGTCCGGGGAAGTCCGGGTGTGGCTGACGACGGCATGCCGCGCGCATGCGCGTGAGTCTGCCGCGCTGAGCGCAGGCAGTGCGAGCGCAGCGAGCATGGGGGTGCGGGTGGGAACCCCCGCCGGGGCCCCGCCGCGGAGCGGTGGGGGGAATTGCAGCGGGAATTGCAGCGGGAGTTACAGCGTGGCCCAGACGCACTGGCCGAGGCCGTCGCGTTCGACGCCCCAGTGGGTGGCCAGGGCGGCGACGATGGTCAGGCCGCGGCCGTCGACGGCGTCGGGGGCGGCGACGCGGAGTTCGGGGCCTGCCGGGGAGCCGCCGTCAGTCACGCGGATCTCGAGCGTGTCGTCGGGGAGCAGGCGCCACGCCACGCGGATGACGTCGCCGGGGAGGGGGGCGGCGTGGCGGACGGCGTTGCCGACGAGTTCGGCGGCGATGGCGACGGCGTCGTCGAGGCGGTCCTCGGTGATGAGGGTGTCGAGCTCATGAGCCAGGCGGTGGCGGGCGACGTGGGCGCCCCGGGCGTGGTGGGGCACTACGACGCACCAGGCGCGCTCCGCGATGGTTGTGGACACGCTCTCAAGCCTCCCCGTGGGCATGTGCGTCGGCGCGAGGCAGTCGCACCTCGGCGACGGTCCCGCCGCCTTGGCGTGGACGCAACGATACCCATCCATGTTGACGCTCAACGATCCTACGCACCAGATACAGCCCCAGTCCGACGCCACCGCGGGTGCGCTGGTCGCCGGTCTCCAGTTGCCAGAAGCGCTCGAACGCCCGCTCGACGTGCTCCGGGCGGATGCCGATGCCCCGGTCGGCGACCTTGAACCAGACCGTCTGCTCGTCTGCACCCGCGGTCAGATCCGCTTCTACCCAATTCAGTGAGTATTTACCCGCATTCGTGACGAATTCCGCAAGGATCGTAGCGAGGGTGGCGCGCTCACCCAGGGCCTTCGGCAAGGTCTGCGGCAGCGAGACGGTCAACGTGCGGCGCTGCTCCGGGCTCAGGTCGTCGACCGCGGCGGTGAGGGTGTCGATCAGGTCGAACGGCAGCAGCGCCGAGGCGTCGCCGGGGCTGGTCTCGTCGCCGACCGCGTTCAGGAGACGGTCGACGAGCCTGCTGAGCTCGCGGGCGCGCTGGCCGACCACGTAGACCGCCTCGCGGCGGGAGCCCTCGTCGAGGGAGTCCCAGTGCTCCACGAGCGTGTCGGCGTACCCGCGGATGACGGTGATCGGGGTCCGCAGTTCGTGCCCGGTGAGGGCGATGAACAGGTCCCGGCCGTCGGAGGGCTGGTCGGCTTTGGCGCGGAACGACACGCCGATGTCGGTGGAGCCGGGCACCGCGGCGGCGCGGATCTGGATCCAGGTGCCGCAGGCCATCTGATGCTCGACGATCTCAGTCCCGGCGGCGGGCGAAACGCCGGCAGCGGACGAAACGCCGGCAGCGGACGAAACGCCGGCAGCGGACGAAACGCCGGCAGCGGACGAAACGCCGGCAGCGGACGAAACGCCGGCAGCGGGCGAAGCGCCGACAGCGGGCGACGAGACGCCAGCGGTGGACGAGACGCCGGCAGTGGGTGAGGCGCCGGCGGTGGACGAAGTAGCAGGCAGCGGAAAGGGCCACGGCTCGCCGATCGCGGCCTCGGCTGAGCGCGCGGTGAGCAGGGCCGCTGCGGGGTTCCAGGTGCGCACGACGTGGTCGGCGTCGAGCAGGGCGAACGGCTCCCCGACGGGGTCGAGCGCCGGCCCGCCCTCGTGGATCGGCAGGCCGCGCCCCAGGGAGTACTGGAGGCCGACGAGCCCCGCGAGAAAGGCGAGGGCGGCGCGCTCGCCGGCGCCGACGGTGCCTTCGGTGTCGCGGTGGCCGCCGACGAGCACCCCGACCGCGGTCTTGCCGGCGGTGACCTCGGCGGCGACGAATCGGTGCAGGCCACGCCCGCGGAGGTGCTCGCCGCCGACGGTCCCGAGCAGGTCGACGGGGAACTCGCGGACCCTGGAGCCGTACTGCAGCAGGCCGCGCAGCGTCGGGTGGATGAGGTCGACGGGGCGGCCGAGGGACCAGTCGAGCGCTCCGGCGGCGGCGACGACGCGGCCGCTGTCGTGGCCGTACTCGACGAAGGCCGCCCCCGCCGCGCCGGTCGCGTCGACGGTGACGTCGACGGTGCGCTGGAGTGCGGGTAGCCCGCCGGCACCGGTCGTGAGCTGCTCGGCGATCTCGGCCAGGCCGCCGAACACGGCGGTGGCGTCGACCGGACCGCGAGCATCGACCATGATGCGAGTCTGCCTCCCTACGCTTCGCTTTGAAAGCCCATTGACCAAACTTCTCGACGTGCGATTCCGGCGACCTCTCCGGGTGTGACGACGGATTCCGCAGCGGTCAGTCGCGTAGGCCCAGTTCCCTGAGCCGTTCGATCACGAACGCGGGCCGGTCGGAGATGATGCCGTTGACCTTGAGTTTCACCACCAGGTCGACGTCGTCGGGTTCGTTGACGGTCCACACGTACACGGGGAATCCTCGCCGGTGGAGGCGTTCGACGATCTCAGGGGAGGCGCGCAGGAGCGAGACCCCGGGACCGCCGACGCTGCTGCCGGGCGGGAGCCAGCCGATGCGGCTCGGCACGGACCAGACGTCGATGAGCATGACGGTGGGCAGGGCGGGCGCGAGCTGCCGGACCCGGCGCACGGCGTTGGCGGAGAACGACATCATCGTGACGTGGACGGGCTGCTCCTCGCTGGGGCGGTCCAGTCCGTACCGGCGGAGAAGCTTCAGCAGCGCGGTTTCGACGGCGGCGCCATAGCGGGTGGGGTGTTTCGTCTCGATGAGCAGCCGCATCGGGCGGCCGGCGTCGACGGCGAGGCTGAGCAGCCGGTCGAGGGTGAGGACCCGGCCGCGCCACTGGTCGTCGGCGAGCTTGCGGTCGGTGATGAATTCGTCGGGTGACTCGGGCAGGTCGGTGCGCCAGGAGCCGAAGTCGAATCGGTCGAGGTCGGCGAGGGTCTGCACGCTGACACGCCCGCGGCCGTCGCTGGTGCGGTCGATGCGGGAGTCGTGGAGGCAGACGAGGTGTCCGTCGCGGGTCAGCCGGACGTCGCACTCGAGGCCGTCGGCGCCCTCCTCGATGGCGAGGAGGTAGGCGTCCAGGGTGTGCTCGGCGTGCCGGTACGACGAGCCCCGGTGCGCGAACACCCATGGGCGCTCAGGCGACCCGGGGAGCACCGCCGTCCTCGCTCACCATGGGCCGGCCGGCGGCGGCCCAGTCGGACATTCCGCCGTCGAGGTTGATGACGCGGGTGAGCCCCTGCTGCTGCAGGTAGGCGACGACCTGCGCGGAGCGGCCGCCGACGCGGCAGACGACGATGACGTCGCGGTCGGCGGGGATCTCCTCGATCCGCGACGGGATCTGCATCATCGGCAGGTGGTGGGCGTCGGGTGCGTGACCGGCGGTCCACTCGTCGTCCTCGCGGACGTCGAGAAGGTAGGCGTCGGCAGCGACCTCGTCGACCGTGACGGTCGGCACAGCGGATCCCCTGAACACGGTCCCAGCCTATAAGAGGCTCAGATCGGGTTGACCCAGGTGGGGTTCTCCACCGCCCACGAGTCGAGCGAGTCGTTCACCATCGCGGTGTACAGCGCCTGCGCCTCGTCCAGGGCGATGACGTAGGAGATGCCGCCGATGTCCTGTGGCTCGGACGGCACGGTGAGGCCGACCAGGCTGCTGGGGCGGACGTTGCGCAGCCCGAACATGAGCTCCTCGAGGGCGACGCCGTTGGTGTCGACGGTGAGGGCGCTGCCGATGGCCCGGATGAACTTGTCGAGCGCGATCGGGTTGGTGGTCAGGTTCTGCTGCTGGGCCTTGGTGAGGATGGCGCGGATGAACTTCTGCTGGTTCTTCTGCCGGTCGTAGTCGCCGTTGGCGAGGCTCTTGCGCTGCCGGACGAGGTCGAGGGCCTGCCACGACTCGAGGTGGTGGCAGCCGACGTTGTACACCGCCGGGCGGCCCCCCTGCTCGGGCGACAGGTAGTTGCCCTTGTCGTCGTAGCCGAGGTGGATCGAGGTGACCTTCTGGTCGATGCACATGTCGACGCCGCCGAGGATGTCGACGGCGGCCTTGAAGCCGTCGAAGTTGACGATGGCGGCGCCGTCGAAGTGGATGCCGAGGAGCTCGGTGAGGGTTTCGGCGAGAAGCTGGACGCCGCCCGTGCCGCCGCCGCCGTACTGGAACGCGCCGTTGATCTTCTCGTGGTTGACGCCGTGGAAGCCGGTGGGCTCGAACGCGGGGATCTTCACGCGCAGGTCGCGGGGGATCGACAGCAGGTACGCCCGGTCGAGGCTGACCGGGATGTGCACGATGATGATCGAGTCGGAGCGCTGCCCGTCCTCGGGGTCTTTGGCACGCAGGTCGGAGCCGAGGAGCAGGAAGTTGAGCGGGCCGGTGATGGCGCTGCGGCGCTCTTCCTTCTTGTCGTCGTTGCCGGCGCGGGAGTTGGCGCCGAGGAGCTTCTCCTGGTGCACGCTGTTGCTGTACCGGCTGGCGAGGACCTGTGAGCCGGTGACGGCGGTGGCGGAGACGACGACGAGGAACGCGCCGACGAACACGAGCAGCTTGGCCCAGATGGGGTCGCGCCCCGGCAGGGCGGCCTTGCGGGCCTTGCGCTTCTGCCTGCGGGTGAGGGGCCGGGCGGCCGCGGCGACGTCCGATGACGCGCTGTCGGCGTCGTCGGCAGGTGTACCGGCAGTGCCGGCGTCACCGTCCGCATCACCGGAAGCAGTCTCTTCGGAAGCCCCGGAGGCGGCGGTCTCCTCGGAAGCACCAGAGGGAGCGTCGGAGGGGGTGTCTGAGGAGACGTCATGCGGGGCGCCGGAAGCGGCGGAGGCGGCGGCAGGCGCACCGGAAGGAGCGCCTGAAGGAGCGGCGGAAGGAGCGGCGGCGGCAGGCTTGCCGGAAGAATCCGAAATATCCGGACCTTTCGAGGTAGCGATGGGAGGAACTTCGTCGGCCGCGCGCGGGGAAGTGCCACCCGAAGTCGCGCCAACTGACGCCGCCGGCTTCTCCTCAGGGTTCACTGGCGGTTCCTGGTCCTGCTGCATGTCGCCCCCGACTGCGTGCCCGCACTGCGGCGGGGATTTACCCGAGTCTACGTTCGCGGCGGGGATCGTGCCGACCAGCGTCACTGCACAAGATCCGCAGAGTTGCCACCATTCAGGCGTTTTCTACTTGGTCAAGGGTGACTCCTGCAATGAGATCTATACGACAGCCCGGGCATGCAACCCCACAGGTGGGACGACATGCCCGGGATGCCGGAACTATCACTTCTTGGCGGTGGCCTTCGTCGACGGCGGCGCCGATCCGCTCGCGGCGGGCTTCGGGGCGTTGGTCGCGGCCCAGTCCGCCATCTTGTCGGTGCGGATCGCGGTGTAGAGCGCCTCGGCCTTCGCCTTGTTGGGCACGACCACGTCCTCACCGTTGATCTTCTTGCTGCCGTCGTGCGGGCTGACCAGGAACGTCAGGTCGTCGCTGCGCAGGTTGCGGAACTGCAGGGCCATGTCGGCGAGCGAGAAGTCCTTGTCGACGGTCATCGCCTTGGTGATCGCCTTGAGGAAGGAGTTGAGCTTCGACGGGTTGCTGACGGTGCCGGAGCTGACCGCCTTGTCGAGGATGGCCTTCATCATCTGCTGCTGGTGACGCATGCGGGCGAAGTCGCCGTCGGGGAACTGGTAGCGCTGCCGGGCGTAGTCGAGGGCCTCGTCGCCGTTGAGGTGGTTCATGCCCTTCTTGAACTTGCGCTTCGGCGGGTGGACGGAGGTGATGTCGGCCTCGATGTTCATGTCGATGCCGCCGAGGGCGTCGATGACCTGCTTGAAGCCACCGAAGTCGATGAGCAGCACGTGGTCCAGGCGGACGTTGGTGTACTTCTCGATCGTCTCGACGGTCAGCGGCGTGCCACCCCAGGAGAACGACGCGTTGAGCTTGGCGTTGGTGTCGCCGTACGGCGTCGACTTGCTCTTGGGGATGTACACGTACAGGTCGCGGGGCAGGGAGACCAGGTACGCCTTGTCGTGGCTCGACGGGATGTGCAGCATGATCATGGTGTCGGTGCGCCACTCGCCGGCCTTGCCCTTGTTGTCGGGGTCCCGGGAGTCGCTGCCGAGCAGCAGGATGTTGAGCGCGCCGTCGGCGACCTTGGCGGGCCGGCCGTTGGTGATCTCCGAGAACGGGTCGTCGCGCTGCAGGCCGGCGTCGACGTAGCGGTAGTAGGCGTAGGCACCGACGCCGGCGAGCAGCGCGAGGACCATGATCGCGGCGCCGGAGACGAGCGCGATGCGGCCCCAGCGGGGACGGATCTTCTTGCGGCCGGGGTACTCGTTGCCGCCGGGCCGGCGCGGCGGGACGGCACCGCCGCCACCTCCGGCGCCCCCGGCACGGGAGGCGGACCCTGAGGCGGGCCGGCCGTAGACGCCTGACGACGCCCGGCTGGTCGGTGTGGAGGCGCCAGAGACGCGCGCACGCGCCGCCGCGCTGGGCGGGAGCGAGTTGGGCACTGAGGCGCGGCCCGACGAGCCGTTCGAGGCAGGCGTGGTGGACATGAAACCCACGATACGAACCTCCGGCCGCTCCGCCACGCAACTCGGATGGGCGCGGCACGAAGCGGGGAGAGTCAGCGGCCGCGGAAGTACTCCACGGTGCGGCGCAGGCCCTCCTCGGGGGCGACGGTCGGCTCGTATCCGAGCAGCTCACGTGCCTTGGTGAGGTCGGGGCGGCGGCGCTCGGGGTCGTCGGCGGTGCGGGGCAGCAGGGACACGGTCGACGCGCTGTCGGATAGCCGCACGATCGTGTCGGCGAGCTCCAGCATGGTCATCTCGTGCTCGGTGCCGCAGTTGACCGGGCCGGTCTCGCCGGAGTCGAGCAGGAGGAGGATGCCGCGGACGAGGTCCGACACGTGGCAGATGGACCGGGTCTGGGTGCCGGAGCCGTGGACGGTGATCGGCTCGCCGCGCAGGGCCTGCGAGATGAACGTGGGGATGGCGCGGCCGTCGTCGGGGCGCATGCGCTCACCGTACGTGTTGAAGATCCGCACGATGCCGACGTCGGCGCCCCGGCCGCGGTGGTAGCCCATGGTGGCGGCCTCGGAGAAGCGCTTGGCCTCGTCGTACACGCTGCGGATGCCGATCGGGTTGACGTTGCCCCAGTAGCTCTCCGGCTGCGGGTGGACGAGCGGGTCGCCATACGCCTCGGACGTGGACGCCATCACGAAGCGGGCACCGTCGGCGACGGCGCGCTCGAGCAGCTGGAGGGTGGCGATCGAGCCGACCCGGAGGATCTCGACGGGCAGCAGCTGGAAGTCGGTGGGGCTGGCCGGCGACGCGAAGTGCATGATCGCGTCGAACCTGGCGCTGAGGGCGTCGACGGCCGGCAGCGGCTCGCTGACGTCGGCCTCGACGAGCGTGAATCGAGGGTGGTCGACCAGGTGCGCGACGTTGTCCTTACTGCCCGTGACGAAGTTGTCGAGCACGACGACGTGTGCCCCGCGGGCGATCAGGGCGTCAGCGAGGTGCGAGCCGACGAACCCGGCACCACCGGTGAGGAGGATGCGGTGTCCCTCGCCGTAACGCTGCGCAACAACGACCATGAGACCAGCCTAGCGGCAGTGCGCCGAGGTCAGGGAATCGGCGGTACCCGGACCCCGGCGCACTACATCCGGTGGGGCGCCGGCTCCCGGGAGAGCCGGCGCCGTCCATCTAGTGGGCGCCGGCCCCGGTGAGGGAGCGGGCCTCCAGCTCGGCGAACTTGTCCGAGTCGCGTTCCTTGCTGGTGAGGGCGCCGATCGCGGCGAAGATGAACCCGATCGGGATCGAGATCAGGCCCGGGTTCTCCAGCGGGATGGGCGCCGGGGTGGTGCAGCTGAACAGGGCCGTCGCGTTGGAGACCTCTTTCGACTTCACGTCGACGCCGCAGGTCTTGGCCTGCGCCGCGGTGAGGGTGGCCGGGGTGCGGGCGTCGCTGACGCCGCCCCACGCGATGGGGCTCATGAGCACGATGCCGACGGCGGAGATGAGGCCGGCGTAGATGCCCCAGGTCGCGCCGCGGGTGTTGAACTTCTTCCAGAAGAGGGAGAAGAGGATCGCCGGCAGGTTCGCCGACGCCGCGATCGCGAACGCGAGCGCCACGAGGAACGCGACGTTGAGGTTGCGGGCGAAGATGCCGAGGACGATCGCGACGGCGCCGATGACGAACGCGGAGTACCGGGCGACGACGACCTCCTGCCGTTCGGTGGTCTGCCCGCGCTTGATGACGTTGGCGTACAGGTCGTGCGCCAGCGACGACGACGACGCGAGGGTGAGCCCGGCGACGACGGCGAGGATGGTGGCGAACGCGACCGCGGCGATGACGGCGAGCAGCAGCGAGCCGCCGAAGTCGCCGCCGAGGTACCGCTTGCCGAGGGCCTCGGCGAGCTGTGGCGCGGCGGTGTTGCCGCCGGGGTCCTGGGCGAGGATCGCCTGGCGGCCGACGAGCGCGGCGGCGCCGAAGCCGAGGGCGAGCGTCATCAGGTAGAAGACGCCGATGATGCCGATGGCCCAGACGACGCTCTTACGGGCGGCCTTCGCGTTCGGCACGGTGTAGAAGCGGATCAGGATGTGCGGCAGGCCGGCGGTGCCGAGCACGAGCGCGAGACCCAGCGAGATCAGGTCGAGCTTGCTGGCGAGGGTCGCGGCGGCGTTGCCGGCGATGTCGCGGCCGTAGCGCAGGCCGGGCTGCAGGAACGACTCCGGCGGGGTGCGGCCGGACTTGGCGGCGGCCTCACCGAGCAGCGACGACAGGTTGAACTTGAACGCGGCGAACACCATCAGCGTCAGCAGCAGGGCGCCGAGCATGAGCATGAACGCCTTGACGATCTGGACGTAGGTGGTGCCCTTCATGCCGCCGACCGTCACGTACACGATCATCAGCACGCCGATGAGGGCGATGGTGACGATCTTCGCGGTCTCCGCGGTCATGCCCATGAACGTGTCGCCGGCCTTGATGCCGAGCAGCAGCGCGACGAGGGCGCCGGCGCCGACCATCTGTGCCAGCAGGTAGAAGATCGACACGATGATCGTGGAGATCGAGCCGGCGGTGCGGACGGGTGCCTGCCGCATCCGGAACGCGAGGACGTCGGCCATCGTGTAGCGGCCCGAGTTGCGCATGAGCTCGGCGACCAGCAGCAGCGCGACGAGCCACGCGACGAGGAAGCCGATCGAGTACAGGAAGCCGTCGTAGCCGTTGAGGGCGATGATGCCGGCGATGCCGAGGAAGCTCGCCGCCGACATGTAGTCGCCGCCGATCGCCATGCCGTTCTGGAAGCCGGTGAAGGACCGGCCGCCGGCGTAGAAATCGGCGGCGCTCTTGGTCTGCCGGCTGGCCCAGATGGTGATGGCGAGGGTGGCCGCGACCAGGACGACGAAGAGCGTGAGCGTCAGCGTCCGGGTGGTGCTCGCCCCTACCGCGAGGGTGACGTCGTTCATTCGGGGCTCCCTTCGATCTTGGCGCGCAGCTCGTCGGCGAGGGGGTCGACGCGACGGTCGGCGTAGCGGGTGTACAGCCAGGCGATGAGGAACGTCGACACGAACTGCAGCAGCCCGAAGATCAACGCGATATTGATGTGCCCGACGACCTTCGTGCTCATGAAGTCGCGGGCGTACGCGGAGAGCAGCACGTAGAGCGCGTACCAGAGGAGGAACGCGGCGGAGACGGGGAAGACGAAGCGTCGCAGGGCGCGGCGCAACGCGTCGAACTCCGAGGTGTTGGCGACAGCGACGTACCGGTTGTCGTCCGTGCCGGTCGGCACCGGCGTATCGGTGCTCATGGGGGATCACCACCTGCCGTTGGGGTGTGGGTACGGCGCACGGTAGGAACCCGCCGCGTGGCGGTGAAGATCCTTGGACGGGCCCGGCGGACCCCTGCGCCCAACGGCAGGTTCGGTGCGCCGAGTGACAGCGGTCACACCGTTTAACGGCTTGAGTGCGTCGCGCAGCGGCGCATGGGGGTTCCCCCGCGCGGGACCCGCCGCTTGCGGTGGGGCGGCTGGTAAGAGCGTCTATATCGAGGTGTACCGACCCCGGTGGTGGAGCAGCGGCTTCGCCGGGGTGCCGCCCAGGTCGATGCGCACGACCGTCGCCTCGACGAGTAGCGACCAGCCGAACGGCCGGGCGCCGTCGAGGTCGCAGCCGGCCCACGGGTAACCGCGCGGCACCGGGCCGAACTCCGTGTGCTCCCAGTCGCCGGTCGAGAAGAGCCCGCCGGGCGCGGGCATCATCCCCGCGAACCGCTCGGCGAGCTGGTTGTCACCCTCGGCGAGCGGCACGACCGCGAACCGGCCGGCCGCCTCGATCGCCGTCCACAGGTCACTCTCGTCGTCGACGAGCCCTGCGACGCGGCCCGGGTCCCCGTCGGCGACCAGCATGGACGACACCGTCAACCCCGCGGGGCCCGGCGCCGTCCACAGGGTCACGGGGGCGGGGAGGCGGCCGCGGAGGCGGCGCAGCGGTGAGCGCTGGTCATCCGGTGTGGCGAACGGATCCGAGGCGTGGATACTCACCCGCTCATTGTCGGGTATGACCGGAGTGTGCAGACCTTCCTGCCGTACCCGGACTTCGCCGCGTCTGCGCTCGTGCTGGACCCGCGCCGGCTCGGCAAGCAGCGCGTCGAGGCGCTGCAGGTGCTGCGGGGGCTGATCGTTCCCGGGTACGGCTGTTCCCGGACGCCGACCCGGAGGAGCCCTACGTGTGGCCTACGCCCGCTTCGGGGTGACGGCGGCGAGGACCTCCGGGGCGCGCCGCTCCAGCAGGTTTCCCGCGAGGCGGGTGCCGGTCCAGGCGAGCCCGGCCCCCCACAGCAGCCCGGCCGGCAGCAGCACCCAGGCCAGCGCGTCGGGGAGCAGGAAGAACGCGACGATCAGCGGCGCCGTCAGCGCCCACGTGGCGAACATGCAGACCAAGGACAGCATGCTTTTCGCGCTGCCCTGGCCGGTGTTCATCGCGAACGGGTTGGTGGTGTCGGGCATCGGGTAGGGCGCGAGCACCGACGTGATGCCGGCGGCGCCGACGGAGATGCCGAACGCGCACAGGCCGACGCCCAGCGCCGCGGGCAGCTGGCCGGTGTGGCCGGCGATCACCGACACGACGACGGTGCCGGCGGCCAGCAGCGGGAACGCGAGGATGCCGACGCCGGCGGCGCGGGCCGCGAGCTCGACCTGGCCGGGGACGTTGGTGAGCATGTGCAGCGCGTAGGCGGTGCCGTCGTTGCCGAACTGGTTCACCAGTACAAGGCCGACGAACGCGCCGGCGAACAGCAGGGAGAACACGAGGGCGCCGCCGCTCATGCCGACGCTCTGCCGGGCGGCCTCCTGCTCCTCGGCGCTGGAGCCGCCGCCGAAGCCGAACGTGAACGCGAACGGGATCACGATGGACGCGGCGAGCAGCGAGATCAGGCTGGCGCGGCGGCGCGGGTCACGGAACCAGTAGCGGATCTCGCGGCCGACGAGGCCGGTGAACCGGCCGGCCGGCCAGGACCGCAGGACGCCCGGCAGGAACGCCCGCACCGGCAGCCTGTCGACGGCCTTGGCCTTCTTCGCCGCGCCGGTCGAGGCGGTGCCGAGCATCGCGGACTCGATCGTCCGCAGCCACCACCACAGCAGCGCGGCGACGCCGGCGACCCCGATCGCGAGGCGGGCCGCGACGAGCGCCCAGTCGCCCTCGATCGCGTCGACGTAGGCGACGAACGGCGCCGCGAGCGGCGTCCAGGACAGGATGCCGCCGATCGTGGTGGCCTGCTTGGACTCGCCGTTCTCGACCAGGGCGAAGATCAGCTGGAAGACCGGGTTGCAGGAGATGCCGGCGAGCGCGATCAGCAGCGCCGCCAGGTCCCGGACCTTCCGTGAGCGCAGCATGCCCGCGAACGCGCTGGTGACGGCGCGGCTCGCGGCGATGCACACGGCGAGGCCGACGACGGCGCCGAGGACGGCGACGGCCCCGGCGGCGGCACCGCCGTCGATGACCGCGCCGACGGTGGAGCCGAGCGCGGTGACCAGGGTGACGACCGGCGGGATGCCGACGGCGGCCGCGCCGAGCATGCCGAGCACGAGGGTGCGGCGCGGCACCGGCAGCAGCGCGAACCTGGCCGGGTCGAGCGTCTCGTCGACGCCGAAGAACAGCAGCGGCACCAGGATCCATGCGAGCACGAGCCCGGTGCCGGCGAACGCGGCGAGGGTGGGGCGCAGGTTGTCGTCGGTGACGCTGCTCGCGGCGAACACGCTCAGCCCGACGGACGCGGCGAACAGGCCGAAGATGACGCCGAGGATGAACAGGTAGACGCGGGTCTTCTTGCCGCGCATCGTGTTGCCCAGGATCCGCAGCTTCAGCCGGACGAAGTCGCCGACCTTCGGGGCGCCGCCGTGGATCGGCTCGGGCGGCGGCGCGAACACCCCGTCGTCGGGTGCCGGACGTTGCAGCGGAACATGCGGCTCCGGGGTCACAGCCACGACAGCTCCGCGCCCGTCGCCACCCGGCCGCCGACGACGTCGACGAACACGTCCTCGAGCTCGCGGCCGCCCTTCACCTGCTCGGTGGTGCCGACGACCTTGATCTGGCCGTCGGCGAGGATCGCGATGTGGGTGCAGAGCCGCTCCACGACCTCCATCACGTGGCTGGAGAAGATCACGGTGCCGCCGTTTCGGACGTACCGGATGAGGATGTCACGGATGAGGGCGGCGGAGACCGGGTCGACGGCCTCGAACGGCTCGTCGAGGACCAGCAGCCGCGGCGCGTGCAGCAGCGCGCAGGCCAGGCCGATCTTCTTCTTCATGCCGGCCGAGTAGTCGACGACGAGGGTGCGGCCGGCGTCGGCGAGGCCGAGGACGTCGAGCAGCTCCGCGGCGCGGGCGTTGATGACGTCCTGCGGCAGGCCGCGCAGCAGGCCCGTGTAGGCGAGCAGCTCACTGCCGGTGAGCCGGTCGAACATGCGGGCCGAGTCGGTCAGCGCGCCGAGGCGGCGCTTCGCCTCGACGGGGTCGGACCAGACGTCGTGGCCGAGGACATACGCGTGACCGGCATCGGGGCGCAGCAGCCCGACCGCCATCGACAGCGACGTCGTCTTGCCGGCGCCGTTGGGCCCCAGCAGGCCGAAGAACGACCCGGTCGGCACGTCGAGGTCGACGCCCGCGACCGCGACCTTCTGATCGAAACGCTTGGACAGCCCCCGAAGCGCGAGAGCAGAGGCAGGCTGGGGACTTGTCACAAGGTGACCGTATGTCACACCAGCATCGGCCGCCAAGGCGGTCACATCCGCAATGCGTCCGGCGCGTGCAGGCGGAGCATGATCGCCCCGAGGTCCTTGGGCAGACGCTGCCGGGTCAGCAGCGAGACGGTGATCATGACGAAGAAGGCGAGCGGCACGCTCCACGCGGCCGGCTGGGTGGTCAGCACACCCGCCCAGCCGGGCAGCGGCCCGCCGAGCACCGTGAGCAGCACCGCGGCGGCCGCGGCGCCCCCGCCGGCGACGATCCCGGCGGCCGCGCCGACCGCGGTCAGGCCGCGCCACCAGATGCCGAGGACGAGCAGCGGGCAGAAGCTGGACGCGGCGACGGCGAACGCGAGGCCGACGACCTGCGACACGTCGAGGCTCGCGACGAACAGGGCGAGCAGCAGCGGCACCACCCCCGCGACGAGCGCGGAGCGGCGGAAGTCGCGGACCGAGCCGTGGCCGAGCACGTCGGTGGACAGGACCCCGGCGACGCTCGTGAGCAGCCCCGACGACGCGGACAGGAACGCCGCGAACGCGCCGGCGGCGACGAGCGCGCTGAGCAGCTGGCCGGTGAGGCCGCCGCCGAGCGCCGCCGACGGCAGGAGCAGCACGACCGCGTCGGTGTTGCCGGTCATCAGCAGTTGCGGTGTGTACACGCGGCCGAGCACCCCGTACAGGGTCGGGGTCAGGTAGAAGACGCCGACGAGCCCGAGGACGACGAGCGTGGTGCGGCGGGCGGCGGCACCGTCGGGGTTGGTGTAGAAGCGGACCAGCACGTGCGGCAGGCCCATCGTGCCGAGGAACGTGGCGAGGATCAGCGAGTAGGTCGCGAACAACCCCTGCGAGTGGTCGCCGGGCAGCAGCCAGTCCTTCGGTGAATCGTCGGAGACGGCGGCGACCTTCGGTACCGGCGCGGCCTCCGGGAAGTCGATGGCCGTGCCCGCGTCCGCGTCGTGCTCGCCGGCCGTGAGCAGCACGGCGCCGTCGACCGCGGCCCCGTCGAGCCGGCCGTGCGCGGTGACCGGCGTCTGGACGGTGACGATCAGCCGGGTCGGGTGGTCGACGGTGACGGTCGTCGCGACAGGGAACGTCGGGCCGTCCGGCGCGGTGAGGGCGGGCCGGCCGTCGGACTGCCACTGCATGAGCAGGAACACGAACGGCACGGCGAGGGCGGTGAGCTTCAGCCAGTACTGGAACGCCTGCACGAACGTGATGGACCGCATCCCGCCGAGTGCGACGTTCAGGGTGACGACGACGCCGACGAGCAGCGCCCCCAGCGCGTACGGGGCGCCGGTCACCGTCTGCAGGGTCAGGCCGGCGCCCTGGAGCTGCGGCACGAGGTAGAGCCAGCCGATGAACATGACGAACGCGGTCGCGAGCTTGCGCAGCCGCTTCGAGCGGAGCCTGACCTCGCAGAAGTCGGGGAGGGTGAACGCACCCGAGCGGCGCAGCGGGGCGGCGACGAAGAGCAGCAGGGCGAGGTACCCGGCGGCGAACCCGACCGGGTACCAGAGAACGTCGACGCCGTGCTTGAGGATGAGGCCGGCGACGCCGAGGAAGCTGGCGGCCGACAGGTACTCGCCGCTGATCGCCGCCGCGTTCCAGGTCGGGCTGACCATGCGGGACGCCACGAGGAAGTCGGACGTCGTGCGGGCGAACCGCAGCCCGTAGAGGCCGATGGCGACGGTGACGAGGGTGACCGCGATGACCGCCGGCAGCGCGTAATCGCTCATGCCGCCGCTCCGCTGCGCTGCGGCGTCGGCCTGAGCCAAACCTGATCCCAAGATGAGCGGCCCGAGCCGCTGCGCTGGCCGCTCATGAGTGCTGCTGGGACCGGTCTTCGACCAGGGCGACGAACTCGGCCTCGTTGCGTTCGGCGAGGCGGACGTAGGCGAACCCGACGGCGAACAGGAACGGGTAGGCGGCGACCCCGAGCAGCAGCCACGGCACCGAGATGCCGAACAGGTGCGCCCTGCCGAGCGCGGGCGCGGCCGCGAACAGCAGCGGCAGCCCGCCGAGCGCGACCGCGACGACCGCCGCGAGCCGCACCGCGACGGCCAGCTGGGCGCGCACGAGCCCGCGGGCGAGGGCGGCCCCGACCGGGCTCTGCTCCTCCAGCTCGGCGCGGGTGCGGGCGGGGTCGATGGGGGCGCGGGCGACGTCACCGAGCACCACGCGGACCCGCGGGGTGGGTGGCTCCATGTCCGGCAGTCTCGCAACGAGCGTGAATCCAGTGCAAGGGGGCCGACACCCCCCGTTGAGCGTCGGCCCCCGTCCCCGCCTCGCTAGTACCGCCGGTAGCAGGGGTAGTCGGAGGCGTCGACGACCTCCGGGACGATCCGGCGGGCCTCGGCACGCCCCAGATTCCAGCCGCGCCAGTCGTCCTCGTCGCGCAGGTCGCGGGAGATGCCGGACAGGGCGCACTCGCGGGCCCCGGGCGGCAGCTTGTCCAGCGCCGGCGCGGCGTCGGCGGACAGCGTCGACAGGTACCAGACGTCGGTGTTGTTGCTGGCGAACCGGGCGACGTTGCGCTCGGCGATGAACCGGTCCGGGTTCAGCACCGCGAGCCCCAGCAGCGTGACGACCCACAGGGCGACCGCGGCCCGCGGCAGCCAGCGCGTCGCCGGCACGACCCCCGCCACCATGATCAGGACGAGGAGGCCGCCGAGCCAGAGCTCGAACGCGCTGACCAGGACGCGGAGGCGGCTGAAGCCGTACGCCTGCTCGTAGACGTCCATCCGCCACAGCGCGGACACCACGACGACGAGCGCGCCCAAGGACAACAACCCCAGCAGCACGCGCAGCAGCGCCCGCTCACGGGCCGTCTCCCGGGACGCCTTGCGGACCGTCACCGCGATCACGACGAGCGTGAGCAGCGTGACGACGAGCAGCTGCCAGAAGCCCTTCCGCGCGTAGTCGGCGAACGTGAGGCCGGCGGTGCGCATCACGTAGTCGCGGTCGCCGAACAGGACCGCGACCTGCACACCGACGAAGATCCCGAAGACGGTGAGGACGGCGCCGACGGGGACGACCCACTCGTACCAGCGGACCACCCGCCCCTGCCGTGGCCTGCCGTCGCCGAGGGTGGACGGGTTGTGCAGCAGGAACGCCCCGCCGAACGTGAGCCAGGCGGCGACGGCGCCGACGAACAGCCACCGGAACGGCGTGCTGAGCGACAGGTCGGGCAGGATCGTCTGCACGATCCGGTCGAACGCGGCGTCGGCGCTGGCGAACAACGCCCCGAAGACGACGAGCAGCAGCACGCCGAGCGCGATCGAGCCGAGCAGCCGCGCCGCGCCGGACGCGCCCTCCTTCGCCCGCGCCCGGCGCAGGCCGGAGCGGACCCATGGCAGCGACCGGAACCCGGCCATCGGCAGGTTGACCAGCGCCGCGAAGACCGCCGGGACTCTCCGGCCGGCACCGACGGCGAGCGCGACGCTGCCGAACGCGGCCAGGACACACAGAAAGAACAGCCAGCCCGCCGCCCGGAACACCCCCACGGACAGCAGCGCCACCGTGGCGACGCCCCAGCCCGTGGCCTCGACCGCGCTGGTGCCGCGCCGCTGCGGATCCATCCGCAGCAGCACGACCAGCAGGGCGACGACGAGCGCCAGGCCGGCGATGGGCCAGCCGATCCCGGGCCGGTCCAGCGGCAGTGCGGCGGCCGCGACGACCGCGGTGACCAGGCCGCCGATGAGCACGCCGGGTCCCGCGGCGACGCTGCGCACCGGCCAGTGCCGCTGGAACAGGGTCGGGTGCGGCGGGCCGAGCAGGACCGGGCTGATCAACGCCGGGTTCGGCGGGGGCTGCGGCGGGTTCGATGCCTGCTGCGGGTGGACCGGCGGCGCGAGGGTGGCGACCGCCCCCCGCGGCCCGCCCTGCCCCTGATGCTGCTGCTCCTGGTGTACGGGCGGCTGCCCGGGGCGTGGCGGTTGCGGTGGGGCTTTGCGCAGGCCGGGTGCTGCCCCTCCGGGCGGCGACGGCGGCCGCGGTGGCTGCGGAGCGGCGGCGGAGTCGCGCCGCTCCAGCGGCCGCGGTGCCAGAGACTGCTGCCTCTCCGCCGGGGCCTGTTGCTTCTCCGCCAGGGCCTGTTGCTTCTCCGGCGCGGGCTGCTGCCCTTCCGGCGCGGGCTGCGGCCTTCCCGGCGCGGGCTGCTCGGCCGAGACGGGTTGCTCGGCCGGGGTCGGCTGGGCGGGGACGGCGGGGCGCTGCGGACCGTCGGATGGTTCCGTCGGGGACGACATGTCGGACTCCGGAGGGTATGAGGATCCGCGCGTCCGGCTGTCGCCGGACACGTACTGAAGACGCTTGGATCAGACGGGCAGGGTGACCCGGATGCGGCAACCTGCCACGCCATCCGGTTGCTCGATGACCGCGATCGTGCCGTTGTGCAGCTCGATGAGCCATTGGGCGATCGCCAGCCCCAGCCCCGTGCCGCCACCGGAGGCGCGGGCGCCGCGGGTGAAGCGTTCGAAGACCCGCTCCCGCTCCGAGTGCGGGATGCCGGGCCCTTCGTCGGCGACCTCGATCATCACCCGGTCGCCGTCGCGCCGGCCGATGATCGTGACGGTGCCGCCGTCGGGGCTGTGCCGGGTCGCGTTGTCGACCAGGTTGGTCAGGACGTGGTGCAGCCGCGCCCGGTCGGCGCTGACCAGGGCGTTCTCCGGGAAGGCGCAGAACAGGTACTCGACCTTGTAGCCGGCGGCGGTGGCCTTCACCTCGGCCTCGGCCACCACCTCGATGAGCAGGTCCTCGAGCCGGAAGTCCTCCCGGTCCAGTGGAATCACGCCGGCGTCGAGGCGGGACAGGTCGAGCAGCTCGGTGACGAGCCGCCCGAGGCGTTCGGTCTGGGCGAGCGCGGTGCGCAGCGTCGCCTGGTCGGGCTGGACGACACCGTCGACGACGTTCTCCAGTACCGCCTGAACCGCCGAGATCGGAGTCCGCAGCTCGTGCGAGACGTTGGCGATCAGCTCGCGGCGCTGCTGGTCGGCGGCGGCGAGCTCGGCGGCCATCTGGTTGAACGCGACGGCGAGCTGGCCGACCTCGTCCTTCGACGTCGCCCGTACCCGAGCGGAATAGTCACCCCGGGCCATCGCCTGCGCGGCGGCGGTCATGTCACGCAGCGGCGACGTCACCCCGCGGGCCAGGACCTGCGAGGTGAGCAGCCCGACCGTCAGCGCGATCTCCGTCGTCGTCGGCGGGATCCAGCCGATGCCGATCCAGAACACGCCGAGGCCCGCGCCGGCGGACGCGACGAGCAGCACGGCGAGCTTCAGCTTGATCGAGCGCAGCGGGTCGAGCGGCCGGGGCAGCAGGTCCAGGAAGTGCTTCATGTGGTCTCCAGCGCGTACCCGACTCCGTGCACGGTCCGGATCAGGTCGGACCCGAGCTTGCGGCGCAGTGCCTTGATGTGGCTGTCGACGGTCCGGGTGCCCGACGCGTCCGCCCAGCCCCACACCTCCGCGAGCAGCCGCTCCCGGGGCAGGACCGTGCGGGGTCGGGTCGCGAGGTTCACCAGCAGGTCGAACTCGGTCGGCGTCAGATGCGCCTCGACGCCGCCGCGGCTGACCCGCCGCTGCGCCCGGTTGATCTCCAGGTCGCCGAGGACGATCGGGGTGGCGTCCGGGTCCGGCTGGGACTGCGCCAGCCGCTCCAGGCGCCGCAGCAGCACGTGGACGCGGGCGGCGAGCTCCCGCATCGAGAACGGTTTGGTGAGGTAGTCGTCGGCACCGACCGCGAGCCCGACGAGCAGGTCCGTCTCGTCGTCACGGGCGGTGAGCATGAGCACGGCGACGGGCCGCTCCGCCTGGATGCGCCGGCACACCTCGAGGCCGTCGAACCCGGGCAGCATCACGTCGAGCACCACGAGGTCGGGGCGCAGCAGGCGGGCCGCGGCGACCGCGGACGGCCCGTCGTGCGCCTGGTCGACGGCGAACCCTTCGGCGCGGAGCCGGACCGCGATCGACTCCGCGATCATCCGCTCGTCGTCGACGACGAGCACCCTGCGCCGTTCCCCGGTCCCACCTGCGGTCATGCCAGCAGCGTATTGGGTAGATGCGAGGGGCAACGGTGCGTGATGTGTGGAAGTCGTGAAGACCTCCCCTCAAGACCAGGACTTCGCCGCGCGGACCAGTCTGTCCTTCAGCTCTCTCGTGTGCCGACGGCTGACGGGCAGCTCGTGGTCGTCGATGACCACCACGTATCCGGTGTTGGTCATCCGCAGCTCGGTGATGAGCTTCAGCTGCACCAGGAAGGAGCGGTGCACCCGTACGAAACCCGCATCCGCCCAACGCTCCGCGAGGGTCGCCAGAGACACCCGCACCAGGTGGGACGCGTCGGCGGTGTGGAGGCGCGCGTAGTCACCCTGCGCCTCCACCCAGCGCACCGACGAGCGGGGCAGCATCCTCGTCGTGCCGGCGAGCTCAACCGGAATGGTCGGATCGTCCTGGCGGTCGCGGCGGCCGGCGACCGACGGGTGCGTCGGGACGAGCCGAGCGGCCAGGACCCGGCGCAGCGACTCCGCGATCCGGTCGGCGCGGACCGGTTTGCGCACGTAGTCGGCGACACCCAGGTCGAACGCCTCGGCGGCGCGGTCGTCGTACGCGGTCACGAACACCACCGCGGGCGGCTTGGCGAACCGGCCGAGGACCCGGGCCAGCTCCATGCCGTCGAGTCCGGGCATGCGGATGTCGAGGAAGACGGCGTCGACGTCGATGTCCCGCAGGACCCGCAGCGCCTCGGTCGCGTCGCCGGCCGTGTGGAGCCGGCCGACGCGAGGGTCGGCGCGCAGCAGGTACGCGAGCTCGTCGAGCGCGGGCACCTCGTCGTCGACGGCGAGGACGCGCAGAAACCCGGTCTGCTGCTGGTGCTCGTGCACGACCTGGCCGGTGACGCTCCTGCCCGCGCTCGAACTCATCGGCTGCTCCGCGCTCCGGTTCATTGGCTGCTCCGCACTCCGATTCATTAGCTGCTCCGCATGCCGGTCATTGGCTGCTCCGCACGCCGGGGTGGAACTTCGGGACCCGCATGCTGACCTTCGTGCCCGCGCCGGGGGCCGTCTCGACCACGACGCCGAACCCGTCACCGAAGACCGACCGTAGCCGCTCATCGACGTTGCGCAACCCGACGTGCTGCCCGGCGTCGGTGGTGTCGTCGGCGCTGAGCAGCGCGGCAGGCTCCATCCCCACCCCGTCGTCCTCCACGGTGATGTGACATTCCGCGCCCGCGTCCCGCGCCACGATGCTGATCGTGCCCATCCCGGGCTTCCGCGACAACCCGTGCCGCACCGCGTTCTCGACCAGCGGCTGCAGGCACAGGAACGGCAGCGTCACGGGCAGGACCTCCGGTGCGATCTGCAGCCGCACCTGCAGCCGCTCACCGAACCGCGCCCGCTCGATCGTCAGGTAGCGGTCGATGGACCGCAACTCCTCGGCCAGCGTGGTGAACTCCCCGTGCGCCCGGAACGAGTACCGCGTGAACTCCGCGAACTCGAGAATCAGCTCCCGTGCCAGCTCAGGGTCGGTCCGGACGAAGCTCGCAATGGCCGTCAGCGCGTTGTAGATGAAGTGCGGGCTGATCTGCGCCCGCAGCGCCCGCACCTCGGCCCGGGCCAGCCGCGCCCGCGAGGTGTCGAGTTCGGCGAGCGCCAGCTGCGTCCCCACCCAGCGCGCGGTCTCCGCCGTGGCCTGCACGAGCCCCGGCGCCGGCGGCCCGTCCGACAGCGCGACGAGCGCCCCCTCCCGCTGCGCGAGGGGGACGACGACGGCCCCGCGGACCGGGCAGTCGACGAGGTCGCACGGCAGCTCGTCGCTGCCGAGCACGGTGGACCGTCCGGCCGTGACCGCCTTCGCCCCGGCCGCCGCCACCTGCTCCCGGTGGTGCTCCCCCGCCCCGTCGAACGCCAAGACCCGCGCCGCGTCGGTGACCGCGATCCCGGCCGCCCCGGTGAGCGTCCGCAGGTGCCGGACCGCCTTGCCCGCCGCGACGTCGGTCAGCCCGTTGCGCAGCGGCTCGGCCGCGAGCGCCGCGATGTGCAGCACGTCGTAGGTCGCCCGCTGCGCCGCCGTCGCGATCGCCCGCCGCGACCGCAGCCGGACAACGGCCCACACCGCCACGCCGAGCGCCACCGCCAGCCCGACGACCGCGATCCCAGCGGCCAGGTTCCCACCCACGCGCCCATCCTGAACCACCCTCGCGGCCCACAACAGACCAGCGGTCCGCGAAGGCGGGGCCAGGGTCGGCCCGTCCTGGACCATTCAAGCCACCCCAGGGTCGGCCCGTTCTGGACCACCCAAGCGACCCGGGCAAGGACAAGTCGTCCGACCCGGGCAAGGACAGGTCGTCCATCCCGGACCACCGGAGCGACCCCGGCACAGACTCGACCATCCAAGCGACCCGGGCTGGGCCACCCAAACGACCCGGGCTGGGGTCACCCAAGCGGCCGGGGGCAGACCAGTGGTCCACGAACGTCCAGGTCGCGCCACCGGTCCACAAAGGTCAGTGCGGTCCACGAAGGCAGGTCGCGCGGGTCTGAAAGTCCAACCCGTCAGCCCCGTCGAGGCGGCGCGAATTCATCTCCGACGTTACACCACCCGAAAAAATCAGCCCGTTTTGTGGGTATTTTTGCGAGCACGCACGGTAACGGGGTCAGTAGGCGCCCTTGCGGAAGACGACGACGCCGATGGTGCGCCAGAGGGTGTGCAGGTCCAGGACGAGGGACCAGTTGTCGACGTAGTAGAGGTCGAGGCGGACCGCGTCGTCCCAGGAGAGGTCGCTGCGGCCGCTGACCTGCCACAGGCCGGTGATGCCGGGGCGGACGAGGAGGCGGCGGCGCACGTCGCCGAGGAAGTCGCCGTCGTCGGCGGGGAGGGGGCGGGGGCCGACGAGCGACATCTCGCCGGCGAGGACGTTGAGGATCTGCGGGAGCTCGTCGATCGAGGTGGCGCGCAGCCACTTGCCGACCTTGAAGACCCGCGGGTCGTTCTTCATCTTGAAGAGCAGGCCGTCGCTCTCGTTGTGCTCGTCGAGGGTCGCCTGGCGCTCCTCGGCGTCGACGTACATGGTCCGCAGCTTCCAGACCTTGAACATCTTGCCTTCGCGGCCGATGCGGGGCTGGCGGAAGAAGATCGGACCGGGGTCGGAGAGCTTGATGGCGATGGCGACGATCGGGAAGAACGGCAGGACGATCAGCAGGGCGACGAGGGCGAGGACCCGGTCGATGACGTTCTTGAAGAGCCAGCCGATGCCGGAGAGCTTGGGCTCCTCGACGTAGAGCAGCGGGATGCCCTCGATCGGCCGGATGTGGACGCGCGGGCCGGCGATGTCGGTGAGCTGCGGGGCGACGGCGAGGTCGATGCCGGTGCCTTCCAGCTGCCAGGCGAGGCGCCGCAGCTCGACGGGCTCCGCGCTGGCGGAGCCGCAGACGGCGATCGTGTCGGCGTTCAGCTCGCGGACCAGGGAGAGGATGTCGCGGCCGGCGTGCACGGGCACCGGGGTGACGGTGCTCGGCCGCGGCGCGTAGCCCTCGGTGAGGTGGATGCCGACGGGGACGAGGCCGGCGGCCGGGTCGCGGGCGATCGCCTGGTGGACCTCGAGCGCCTCCTGGAGCGTGCCGATGAGCAGCAGCCGGTGGGTCGCGAGGTTGAACTTGGTCCGGACGTACTGCAGGGCACGCCTGGCGAAGTAGCGCAGGACGAGCACGTAGAGCAGGCCGCCGACGAGCGCGGCGCCGACCGAGGTCCGGGAGACCGCCTGCTTGGTCGCGAACGCGGCGAAGGCGACGATCGCGACGACGGTCCAGGAGGCGCGCACGACGCGCTTGAACTCGTCGGTGCCGGTGCCGAGGTAGCGGCGGTCGTAGGCGCCGTGGCCCCAGAGGACGAGCAGCCAGACGGCGGGCAGGACCCCGAACGTGATCGAGGTCCACAGGCCGGGGTTCTGCTCGAAGATCTCGTTGGTCTTGGTGTCGAGGAAGGTCCTGGCCGTGACGCTGGCCATGACGCAGGCGAGGGTGTCGAGCAGCAGGAGGATCGCCGCATAGGGGCGGTGCCAGCGGGAGACCCGCCGGGCGCGCTGCCAGCCGGAGCGGGGCACGCCATTGGGTCCGAGCGGGGTGAGCGCGTGTTCGGGAAGGATCTCGAAGCTGTCAAGCTCACCCAAGGTAGTTCTCCGGCTCGGCGGGGTGGCCGGACGTTGGAGACTAGCGGTCACCTGAGTGTGTCCTCTCGCACCACGATCCGGGGATCAGGGCGCTCAACTGCTCGACCGGGTGGGTTGTGGTCGCCGACGCAAGAACACCCGATCGCACGCGAGAAGTGTCCCATGTTGATTCGGGCGACTGACGACGACCGGCCGAGACTAGTTGCTCAACGTGTTGGCTGTCGAGTGCAGTGGCGTGGGCCGGACAGAACTCCGCGTGACAATCACCGCGAGTAGCGCACCACCTACCAAACACGCCAGAAGGGGCACAACGCTGCCGACCGGCGGCTGCCAGGTTCCACCGAACGGGTTCAGCCGTTCGTTGATTCCGTGCTGGAAGCGGGTCATGACGCGGGCCAGCGCGTACAGGTGGAGCGGGACCGTGACGGCGACCATCCCCGGCACGAGCCAGCGAGAGGGCGGCCACGTTGCGTAACGGTCGGTGGACCCGGCGAGGAGGACCGCGCCGACGGCGAGCGGCATGACGTAGCGGCCGTGGGCGAAGTGGCCGACCTTCGGGGCGAAGTAGAGCTCCAGGGCGATGAGCAGTGCGGCGGACGCCAGCACCACGGCGATGATGCCGATGCGCAGCCGGCCGGGCCCGAACCAGAGGGCGGGCCCGACCACAGCGAGGATCAGCAGGTACCAGAGCCCGATCATGCCGAGGGAGACGGTGGTCTCGCCGTAGCCGAACTGGCCGACGATCTGGCGGATCCAGAACTCGGCGCGGTTGTCGGCGATGTCGCGCAGGATCGCCCCGCTGGTCGTGGCCGCGATCGGCCGTCCGGGGTCGACGGCGTCGCCCCGCGACGCGACCAGTGTCCAGAAGACCGCGAACGCCAGGCCGCCGGCGGCCGGCAGCCAGAATGCCCGCGACCGGACCCAGGTCTTCGTCACGAACAGCGACACCGCCAGTACCGACGCCGCGAAGAACGGACCGAGATCCCTGGTCGTCAGCAGCAGCGCCACGGCGACCCCCGCCGCGGGCCAGTGTTTGCGCAGCACGGCGACGTAGAGCAGGACGGCGGCGCTGATCTCCAGGCCGTTGGG
The DNA here is from genome assembly GCF_042898305.1 of Dactylosporangium sp. NPDC000521. Taxonomy (NCBI): domain Bacteria; kingdom Bacillati; phylum Actinomycetota; class Actinomycetes; order Micromonosporales; family Micromonosporaceae; genus Dactylosporangium; species Dactylosporangium sp. NPDC000521. The sequence goes on from NZ_JBIAYW010000010.1 coordinate 247,900, forward strand.
GTTGAGCGCGCCGGCGAGGTTCATCAGCATCGGGGTCGCGGCGAGCACGACCGCGGCCCGCAGCAGCGCCGTGCCGGCGAGGGTGAACGCCGAAGCGAGCAGCACGGCCGACAGCAAGGCGGACAGCAGCCGCGCCCAGATCAGCCCGGCGTTCGTCGGCGAGATCCGCAGTGGCAGGCCGACCAGGGCGTAGTAGACCGGGCTGTAGCGGGCGGCGGCGCTGGGCTGCAGCACCACAGACTCATCATCGGTGAACGAGAGGCAGGACGCCGGCCGGTACGACGGCTTGTCGATCCACGTGCAGTCCGCGGAGGACGGCAGCAGGCTGCGCGGGCCGGTGAACGCGTTGGTCTCGATGCCGCTGGCGTCCAGGGCCCGGTCGTGCGGCAGCCACTGGCCGGTCCACACGGCCCAGGCCCTGACGAGGTGCTGCTTCTCGTCGTAGGTGCCGTTGGACGGCAGCGCGAGCGCCCATGCCGCGCCGAGGAGGAAGAAGCCGACGAACGCGATCAGGAAGGCACGGCGCACCGGGTCAGCGTACGAGCTTCGACAGCCGCCGGTCGGCCAAGGGTTTGCCGTTTGTCTGGCAGGTGGGGCAGTACTGCAGCGACGTGTCGGCGAAGGAGACCTCGCGGACGGTGTCGCCGCAGACGGGGCAGGGCAGGCCGGTGCGGGCGTGCACGGCGAGGCCGGAGCGCTTCTCGGACTTCAGCGTCGCGGCCTTCTGCCCGACCGAGCGGGAGACGGCGTCGGTCAGCACGGTGCGGGTGGCGGCGTGCAATGTGGCCATCGTGTCGTCGGTGATGCGGTTGGTCAGCGCGAACGGGGACATCCTGGCGGCGTGCAGGATCTCGTCCGAATACGCGTTGCCGACGCCGGCGATCACGGTCTGGTCGGTGAGGACGCCCTTGATCTGGCCTTTGCGGCTGCGGATCGCGGCGGCGAACTCGTCGGTGGTGACCGCGAGGACGTCGGGGCCGAGCCGGGCGATGCCGGGCACCAGCCGGGGGTCGGTGACGAAGTAGGCGGCGAGGCTCTTCTTCGTGCCGGCCTCGGTGAGGTCGAAGCCGGAGTCGTCGTCGAGCCGCACCCGGACCGCGATCGGGCCGGAGCCCGGCTTGAGCGGGGTCTTGGCGTTGAACGACTCGCGGTAGTGCAGCCAGCCGGCGCGGGCCAGGTGGGTGACGAGGTGCAGGCCGTCGCCGACGTGGATGTCGAGGAACTTGCCGTGCCGGGACGCGCCGGTCAGCGGCAGGCCGGCCGCGGCGGTGATCGGCGGGTCGAAGGTCTTCAACGCGCTCAGCGAAGGGACTTCGATGCGGTCGATGGTGTGGCCGGCGGCGCGCTCGCGGAGGAATGCGGCGAGCGCTTCGACCTCGGGAAGCTCGGGCACTCGTACAGTCTGCCTCAGTTAGTCTTTTCCCGTCATGAAGGTCGTTGTCGCGCACAATCGCTACGCGTCCGGCGCACCGTCCGGTGAGAACGTCATCGTCGATGCCGAGATCGCGCAACTGTCCACGGCCGGTGTGTCGGTGCTGCCGTTCCTGCGCAGCTCCGACGAGATCGGCACGTTCTCCACGGCGCGCAAGGTGCTGCTGCCGCTGTCACCGATCCGTAACGGTGACTCGCAGCGCGCCCTGGAAAAGCTGATAAAAGCGGAAAAGCCCGACGTGTTGCATCTGCACAACGCCTATCCGCTCTTGTCGCCGTGGGTGGTCCGGACGGCGCATGCGGCAGGTGTACCGGTGGTGCACACCGTCCACAACTATCGCCAGGTCTGCGCGCCGGGACTCTATTTCCGCGACGGGCACATCTGCACCGAGTGCCGGGGCAAGGCGTTCGCGCTGCCGGCGATCCGGCACTCGTGCTACCGGGACTCGAAGGCGCAGTCGGCGGTGATGGCGACGACGCTCGCCGTGCACCGCGGCACGTGGCGCGGGGTGGACCGGTTCGTCGCGCTCACCGACCGGATCGCCGCGCACCTGCAGGACTTCGGCGTCCCGGCGGAGCGGATCACCGTGAAGCCGAACGGCATCCCGGACACGGGAGCGGCCTCCGGTCGCGGTGAGGGTTTCCTGTACGCGGCGCGGCTGACCCCCGAGAAGGGCCTTCTGCTGCTGCTGGACGCGTGGCGGCGGCACCCGGACGGGGCGCTGGGGCCGCTGCGGATCATCGGCGACGGCCCGCTGCGCCCGCTGGCCGAGGCGGCCGCGGCGGAACGATCGGACATCTCGTATCTGGGGGTCCTGCCGAACGCCGAGGTGCGGGCGCAGATCAACGCCGCGGCGTGCGTGATCGCGGCCTCCACGTGGCATGACGTGCTGCCCACGATCGTGCTGGAGGCGCTGTGCGCCGGCCGGCCGGTCCTGGTCACGGACCGCGGCGGGCTGCCGTTCCTCGCCGGCGACGCCGGTTGGGTCGTCGAGCCCGATCCCGCCTCGCTCGCCACCGGGCTGGTCGTGGCGCGCGCGGGCGCCGCGGCCCTGGCGCCGGTGGCGCGGCAGCGCTTCGAGGAGCACTTCTCCCCCGGCGTGCTCATCCAGCGGCTGATCGACGTCTACCGCAGCGTCGTGCGGTGACCGTCCGGTGAGCCGGCGGGCCGGCTGGACCGTCGCCGGGATCATGGCCATCGGCCTCATCGCCGGCTCGGTCGAGCTGGTCGTCGACGACAGCTACCGCGACGCCGCGCTGGCGCTGGTCGCCGGGCTGATCGCGGGGGCGGTCGGGGCGCTCACCGTGTCGCTGGTGCCGGGCTCGGACCTCCGGGGGCTGGTCCTCGGTGCGGTGTTCGCCGTGCAGGGGGTGCTGAGCTGGACGTACACCAACACCGGCGCCGTCGTGTGGGGTCTGCTGTTGCTGTCCGGCCTGCTGCTGCTCTTCTGGTTCCGGCCCGTCTCGCTCCTTGCCGTGCGGTCCGGCGCGGCGTGGCTCGGCGTGTCGTACCTGATCATCGGCGCGCTCGGGGCGGCGCTGGTGCTCAAGCCGGAGATCGCGCTGCAGCGCATCCTGTACGCCGGCTATTTCGGGCTTGTCGTGCTTGCGGTGTTCGCGTTCCGCGGGTCGTTCGCGCGGCTCACGCTCGGGATCGCCGTCGCGTTCCTCGGCACGGTCGCGGTGCTGCTGGCGGCCGGCTCGGGCAACCTGTTCACGTCGCCGCACGTCGTGCCGGACACGCCGTGGGGGCGCGGCTTCGAGTACCGGTTCTGGGGCGCGTCCTGGCTGCTGGACCACCCCAACGCGATGGCGTGCATCGCCGTGCTCGCCGCGATCCGCATCGGCACCGACACCGGCCTCGCCGCCTGGCAGCGCGCCGGATCGGTCGCGACGGCCGCCCTGGTCCTGTGCACCAGCGACTCCCGCACCGGCTTCCTGCTCATGGCGGTCTCGACGCTGGTGTTCATCTGGTACAGCCGGCGCCACGCCCTCGTCCCCGCCGCGGCGCTCGGGCTCGTCCTGCTGCTCAACGGCCCGTCGTTCCTGGTCAAGGAGCGGTACGGCGACGACGCCGGGGTCAGCAGCGGCCGGGTCGAGACGTGGCGGCAGGTCGGGGCCGACTGGCGGCACGACAGCCGCACCGAGCAACTGCTCGGCAACACCCGCGACGCCCGGGCCACCGTGTACCGGGCCAGCAGCGGCGCCGACATCAAGCTCACCGTCGACAACGCGCCGATCGCGGCGCTGCGCAAGGCCGGCGTGGCCGGCGTGGCCGCCTTCCTCGCCGGCCTCGGCCTGCTGCTGTGGAACGTGTGGCGGCGCCGCCGGGACGCCGCCCCGTGGCTGGTGGTGCTGCTCCCGGGCGCACTGTTCACGATGATCACGAACGAGTGGCTGATCGGCGGCACCGGCGGCACACTGTGGCTGCTGCTGCTCGCCGGGGAGGCCGCCCTGCTGCTCCGCCCGGTCAGTCCACCCAGCGCGCCGGCTTCTGGACCGTGACCGTCTTGCCGTAGCCGGCGAACTCGACGGTGACCGCGGCGACCAGCACCCGGCCCGCCACCCCGTAGAACGGCGTGCTGTAGGTGACCTTCCTGACCTTGCCGTCCACGACGGTCGCCTCACCCGAGGTCGACGCGTCGCGGATGGTGAAGCGGTAGACGCCCGGGGACGCCTCGGCGACCGTGCCGATCTTCGACAGGTTCTGCAGCAGCTGCGCGGGGTCGCCGGAGACGGGGAACGGGTCGTCGCCGAGGCCGCTGAACGTGAGCGAGTCGTGCCGCCCGTCGTTCTGGAACTTCCAGTTGCCCTTGCCGTCGCCGATGAACCGCTGGCCGTCGACGAGGCGCTGCTCGCTGCCGTCGCCGTAGTGCAGCACGCCGGTGGTGGCGGCCGGGTCGAACTCGCCCTCGGCGGTGCGGGTCTCGGGGCCGGCCACCATCGTGATCGTGAACGCGTAGCTGGTCGACCCGCTGGCGGCGACCGCGGCGGCCAGCCTGATCTGCGGCGTCCCCTGCCGCGCGCTCTCCTGCGCGGTCACGGCCGGGCCTCCCGCCGGCGACTGCTGGAGCGCGACGGCGCCGGCGGCGACCCCGAGGACGGCGGCGGCGGTGACACCGGCCAGGGTCGCGGTGCGGCGCCGGCGCGCGCGGCGGCGGCCACGCTCCAGCAGCAGCCGGGTCGGCGCGGGCGAGCCGGGCTCGCGGTCCACCAGGTCGTGCAACTGATCCGAAAGGTGCTGGTCGATAGGCATGAGCGTCACCTGTTCTGCTCGAAGATCGGTGCGCGCAGGGCGGCTCGCAGCTTGGCGAGCGCCCGCGCGTTCTGGCTCTTGACCGTGCCGACGGAGCAGCCGAGGATGGCCGCGATCTCCGTCTCGGGCAGGTCCTCGTAGTGGCGCAGGACGACGACCGCGCGCTGCCGGGGCGCCAGCGCCCGCAGGGCCTGGCGGAGCAGGTCGGTGTCGGGGTGCCGGTCGGCGGAGCGGTCGGCGGCGTCGGGCGGGTCGGCGACGAGCCGCTCGCGGCGCAGCCGACGCCACAGCGACACGTTGTTGTTGACGAGCATGCGCCGCAGGTATGCGTGCGGGTCGTCGGCGCGGGCCAGCCGCCGCCACCGTTCGTAGATCCTGACCAGGCAGTCCTGGAGCAGGTCCTCGCCGCGGTGCCGGTCGCCGGTCAGCAGGATGGCCAGCCGCAGGTGCCGCTGCCAGGCGACCTCCGCGAAGGCCACGTAGGTGGCGTCGGTGTCTTCCACGGCCCTTGCACGTCCGGCGGGCCCGAAAGGTTGCTCAGGCCTTCTGGGTCGCGTCCAGGCGCGGCGCCGGCGAGGGCGCCGGCGGGCCGACGGACTTCAGCGCGTACCCGTACAGGACGACCATGCAGATGAGTCCGGTGGTGGAGCCGGTGAGCAGCCCCCACGCCGCGCCCTGCAGGCCCTGGCTGGCGCCGACGGACAGCCCGGTCAGCGACACGGTCGCGAAGACGACGTACTGCACGAACAGCATCCTGGCGCGGTGCATGCCGCGCATCGCGGCGGTGAACGGCACCTGGAGCAGGTACACGGCGCCCTGCAACGCGATCGGCAGTGCGAGCGGCGCGGCCTCGGCGAACTTGTCCGTCGCTGTCAGTACCCACGACACCAACGGCCACACGATGACGACCATCAACGTGCCGAGCACCGCGAACGCGAGCGCGAGCTGCCTGGTCTGGCGGCGCAGGGTGGCGGCGGCCTCGGCCCCCTCGGCGCCGGGCTTCGCGGCGTCGGCGGCGGCGCGGGACGCCCGCGGCACCAGCAGCCCCTGGATCGCCGCCACCAGGTTCTGTACCGGCTGCAGCTGCACGGTCTGCACGAAGCGCAGGTTGCCGAGCTCGATCTTGGACAGCTTGCCGGCGACGAGGAAGCTGATCGAAAGGACCTGCACCTGGGCGACGATCGCGGTGGCGGTGAACCAGCCGGACAGGTGCCGGGTCTCGGCGAGCCACGCCTTCGGATTGCCGCGCCACGGCAGGGTACGCCCGCGCAGCAGGTAGACGGTGGCGCCGGCGGTCGCGCCGATCCCCCATGCGGCGAGGAACCCGCCCGGGCTCTCGTTGCCCGTCAGGATCATCAGGACGATCACGACGCCCTGGGTGCCGGCCCACACGAGGTCGATGCCGAGCGCCTTGTCGGGCCGGCGGTCGGCGAGGTAGTCGCAGCGGGCCGTGTCGTGCAGCATCAGCGGCACCATGAACGGCACCAGCCAGATGAGCTCGTCGAGGTCGATGTTGCCGTCGTGCGGCCAGGCGAGCCACAGCACGGTGAAGACGATCATCGTGGTCACGCCGGAGCAGAGCGCGGTCGTCAGCCCGTTGCGGATGAGCCGCCCCCGGTGCTCACCGTCGAACCGCGACGCGAGGGCGAGCAGCACGTCGCCGACGAAGGCCCGGTTGAGGTACATCGAGAAGTAGCCGACGCTCAGCGCGAGCGCCAGCGCGCCGAACTGATCCTTGGGCAGCAGGATGCCGCCGAGCAGCGTGTTCGCCGCGTTGGCGGTCGCGATGACGACCTGGTCGAGCAGGCCCGCACCGACGAAACGGGACGCGACGCGTAACGCCTGCATACGGCGGCTGCGTGAGGGCGGTTGGTCGGTCACCCTCGACGGCCATGGTCGCGAACGAGCTTCACGACACGCACCATACGTGACCTGTGGGTGACGAGACTATCCCGTTGGCTCCATCACCAACTGACATCCAGAGGTTTTCCTTCCGCGTACCCGGCGGCGCTCTGTACGCCCACAGTGGAACGCTCCGCGAACTCCTCCAGGTTGCTCGCCCCGGCGTAGGTGCAGGCGCTGCGGACGCCGGCGACGATCGCGTCGAGGATGTCCTCCACGCCCGGACGGCGCGGGTCGAGATACATCCGCGACGATGAGATCCCCTCTTCGAACAAGGCCTTGCGGGCGCGCTCGTACACGCTGTCGTCGGCGGTCCGGCGGCTCACCGCGCGCGCCGACGCCATGCCGAAGTTCTCCTTGTAGAGCCGGCCGCTCGGGTCGCGCCGCGGGTCGCCCGGCGACTCGTGGGTGCCGGCCAGCCAGGAGCCGATCATCACGTTGGACGCCCCCGCGGCGAGCGCCAGCGCCACGTCGCGCGGGTGACGCACGCCACCGTCGGCCCACACGTGCCGCTTCCGCTTCCTCGCCTCCGCCGCGCACTCGAGCACCGCGGAGAACTGCGGCCGGCCCACCCCGGTCATCATCCTCGTGGTGCACATCGCGCCGGGTCCGACGCCGACCTTGACGATGTCGGCACCCGCCTCGATGAGATCCGCGACCCCGTCCCTGGTCACGACGTTGCCGGCAACCACCGGCACGCCCGGGTCCAGCGCCCTGACGGCCCGCAGCGTGGAGATCATCCGCTCCTGGTGACCGTGCGCCGTGTCGACGACGAGCACGTCCACGCCGGCGGCGAGCAGCTTGTCGGCCCGTCCGGCCGCGTCGCCCGTGATGCCGATCGCGGCGCCGATGCGGAGCCGCTGGTTCGCGTCGACGGCCGGCTGGTACAGCGTGGCGCGCAGCGCGGCGTTCCTCGTCAGAATCCCGACAAGCCGGCCGTTGGCGTCGACGACCGGGGCGAGCTTGTGATGCCCGGCGGTCAGCTGCACGAACGCGTCCTCAGGGCTGATGTCCTCCGGCAGCGTCTGCAGGTTGCGCGACATCACGCTCTGCAGCTGGCTGAACCGGTCGACGTCGTGGCAGTCGCTCTCGGTCACCACGCCCACCGGCCGGCCGTCCTGCACGACGATCACCGCGCCGTGCGCCCGCTTCGGCAGCAGGTCCAGCGCCAGCGACACCGTCTCCGTCGGCCCCAGCGTGATCGGCGTGTCGTGCACCAGGTGCCGCTGCTTCACCCACGACACCGCCTCCGCGACCACATCGATCGGGATGTCCTGCGGGATGATCGCCAGGCTCCCCCGCCGCGCGACGGTCTCCGCCATCCGCCGCCCCGCGACAGCGGTCATGTTCGCCACCACGATCGGGATCGTCGTGCCGCTGCCGTCCTGCGAGTTCAGGTCGACCGCCATGCGTGACTCGACGGCGCTGCGGCTCGGCACCATGAACACGTCGTCATACGTCAGGTCGTAGCCCGGCTGCAGATCGTTGAGAAAGCGCACGTCTCGGAACTCTAACGCGCGTTCCGGCGCGGTATCGGGCCTTCTCGCGCTGCTTCTCGCGTCGGGCTCCTCTTCTCACCACCTCCGCGAGGGTGGTCAACCCTTGAGCGCGCCCCCTTGAGCAGGGAGAATTGCGTGAAGTGCCGGTTGCGAGGAGTGATGCCTGATGCAGGTCCACGAGGCAATGTCCACCGCCGTCGTCCAGCTCGGCCCTGACCACACGCTCCGCCAGGCCGCCCAGCTGATGTCCCGCCACCACGTCGGCTCCGCCATCGTCCTCGACCCCGACGGCGCGGGCGTCGGCATCATCACCGAACGCGACATCCTCAAAGCCCTCGGCGCCGGCCTCGACCCCGACGTCGAACGCACCGCCGAGCACATCACCTGGGAAGTCGTCTACGCGAGCCCCAGCTGGACCCTCGAAGAGGCCGCCTCCGCCATGGTCCGCGGCGGCTTCCGCCACCTCGTCGTCCTCGACAACGACGACGTCCTGGGCGTCATCTCGGTCCGCGACATCCTCCGCGTCTGGGTCCACCAGAACTCCCCCGTAGCCGCCTGACCACTGTTGATCCCGAACCTTCTTGGTAGCCCTGGCTACCGGAATCGCACGGGATCATGAGACGGTCACCGTCTCGTTGAGCTCGATGAGGGCGTCGACGTGCTCGGGGCCGAGCGCGTCGAAGAACCAGCGCCGCACGTGCTCGACGTGGCGGGGCGCGGCGGCGGTGATCGCGTCCCAGCCGGCCTCGGTGAGCACGACGAACGCGCCGCGGGGGTCGTCGGCGCACGGCTCGCGGGCGACCAGCCCGCGGGCGGTCATCCGGGTTATCTGGTGCGTGAGGCGGGTCTTCTCCCAGTCGGCGGCGACGCGGAGCTGGAAGACGCGCAACCGCCCGCCGAGCGCCTCGGAGAGGCTGACGAGCACCGCGTAGTCGGCGCTGGACAGCCCCGTCTCCTGCTGCGGCTGGCGGGCGACGCGATCCCTGACCGCGTCGACGGCAGCAGCAGCCCAGCGGCCGCCCCGAAATCCGCGGGCCGCCACCAACCGGGACATGCGGCCCCGAGACATGCGGACCGCAATCGGCGCGAGGCGTGGGACTACGGCCAGCCTGAGACGTGCGGCCCCAGAACATGCGGACCGCAGCCGGCGCAGGCAGCTTGCGGGGCCGAGTGACCAGGGCCGGCAGGGTCAACAGCACCACAGACCGCCCGACATGCCGGCCGCCGCACCCGGCCGAGCACACCACATCAAACTCGCGGCACCCGAAGCCAGCAGCAGCCCCACGGCCGACCCAAAATCTGCAGGCCGCCACCAACCCCAAACACGCGGCCCCGGAACACGCGGACCGCAGCCGACCCGAGACACGCGGACCGCAGCCGGCGCAGGCCATACGGATCGCAGCACGCTCGCTGGGCCGAGTGACCAGAGCCGGCAGGAGGTCAACAGCACCACAGACCGCCCGACATGCCAGCCGCCGCACCCGGCCGAGCACACCACATCAAACTCACGGCACCCGAAGCCAGCAGCAGCCCAACGGCCGACCCAAAATCTGCTGACCGCCACCAACCGGGACATGCGGCCCCGAGACATGCGGACTGCAATCGGCGCGAGGCGTGGGACTACGGCCAGCCCGAGACGTGCGGCTCCGGGACATGCGGCCCCGGGACATGCGGACCGCGACCGGACCGGACCGGACCGGACCGCGGCAGGCACGCGGCAGGCACGCGGGCCGGGAGGCGTCGGTCCGGTCGGTGATGGTGCGGGTGACCGGCGCGCCTCCGCCTACGCCGACGAGCTGCGCGCCCTCGCCGCCGGCCTGGGTCGGCGAGGGGTCAGCGGATCAGGGATGTGTCGATGGTCATGGGGAACGGGACGGTGGTGGTGAACGGGGTGGTGGGCGTCGCGGTGGTGGTGGTCTCGTAGCCGTCGGGGTGAGGGCTGGGCATCGGGGTGGTGTGGACGGTCAGGGTCTGGTTGCGGGCGTCGAGGATCCAGTACTGCGGGATGCCCGCGGCGCCGTAGTCGTGGCGGCGCAGGACCAGGCCGGGCAGGGGGTTGCTGAGGGACAGCACCTCGACGGCGATCAGGACGTCGGTGGCGGAGACCACGTCGCCGTCGTCGTCGGTGGCTTCGGGGCGGGTGACCAGCAGGTCGGGAACGTAGATGCGACCATCGCCACAGTCGACGCCGAGGCCGACGGCCAGGACGGCGAAGTCGGGCGGGCAGGCCTTGCGCAGCAGCATCTCGAGGCGGTGGGTCGCGCGGCGGTGGGAGACCGCCGGCGGCAGCGTGAGCAGGGACTGAGCCGAGTCAGCCAGAACACCAACCATCGTCATGCCCCCATGCTGCCACTGGGGTACGACATATTTTTTCCACCAGGTGGCGCGCGCGGAACTCGGCTGAGGGGCACCGGCAGGCTCTCGTAGGCTGGCGGCATGCAGCTCATCTCTTTTGCCCGTGGCGCACCCAGTCTCGACATCATCGACATCGACGGGCTGAAGGCCGCTGCGGTGCGGGCCTTTGAGGCCGACCCGGCCGGCATCACCGCCTATGGCACGTCGGTCGGCTACCTTCCGCTGCGGTCGTGGATCGCGGACAGGCACGGCGTCGACGCGGAGCAGGTCATTGTGACCAACGGCTCGCTGCAGGCCGACGCGCTGCTCTTCGAGCACCTGGTGAAGCCGGGTGACGCGGTGATCGTGGAGAAGCCCACGTATGACCGGACCCTGCTCAACCTGCGCAACCTGGGCGCCACGGTGCACCAGGTGACGGTCGACGCCGACGGCATCGACACGGACGAGCTGCGCGCGTTGCTCGAAAGTGGGGTGCGCCCGACGCTGGCGCACATCATCCCGAACTTCCAGAACCCCGCCGGGGTCACCCTGAGCGCGGAAAGAAGGGCGACGCTCGTCGCGCTCGCGCAGGAGTTCGGCTTCACGATCTTCGAGGACGACCCGTACGCGGACATCCGCTGGCGCGGCGAGAAGCTGCCCACGATGCTGTCGCAGGACACGACCGGGGTGGTCGTGCACGCGAGCTCGTTCACCAAGACGATCGCGCCCGGACTGCGGGTCGGTTACCTGGTCGGGCCGAAGGCGACGATCGCGGCGATCGCGAAGCGGGCCACCAACCTGTACATCTCCCCGAGCATGGTCGCCGAAGCGATCACGCACCAGTTCTGCGTCAGCGGGGACATCGAGCGGTCGATCGCCAAGGTGTCGGCGACGCTGGGCGAGCGGGCCCGCCTGCTGGCCGAGGGGCTGCGCAAGCACGTGCCGGACGCGACGTTCGTGGAGCCCGACGGCGGCTACTTCCTGTGGGTGGAGCTGCCCGAGGACGTCGACACGACGGAGCTGGAGACCGTGGCGGCCCGGGACTTCGGGGTGGCCGTGGTCAAGGGCAGCGACTTCCTGCTGGAAGGCGGGAAGCACTCGGTGCGGCTGGCGTTCTCGGCGGTACTGACGGACCAGGTCGACGAGGGTGTGAGCCGCCTGGCGGCAGCGATCGAGGCCGTCCGCAAGGGCTGAGTAACAGCTGAAACAAAGCGACACCAAACCGTGATGGCGGGGTGGGTTCCGCAGGCGGCTCCGGATGGCCCAAAATCCAGCCCGGCGCGCTTTGCTGAATCGCGCTGCAGACATCACCCCCCGCCCCCCAACGGCACCGGGTGGGTCGACCGCGCCCCCACCCCCCACCTGCGGTCGACTCACCCGGTGCCTACTTCGGCGCGACGACGCCGCGCGGGAACACCGCGCGGACCAACGCGCGAGACCAACGCGAGAACAACCAGGGCGGAGGTCGCGATGACCGACGAGCAGCTGGCCGGCTCCCTGTCCAGGGCACTGGCCCGGCCGGTCCGGGCGATGTCACGCATGCTGAGCCCCGCCACACCGGTCGCGGCGGCGACCGAGCCACCGACCACGGTGAGCTCGATCGTCGACTGTGCGCTGTATGTGGATGGTGTACGGCAACCCGGCAGCTGGCATTACGCGGAGGCGCTCGCGGCCGCCCAGCGGCACCGGCACGGGTTCGTCTGGGTCGGGCTGAAGGAGCCCGGCGCGCAGGAGATGGCCGCCATCGCGGAGACGTTCCAGCTGCACGAGCTGGCCGTCGAGGACGCCGTGACCTCCTCGCAGCGGCCGAAGGTCGAGCGGTACGGCGACATGACGTTCATGACGATGCGCACCGCGCGGTACGTCGAGCACGCCGAACTGACCGAGAGCAGCGAGGTCGTGGAGACCGGCGACGTGCTGATGTTCATCGGTGAGCACTTCATCATCACCGTCCGGCACGGCGACGCGTGCCGGCTGACGCCGGTGCGCGCGGACCTGGAGCGGCGCCGGGAGGTGCTGGGGCGCGGGCCGTGGGCGGTCGCGTACGCCGTCGCGGACACCATCGTCGACGTGATGGTCGAGGTCGTCGCGGCCATCGAGGAGGACGTCGCGCTCATCGAGGACCAGGTGTTCAGCCCGGCGAAGCGGAGCAAGGGCAAGACCGGCACCGATCGGATTCAGCGGGTGTACCAGCTGAAGCGCGAGCTGATGGAGTTCAAGCGGGCGGTCCTGCCGCTGCAGCGCCCGCTGGCCGGGGTGGTCAGCGGCCAGCTCGCCGAGGTCCCCGAGGAGATCCGCCGCTACTTCCGCGACGTCAACGACCACCTGGTGCGCACGGTCGAGCAGGTGCTCTACCTCGACGACGTGATCAACTCGGTGCTGCAGGCGCGGCTGGCGCAGGTGAGCGTCGACCAGAACAACGACATGCGCAAGATCGCCGCCTGGGCCGCCATCGCTGCCGTGTGGACATCGGTCGCCGGCGTGTACGGCATGAACTTCGACTTCATGCCGGAGACGAAATGGGTCTTCGGCTACCCGGGTGTCATGACGCTGATGGTCGTCGCCTCGGCCCTGCTCTACCGCGCGTTCCGCAAGTCCGGTTGGTTGTAAGAAGCAGCGAAACGCGGACGGGCCGTCCCCCGTGGCTGGGGAGGGCCCGTCCGCGCGTCCACGTCAGGACCTGCTGTTCTTCGACGCCGCCTGCGGCATCGGGTGCTTCTCGTACTCGCCGCTGCCCGCGGGGCCCGTGTTGGTGCCCTTGCTGCCGATCAGGTCCGAGGCGCGGTCCTTGGCCGCCTCGCCCATCGTCTTGGCCTTGTCGATCCCCGCATCCATCGTGGACTTCGCCGAGTCGAGCATCGAGCCGGTGTCGCTGGTGGTCCGGGTCGCGCCGTACTCGTCCCAGGCCTGGTTGACCCGGCGACGCCGCATCAGGGCGGTGGCGGCACCGACTGCCGCACCCGCCATCAGCAGGCCACCGATGGTCATCGGCCAGCGGCGGCTGTTGCGGCGCTCCTTCTTCATCATCTTCTTCTTCCCCTTGCGCCCCATCTTCTCGGCCTGCTTGCTCGCCTGGAGCGAACGGTCGCGGGCGATGACGAGGACCGTGCCCGCGGTGGTGCCGGCCTTGGCGAGCCCCGGCTTCACCGCCTTACGGGCGCTTTCGACGCGCGGCGCCAAGGCACCCGAAGCGCCATCGGCTGCGTGCGCCGCGGCCATCCGCAGGTGGCCCAGGCTTTCACCGAGCTCCTCCTGCATGAGACGACGGTGCGTCTTGACCTCACGACGTCCAAACACTTGCTCCACCTCCATGGCCGCGAAACCTCGTCCTCCCCGGGTTACCCAGGCAGAACATTCCGAACCGGTCCGCTGTTGGCCATCCTGCCGCGTGCGGAGGGCCCGCACACCCGGATCCGCCAGAATCCGCATCCGATACCGTGATGACGGAATGTCACCAAAGAAAGGGAGAACTGGTGGCCGAGCAACTGTTCGCGACGCTGCACACCAACGTCGGCGCCATCCGGCTGGAGCTGTTCCCCAACCACGCCCCGAAGACGGTTCGCAACTTCGTGGAGCTCGCCGAGGGCAGCAAGGAATACACCGACCCGCGCACGGGTGAGCCCGGCAAGGGCCCGTATTACAACGGCGTCATCTTCCACCGCGTGATCGACGGCTTCATGATCCAGGGTGGTGACCCGACGGGCACCGGCACCGGCGGCCCGGGCTACAACTTCAACGACGAGATCCACCCCGAACTGCACTTCAACCGGCCGTTCCTGCTGGCCATGGCCAACGCGGGCATCCGCTTCGGCCAGGGCACCAACGGCTCGCAGTTCTTCATCACCCTCGGCCCGACGCCGCACCTCAACGGCAAGCACACGATCTTCGGCGAGGTCGTCGACGACGACTCGAAGAAGGTCGTGCAGCAGATCGGCAGCACGCAGACCGGCCAGATGGACCGGCCCCGCCAGGACATCGTGATCGAGCGGGTGGACATCGAACGGGTCTCATAGGAGGCCTGGCTAATCTTGTCTGCATGACTCAGCCGCCGGCGAACGTGGTCCCTCACTGCTACCGGCACCCAGACCGCGAGACGTATGTCCGGTGCACCCGCTGCGACCGGCCGATCTGCCCGAATTGCATGAACGAGGCGTCGGTCGGTTTCCAGTGCCCGGAGTGCGTCCGCGAGGGTGCCAGGACGCAGCGTCCCGCCCGGACCGCGTTCGGCGGCGGCACGGAAGGTGCCGCCGGCGCGGTCACGATCACGCTGATCGTCATCAACGTGCTGGTGTTCCTCGCCGGTGTGATCAGCTCCGGCAGCACCCAGTCGGTCGCGGGCGGCGGCATGGGCGGGCTGTTCGGTGACGGCACGCCGCTGCACGAGTGGGGCTCGCTGGTCACCTACAACTCGAGGCAGATCAGCGCCACCGAGGCGCAGATCATCCCCGGCGGGCTGATCGACGGCGACTACTACCGCCTCTTCACCTCGATGTTCCTGCACTACGGCGTCTTCCACCTGCTGATGAACATGTGGGCGCTGTGGGTGCTGGGCCGCCCGCTGGAGGCGATGCTCGGCCGCGTCCGGTTCGCCGCGCTGTACCTGGTGGCGGGCTTCGGCGGCAGCGTCGCGGTCTACCTGTTCTCCAACCCGCTGGCACAGACCGCGGGTGCGTCGGGTGCGATCTTCGGGCTGTTCGCCGCGCTGATCATCGTGCTGCGCAAGATGCGGCGCAGCGTCGCCGGGATCGTGCCGGTGCTGGTGCTCAACCTGGTCCTGACGTTCAGCATCGACGGCATCTCGATCGCCGGGCACCTCGGTGGCCTGGTGGCCGGAGCGGCCGCGGCCGCCGGGCTGGCCTACGCGCCGCGGCAGCACCGCACCATGATCCAGTCGACGGCCCTGGTCGCCGTCGTGCTGGTGCTGGCGGTCCTGACCGTGGTGCACACCGCCGGACTGGTGCCCACCGGCGACTACGTCAACCAGCTGAACAGCGGCAACTAGGCGCGCCAGACGCGCCCCTGCAGGAGCGAGTCGGCCCCGACCCAGACGAAGTTCATCATGCGCGTCGCGGTGTGGTCGGGGTCCTCCTCCTCGTGGTCGGCGAGCCAGTCGGCGAGGGACTCGGCGGCGCCGACGTAGGCGTAGGCCATCGCGGTGAAGTCGCCCGGGCGGCCCGGCACCTCCGCGGCCGTGGCGGCGCTCTCCAGCAGCCCGGCGACGACCTCGACGATCCTCGCCCGCATCCCGGCGAGCTCGCCCGCGAAGTGCGGCTCGCTGCGGGCCTGCCGGTAGAGCACCCGCCAGCCGTCGCGGTGCGCCCCGACGAAGGTGAAGAACGCCCGCAACCCGTGCCACAGCTGCTCGTCGGGCCGGGCGGCGGGCAGTACACCTGCCGCGACCGCCTCCATGAGACGGGTCGCCTCCCGGTGCAGGCACGCGACGAACAGCTCGTCCTTGGTGCCGAGGTACGCGTAGACCATCGGCTTGGAGATGCCGGCGACCTCCGCGATCTCGTCCATCGACGCGGCGTGGAAGCCACGGTTGGAGAAGACCTGCACCGCGGCGTCGAGCATCTGCTGCTCACGCACCACCCGCGGAAGTCGTTTCAGCATCTTGTCACCTTACCTACTCGTGCGTAAGGTTACGCATCAGTAGCTTATTCAAAAGACCGAAGGGGCACACCGACATGGCCGACCTCGACGCCCTGGGCGACTTCAACTCCGTCGACCCGAAGCAGTTCGCGCAGCTGGTGAAGGGCGCCTCCGACGCGCAGCTCGGCGAGCTCATGGCGGGCCCGCAGCGCAAGGCGATCCTCGACACCATCTTCTCCCGCTTCCCGGAGCTGTTCCGCGCCGACCGGGCCGGCTCGACCAACGCGATCATCCACTGGACGATCACCGGCGCGCCGGACGGCGGCGCCGAAACCTACGAGCTGGTCATCGCCAACGGCACCTGCGTGCTCTCGCCGAGCCCCGACCAGGACCCGAAGCTCGCGATCACCGTCGGCCCGGTCGACTTCCTCAAGGTCGTCTCCGGCGCCGGCAACCCCATGATGATGTTCATGACCGGCAAGCTCAAGGCCAAGGGCGACCTGGGCCTGGCCGCCAACATCGCGAACCTGTTCGACATCCCGAAGGCCTGAGGCAGCACCATGCCCGAGTTCTCGCTCGACCTGAACGAGGAGCAGCGGGACCTCCGCGACTGGGTGCACGGCTTCGCCGCCGACGTCGTGCGCCCGGCCGCCGCGGAGTGGGACGCCCGCGAGGAGACCCCCTGGCCGGTGATCCAGGAGGCGGCGAAGATCGGCCTGTACGGCTTCGAGTTCCTCGTCAACACCTGGGGCGACCCGACCGGCCTGTCGCTGTGCCTGGCGTCCGAGGAGCTCTTCTGGGGCGACGCCGGCATCGGCATGGCGATCTTCGGCACCAGCCTGGCGGTCGCCGCGATCTACGCCTCCGGCACGCCCGACCAGATGCTCGAGTGGGTGCCGCAGTGCTTCGGCGACGCCGCCGACCCGAAGGTCGCGGCGTTCTGCACCACCGAGCCGGAGGCCGGATCCGACGTCGGCTCGATGAAGACCCGCGCGCGGTACGACGAGGCGACGGACGAGTGGGTCATCAGCGGGCAGAAGGCCTACGCGACCAACGGCGGCATCGCCAATGTCCATGTCGTGACCGCCAGCGTGGAGCCCGAGCTGGGGTCCCGCGGGCAGGCCGCGTTCGTCGTGCCCCCCGGTACAGTGGGACTCAACGGCAGCAAGAAGCTCAAGAAGCTCGGTCTGCGCGCCTCCCACACCGCCGACGTGTTCCTCGACGACGTGCGGGTGCCCGGCCGCTGCCTGCTCGGCGGCAAGGACGCCCTCGACGCCCGGCTCGCCCGCGCCCGCGAGGGCCGCAAGGCGCAGGGGCAGGCGGCGATGCGCACCTTCGAGCTGTCCCGCCCGGCGGTCGGGGCGCAGGCGCTCGGCGTGGCCCGCGCCGCGTACGAGTACGCGCTGGAGTATGCCAAGGGACGGGTGCAGTTCGGCCGGCCGATCATCGAGAACCAGGCGATCGCGTTCACCCTCGCGGACATGCGCATGGAGATCGACGCCGCGCGCCTGCTGGTGTGGCGGGCCGCCTGGATGGGGCGCAACAACCGCCCGTTCGAGGCCGGCGAGGGCTCGATGAGCAAGCTCAAGGCCGGCGAGGTCGCCGTCGCGACGACCGAGAAGGCCGT
The DNA here is from genome assembly GCF_042898305.1 of Dactylosporangium sp. NPDC000521. NCBI lineage: Bacteria > Bacillati > Actinomycetota > Actinomycetes > Micromonosporales > Micromonosporaceae > Dactylosporangium > Dactylosporangium sp. NPDC000521. The sequence goes on from NZ_JBIAYW010000010.1 coordinate 265,541, forward strand.
GCAGATTCTCGGCGGGGCCGGTTTCCTGCGGGAGCACCCGGTCGAGCGCTGGTTCCGCGACGCGAAGATCTACACGATCTTCGAGGGGACCAGCGAGATCCAGCGCCTGGTCGTCGCCCGCGCGATCTCGGGCACCTACATCCGGTAACTCCCCGTTCGACAGGCCGGAGGAGCCATGGACACCCCCTTCATCCTCCGCACGATGGCCGGCCGGAAGCTGCTCAACCCCGGCCGGCCCACGCGGATCGTCCGGCAGCTCAACGCCCTGCGCCGCTGGGGCTTCGGGCTGTACGGCGAGATGCGTTCGACCGCCGCCCGCGACCCCGACCGGGTGGCGGTCGTCGACGAGGACCGGCAGCTCACCTACGCCGAGCTCGACCTGCGGGTCCGGCGCCTCGCCAACGCCCTGCGCGCCGAGCACGGCGTGCGCGCCGGTGACCGGATCGGCCTGCTGTGCAACAACTCCGCCGGCATGGTCGAGGCGATGCTCGCGCTGATCGCGCTCGGCGCCCGGGTGGTGCTGGTCAACACCGGCCTCGGCAACGCCCAGCTGGAGGCCGTGGCGCACGACCAGTCGCTGACCCTGCTGATCCACGACGACGACCTGCTGGGGATGCTCGCCGCGGTGCCGCCGAACCTGCCGCGGCTGGCGCTGTCCAAGACCGCCGGGCTCATCCACCGGGCGCCGTCGGCCGAGCTCGCGCCGCCCGCGGAAGCCGGCTCCGTGGTGGTGCTGACGTCCGGCACGACCGGCGCGCCGAAGGGCGCGCGGCGCCGCAACCCGTCGAGCCTCGGGCCGCTGGCGTCGGTGGTGTCGCGGATCCCGCTGTTCGCCGGCGAGCGCATGTTCGTCGCCGCGCCGCTGTTCCACACCTGGGGCCTGGCCGCGCTGCAGCTGTGCCTGGCGCTGCGCGGCACGATCGTGGTCGCGCACCGCTTCACCCCGCAGTCGACGGTGGCCGCGGTCGGCGCCACCGGATGCACGTCGCTCTTCGCCGTGCCGGTGATGCTGCAGCGCCTGCTGGAGGCCCCCGCGCCCATGCCGACGCTGCGGGTCGTGGCCACGTCGGGCTCGGCGCTGACCGGCCCCCTCGCGTCGCGGTTCATGGAGGTGTACGGGCCGGTGCTGTACAACCTGTACGGCTCCACCGAGGCCTCCTGGGCGTCGATCGCCACCCCTGACGAACTGCGCTCCGCCCCGGGCACCGCGGGCCGCCCGCCACGCGGCACCCGGGTCGCGATCCTCTCCGACAATGGCACCGAGCTGCCGACCGGCGTCATCGGGCGGATCTTCGTCGGCAACGACATGCTCTTCGAGGGGTACACCAACGGCACCGGCCGCGAGTCCCACGGCGACCTGCTGGCCACCGGCGACCTGGGCCATCTCAACGCCGACGGCCTGCTCTTCGTCGACGGCCGCGAGGACGACATGGTCATCTCCGGCGGCGAGAACGTCTACCCGGCCTCCGTCGAGGACGTCATCGCCGAGCTGCCGCAGGTCCGCGAGGTCGCCGTCGCCGGCGTGCCGGACGAGGAGTTCGGCCAGCGGCTCGCCGCGTGGATCGCCCTGCACGACGGCGAGTACGTCGACCCGGAGGCGGTGCGCGAATACGTCCGGCACCGCCTCGCCAGGTTCTCCGTCCCGCGCGACGTGTACTTCGTCGCCGCGCTGCCCCGCAACGCCACCGGCAAGGTCGTCCGCCGCCACCTCTTCGGCGACTGACCGAGCCGGCGGTCACCGAGCCGGCGGTCACCGAGCCGGCGGTCACCGAGCTGGCGGTCACCGAGCCGGCGGTCACCGAGCCGGCGGTCACGGGTACAGCGTCAACGCCGGCGTCAGGACGAGGTCGATGAGCTGCTGCTCGGTGACCGGGGTGGGCCGGCCGGGCGTCGACGCGCGGGTCAGGGCGAGCAGCTGCATGCCGTCGGGGCGCACCGCCCAGACGTCGATGCCGTAGCCGCCGGTCACGTCGTTGCGGATCAGCAGCTCGGCGCCGTCGATCGCGGCGGACCGGCAGTGGGCCCCGGGGATCGCGCACTGCTCCTGGGCGAATGCGCGGAACTGGGCCGGGGTCTCCTCGGCGGCCACGGTCCGGACCGACATGACGCCGCCCGGGAGGTTGAAGCCGGCGGTGTACCCGAGCTGCGGACCGGCTTCCTTCGTGACCAGGGCGGGCAGCGGGCTGCCGTCCCGGGCATTGGTGAACGTGGCGCCCGGCACCAGGCGGGGCAGCAGCGCGGTGAGCTCGTCGCCGAGCCGGGCGATCGCGGCACCGCACGACTCGGTGACCGGGATCAGCGGGTGCGGCCGGATCTCCTCCTTGCCGCTGCCAGCAGGCACGGTGACCGTCGGCGACGGCGTCACGCACGGCGCCGGGGTGCGGGTCGTGGGGGCCACCGCCGATGGCGGGGCGAGGCCGGGGCTCTGGCCGGACGGCTTCTGCGACAGGTACTGCGGCAGTGCGACCACGCCGGCCGCGAGGGCCGCGGCGACGCCGATGCCGGTGACCGCCCGCAGGCGGCGGGTGCGGCGGCGCTCGCCGGTGATGAGCCGGTCGACGTCGATGGTGGTGGGGGGTGGGTCCTGGGTGGCGGCGTGCATGGCCTGCGTCAGATCCACTGCGGGTCTCCCTCCTGGAGGCCGGCCCGCAGCGACTCCAGCGCGCGGGCGGCCTGGCTCTTGACGGTGCCCTCGCTGCAGCCGAGCGCCTGCGCGGTCTCCTCGACGGACAGGTCGCAGAAGAACCGCAGGACGAGCACGGCCCGGCGGCGCGGGGGCAGCCCGGCGAGGAGGGAGAGCACGTCCAGCCGCTGATCGCGGTCCGTGGACACCGCCGGTCGGTCCGGCAGGCGGTCGGTGAACGACTCGCGACGCCAGGGGCGGCGGCGCTCGTCCAGCCACGCGGACATGAGCATGCGCCGCACGTACGCGTCGGGATGGTCCATCGCCGACGCGCGCTTCCAGTGCCGCAGCAGCTTGACCAGTACGGTCGACGTCAGGTCGTCGGCCAGGTGCCAGTCGCCGCACAGCAGGTACGCGGTGCGGCGCAGGCGGTCCAGGTTGCCCGCGACGTAGTCGCGGTAGGCCTGCTCGGTCGGCATCCGTGCTCCCCTCCCCGTTCGGGTTCACCGGGAGAACGGAGGCCGTGCCCTCGCGGGTTGCCTACGGGATCGAGATCCGGTCCTCGAGGGCGGCGAGGGCGATGTCGCTGCGGTGCTGAGCGCCGTCGAAGGTGATGGCGTCGACGAGCCGGTACGCGGCCGCGCGCGCGTCGGCCAGGGTGTCGCCGGTCGCGGTGCAGGTCAGGACCCGGCCGCCGGCGGTGACCAGGGCGCCGTCGTCCCGGCGGGCGGTGCCGGCGTGGATGACGCCGGGGACGCCGTCGGCGCCGGTGATGACGTCACCCTTGCGGGCCGACTCCGGGTAGCCGGCGCTGGCCATGACCACGCAGACGGCGGAGCCGGGGCGCCAGGCCAGCGGCGGGTCCTCGGCGAGCCGGCCGACGGCGGCGGCGTGCAGGACGCCGGCGAGCGGGGTCTCGAGGCGGGCCAGCACGACCTGGGTCTCCGGGTCGCCGAAGCGGCAGTTGTACTCGATGACCTTCGGGCCCTGGGCGGTCAGCGCCAGCCCCACGTAGAGGACCCCCGCGAAGGGGGTGCCGCGCTTGCGCATCTCGGCCAGCGTGGGCTGTACCACCGCCGCCATGACCTCGTCGACCAGCCCTTCCGGCGCCCAGGACAGGGGCGAATACGCACCCATCCCGCCGGTGTTGGGCCCGGTGTCGCCGTCGCCGATGCGCTTGAAGTCCTGGGCCGGCTGCAGCGGCACGGCGGCGGTGCCGTCGGTGACGACGAAGAGGGAGACCTCGGGGCCCGCCAGGTACTCCTCGACGACGACCCGCCCGCAGGCGGTGCCGTGCGCGAGGGCCTCGTCGCGGCTGCCGGTGACGACGACGCCCTTGCCGGCGGCGAGGCCGTCGTCCTTCACCACGTACGGCGGGCCGAACGTGTCGAGCGCCGTGGCCAGCTCCTCGGGCGAGGTGCAGACGAACGAGCGGGCGGTGGGCACGCCCGCCGCCCGCATCACGTCCTTCGCGAACGCCTTCGAGCCCTCCAGCTGCGCGGCCGCCTGCGACGGGCCGAAGCAGGCGATGCCCTTCGCCCTGACCGCGTCGGCGACCCCCGCCACGAGCGGCGCCTCCGGGCCGACGACGACCAGGTCGGCGCCGCGCTCGACGGCGAGGGCCGCGACCGCTTCCGGGTCGAGCGTGTCGACCTCCGCGTTCGTCGCGATGGCGGCGGTGCCCGGGTTGCCCGGGGCGACGATCAGGTCGGTCACGGCCGGGTCGGCAGCCAGGGCGGCGGCGATGGCGTGTTCACGACCACCGGAGCCGAGCAGGATTACGCGCACGCGACAGATTAAAGCAGGCTGTGACGGACCACGTTCTCTTCCCGTCCGGGACCCACCCCGACGATCGACACGCGGGTGCCGGCCAGCTCCTCGATCCGCTCGATGTAGCGCTGCGCGTTGGCCGGCAGGTCGGCGAACTCGCGCGCCTTCGAGATGTCCTCCCACCAGCCGGGGAGCTCCTCGTAGACCGGGGTGGCGTGGTGGAACTCGGTCTGCGTCATCGGCATCTCGTCGGTGCGCTTGCCGTCCACCTCGTAGGCCACGCAGAGCGGGACCTTCTCCAGGCCGGAGAGCACGTCGAGCTTGGTGACGACCAGGTCGGTGATGCCGTTGAGCCTGGTGGCGTACTTGGCGACGACCGCGTCGTACCAGCCGGTGCGGCGCTCCCGGCCGGTCGTGGTGCCGTACTCCCGGCCGATCTTGCGCAGGTGCACGCCGAAGTCGTCGAACAGCTCGGTCGGGAACGGGCCGGAGCCGACCCGGGTCGTGTATGCCTTGGTCACGCCGATGACCCGCGTGATCGCGGTCGGCGGCACGCCCGCGCCGACGCAGGCACCGCCCGCGGTCGGGTTGGACGACGTCACGAACGGATACGTGCCGTGGTCCATGTCGAGCATCGTCGCCTGGGCGCCCTCGAGCAGGACCGTCCGGCCCTCTTCCAGGCCCTTCCACAGCACCTGACGGGTGTCGGTGATGTAGGGCCGCAGGCGCTCCGCGTAGGTCAGGTACTCCTCGACCGTCGCGTCGACGTCGATCTCCTTGCGGTTGTACACCTTGAAGAGGACCTGGTTGCGCTCGCGCAGCACGATCTCGAGCTTCTTGCGCAGGATGCCCGGGTCGAGCAGGTCCTGGACGCGGATGCCCATGCGGGCGACCTTGTCGCCATACGCCGGGCCGATGCCGCGGCCGGTCGTGCCGATCCGGGACGAGCCGAGGTAGCGCTCCACGACCCGGTCCAGGGCCCGGTGGTGCGGCATGATGAGGTGTGCGTCACCCGATATCATCAGGCGGGACACATCGACGCCGCGCTCCGCGAGACCGTCGATCTCGACCAGCAGCACCTTCGGGTCGATGACCACCCCGTTGCCGATGACGATCGCCGCGTTGGGCCATAGTGCCCCTGACGGCATGAGGTGCAGGGCGAATTTCTGCCCATCCGGCGTCACCACGGTGTGACCCGCGTTGTTGCCGCCGGAGTAGCGCACGACGTAGTCGACGTCGCCGCCAATCATGTCGGTAACCTTGCCCTTGCCCTCGTCGCCCCACTGAGCGCCGATGAGCACGATCGCTGGCATCTTCTGTTGCCCTCTCCAAAGGGTCGGGCGCCCCAGCGGGTCGCCCGGGGTGCCAGGCTAACAACCGCGTGAAAGGCAGGTTGACAACGGTGGTCGACGTGGTGGTGCTCGCGCTCGGCGAAGGCACGGACTGTGCCTGCGAAGGTGGGGCCTCCTGTGCGCAGCCCGATCCAGTGTCGTCTGCCCAGTCCTTCGCCAGCGCGTGCGGCACGCGTACCCCTATTCTCGCCTGCCGCGACGCGCTGCGCACAGCAAGCGCCCAGGTCGAGACGGTCGTCGCACACACCGACGCGGAGATCGACGCGGCGCTGAAGGCCCTGCCCGACGCGCGGCTCGTCGTGGCGACCGCCGCCGACGGTCAGCTCCGCGCGGTCATGCGGCGCCTGGTCCGTCTGTACGCCCCGGCGCCCAGCAAGCGTGCCCTGTCGGAGGACGTCATCCCCGACGACCGGACCCTGCCGGACCTGCCGCCGGTCGGCATCCTGCCGCTGGGCCCCGACTCCACCGACCTCGTGACGCGGCTCGGCCTGCCCCGCGCGCCCGCCGACGTGGCCGCCGCCGTCCTCGGCGGCAACACCCGCCGGCTGGACCTGCTGCGCAACGACGGCGGCGGGGTCACCCTCGACGGCGTCCTGGTCGGCGGGGTCGACGCTTCCGGCTCGGCCAGCACGTTCCTCGCCCGCGTCGAGGTCGACGACGCCGTCCTCGCCGACGGCACCGAGCCCGTGCTCATGTCGGTGGTGGCCAACGCCTCGCGGTATTCGACGGTCGACGGCCTCCCGCTGGTCCTCTCGCCCTCCATGGAGGACGGCGTCCTGGACGTGGCGGTGGCGGTGCCGCGGGCGTCCCGGTCGCTCTTCCGCCGCCCCCGCGTCGAGATCGAGGTCCGCCGCGCGCACGGCCGCGCGGTCGCCATCACCCCTCGTGCCGAGATCCCCTTCGTCGACGACGGCGGCGAGGGCACCCTCACCCGGAAGCGCTCGTGGTGGATGGAGCGCGCCGCCTGGGCCGTGTACGTGCCCTGAGCGTCTCCTTCCCGTCCTGTCGCCGCCTTCGCATACGGTGCCGGCTCGCATACGGTGGGGGAGCGCGGGAGGGGAACAGCTGTGAACGACGCACTCTGGCCGCCCGACGAGTTCGTCTCGGGCCGGCGCACCGATGCTCACGCCGGCCGGGATGCCGACGGCGCTCCGCAGGAGGAGGAACCGGAGCACGTCGGGTCGCCCTGGGCCCAGCCGCCGACGCGGACGGGGTTGTCGCGGGCGAGCGAGCGGGGCGACGTCGACGCCGGCGATCCGGGGCCGTGGCTCGAGCCCTCACCGGGCGCTGACGGTCGCGGCAGTGAGATTCAACACGGGCAGCCGGTCCCGCACGTGCCGGTGTCGGGCGCGGGCGCGATCCCGGTCTCCGGGGCCGGCGGGATCCCTGTCTCAGGCGCGGTCCCGGTCTCCGGGGGCGGTGGGATTCCTGTCCCGGGCACGGAACCTGTCTCGATGCCGGGCAGCGGAGCGCCACCAGGCGGCGGCGCGGTGCCGGTCAACGGCGTGCCGGTGCCGCGGCCTCCGGTCCTGCACCATCCGCAGCCGGCGCCGCCGCCGATGCAGGCACCGCCGGCACCGCCCGCCGCGCCGTCCACGGGTCAGCCGCCGGCGGCATCGCCCGCCTATCAAGCGGCCCTCACGAATCAGCCGCCGGCGCCGCCCGTACACCAGCCGCCGCCGGCACCTGAAGGACCTGCGGCCCATCAAGCGCCACCTGGCTTCCCGGCGCCGCCTGGCTTCCCGGCGCCGCCGGTGACGCACCGTCCGCCGAGTGCGGCGCCGCCGCCGGCGAACTGGTCGGACGGGAGCACACCGACGGCGGACGAGTTCGCGCGGCGCAGGCAGGCGCGGCCCGCCGACCCGGTCGCGGCCCGCGGGGTGCGCGGGGCGGTGGCCAGGGGCACGCTCGGCATGCTGTCGCTCGCCCCCGGCCGGCGGGAGCTGGAGTTCCGGCGCGACGTCGACCTCGTCCGGCGCAACTTCGGCGGGCTGCGGCAGGTGACCGTGGTCAATCCGAAGGGTGGCGCCGGCAAGACGGTCGCGGTGCTGCTGCTGGCGATGACGTTCGGGCAGAAGCGCGGCGGCTACGTGCTGGCCTGGGACAACAACGAGACCCAGGGCACCCTCGGCATGCGGGCGCAGCAGGACTTCCACAACAGGACCGTCCGCGACCTGCTCCGCGACCTGGACCACTTCCAGGGCGCGCAGGGCCGGGTCGGCGACTTGTCGCAGTACGTCAGGGCGCAGGGCGAGGGCATGTTCGACGTGCTCGCCAGCGACGAGTCCGCGACGGCCGGCGAGATGCTGACGGCGCAGTCGTTCGGCGAGATCCGCGACGTGGTCAGCCGGTTCTACAAGCTGATCGTGGTCGACACCGGCAACAACGTCCGCGCGGAGAACTGGCAGGCCGCGATCGACGCCACCGACCAGTTGGTGGTCACGATGTCGGCCCGCAACGACTCGGCCGAGACGGCGTCGAGGATGCTCGACCACCTGGAGCAGCACGGCCGGCAGCGGCTGGTCCGGCAGGCGGTGACCGTGGTGTCGATGCCGCCGAGCCGCCGGCACCTCGACATCCCGGCGATCACCCGCCACTTCGCCGCGCGGACCAGGACGGTGCTGCTCGCACCGTACGAACGCTTCATCGACTCCGGGGAGCCGATCCGCTACGGGGGGCTGACCTCGGCGAGCCGCGACGCCTGGTTGAAGGTCGCCGCGGCCATCTCCGAAGGGCTGTGAACCTAGCGCAGCGCGGCCGTGGCCGCCGGGTCGCTGTCGTCGAGGAACTTCGCGCAGCGCTCCGCCTCGTCGGCCTCGCCGATCGACTCGGCGGCGAGGCCCAGCGCGCTCAGCGCGCGCAGGAAGCCCCGGTTGGGCTCGTGCGACCACGGCACGGGCCCGGCGCCGCGCCAGCCGGCGCGGCGCAGCTGGTCGAGGCCGCGGTGGTAGCCGGTGCGGGCATAGGCGTAGGCGGTGACGGGCTCGCCGTCGGCGAGGGCGATCTCGGCGAGCTCGGCCCAGGCGGCGCTGAACGCCGGGTGGGCCGCTGCGACGTCCTTGACGTCCTTCTCGGAGCCGGTGGCGGCGGCGAGCTTCGCTGCGGCCTCGGGCTCGGCGGGAAGCAGCGTCGGTGAAGGCTGGGGCAGCAGGTTCTGCATCAAGCCATTCAACCAGGTTGGCTGAACGGTGGAGGCAACGTCCCGCGAGCGGGGGGTGTGCCCGGTTCGGGCGAGTACTAGAAAGGGAGGTCCGGAGCCTCCCCAGGACCCGGTTACGCGATGGCCCGATCTCCATGGTCGGGCCATCGCCCCTTGCACCACCTGGCAAGATGGCGTCGTGCCCACTCCGCCCCCGCCAGACGTGGTCGCGCTGCACGACCACTCACCCGACGAGATCGAGTCGCCGGAAGAGCTGCTGTTCCACCTGGACAACGGCACGCTCGCGACGAAGGTCGTCCAGGGTCTCGACCTCGCCGCCGTGGACCTCTCCGGTGTCGACGTGCAGGACACGCTGTTCGTCGGCTGTCACTTCGCGGCCACCGAGGCCGTCGTCGACCTGCTGCGGCGGCGGGCGGTGGTGGTGCCCGAGTTCGCCGGGCTGCCCTACCCGACGCACCCGTCGCAGCTGTACGTGCCGGACGACCTCGCCGCCGGGTTCGCCTCCGACGGGTTCGACGGCATGTTCGACACGCTGGTCTACGAGCACTTCCGGGCGACCGGCGGCGCGACGCCGGAGATCCGCGAGGCGATCGCGCAGCGGATGCATGACTCCGGGATCGACAACGCGCTGGCCAACGTCACCGCCGGCTGGATCGGCGCGCGCGGGCCGGCCGCCGCGATCGGCATCATGGGCGGCCACGCCGTCCCGCGCGGCGCGCCCGGCTACCGCGACGCCGCCGAGCTGGCCTGGCGTCTCGCCGGCGCGGACCGGCTGGTCGTCACCGGCGGCGGACCGGGCGTGATGGAGGCCGCCAACCTGGGTGCATTCCTCGCCGGCCAGCCGCTGAGCGCGCTCGCCGAGGCGATCGACCGCCTGTCCGCGGCGCCCGACTTCCACGACCACGACCCGTTCACGAGGGTGGCGCTGGACGTCCGAGCGGCATTCGCGCGGCCGGTCCCGCCGACGCCCGACTCGGTCGAGCCCGCCGACCAGGTGGCCGTCGACCCGGTGACCTGGGCCCGCCGCGGCGGCCTGGCGATCCCGACGTGGCTCTACGGCCACGAGCCCGCCAACCTCTTCGCCTCGAAGATCGCGAAGTACTTCTCCAACGCGATCCGCGAGGACACCATCCTGCGCCTGTCCCGCGGCGGCATCGTCTTCGCCCCCGGCATGGCCGGCACGGTGCAGGAGGTCTTCCAGGCGGCGACGAAGACGTTCTACGCCACCGACGGCGGGAGCGGCCCGTTCGTCTTCCTCGACGTCCAGCACTGGACCGAGCGCCTGCCGGTCCGCGGCCTGCTGGAGCCCTTGCTGGCCGCGTCCCCGGTCGGCGACCTGCGCCACCTGCTCCACATCACCGACGACGTCGCCGAGGCCGCGGAGATCCTGACCGCCGCCTCCTGATCCGGTAGCGCTGTTCGCCGCCCGGCAGCAAGCAGTCTTCCGGATCACGGAAAGGCCCGGCGCCCTCGGGAGAGGGGCCGGGCCTTCCGGAGCTGCGAGAACTACTTGGACAGCGTGGTGCCGGTCGAGCGGAGGTGCTCGCAGGCCTCGACGACGCGGGCGGCCAGGCCGGCCTCGGCGGCCTTGCCCCAGGCGCGCGGGTCGTAGGCCTTCTTGTTGCCGACCTCGCCGTCGACCTTCAGGACGCCGTCGTAGTTGGTGAACATGTGGGCCGCGACCGGGCGGGTGAAGGCGTACTGCGTGTCGGTGTCGATGTTCATCTTCACGACGCCGTAGTCGAGGGCCTCGCGGATCTCCTCGAGCAGCGAGCCCGAGCCGCCGTGGAAGACCAGGGAGAGCGGCTTGTCCTTGCCGTACTTCGCGCCGACCGCGTCCTGGATGGTCTTGAGGATCTCGGGCTTGAGCTTCACGTTGCCCGGCTTGTAGACGCCGTGGACGTTGCCGAAGGTCAGGGCGGCCATGTAGCGGCCCTTCTCGCCGAGGCCGAGGGCGTCGACCATGGCCAGGCCGTCCTCGACGGTGGTGTAGAGCTTCTCGTCGATCGCGCCGACGACACCGTCCTCCTCGCCGCCGACGACGCCGACCTCGATCTCCAGGACGACCTTGGCCGCGGCGGTCAGCGCCAGCAGCTCCTCGGCGATCTGCAGGTTCTCGGTCAGGGGCACCGCCGAGCCGTCCCACATGTGGGACTGGAACAGCGGCTCCTCGCCCTTGGCGACGCGCTCGGCCGAGATGGCGAGCAGCGGCCGGACGAACTTGTCGAGGTTGTTCTTCGGGCAGTGGTCGGTGTGCAGCGCGACGTTGATCGAGTACTTCTTCGCGACCTCGCGGGCGAACGCGGCGAAGGCGACCGAGCCGGTGACCATGTCCTTGACCGTCGGGCCGGAGAGGTACTCGGCGCCGCCGGTGGAGACCTGGATGATGCCGTCGCTCTCCGCATCGGCGAAGCCGCGCAGCGCCGCGTTCAGCGTCTGCGACGACGACACGTTGATCGCCGGGTAGGCGAACGCGCCGGCCTTGGCGCGGTCGAGCATCTCGGCGTAGACATCGGGAGAGGCGATGGGCATGACGGCGCTCCTTGGCTGTTTGGATCGTGCGGTGTTGGAGCCGGGCGTGCGCGGCTCGTCGAGGACCGCGCTGTCCTGCCACGAAGTATCTCGCAGCGGCCTTGACCCATGTACGGCGGGAGGGTGGGGACCAGGTGAATTGCCCGGCTAGGCCGCGTTACCGCCGATTCGGTCGTACGGTTGGAGAAACCTGAGGGAGGACACATGGCTCAGCCCGATGAAGATCTGTTGACCGTCGACGACCGGCTCGACCCCGACGTGCGCGACCCGGAGGCACCGCCCGCCGACGCCGTCGAGCAGGCACTCCCCGCCGACCCGACGGAGCGCGGGACGGTGTTCAAGAACGCGCACCCTTGGGACGCGAACGAGTACGACGCCGTCGAACAGGACCGCGACGCCGGCCAGGACGACGAGTACCGCTAGGACACGAACTGCGGATGCGCGGCGGCCCACTCAGGCACGGTGCCGTTGCGCAGTGCGGCGAACAGACCGTCGCCGCCCGGCACGACCGTGCGGTCCGCCCTGACCGGGAGCTTCAGGCCTGGCACGTGCGCGGCGTCGTAACGGGCCAGCATGCCGGCCAGCGTCGGCAGGGACAGCTCGCCGAGGTGCAGGTCGAGGGCGCCACTCGCGACCGGCATCGCCTTGGCCAGCTTCACCGGGTCGCCGAGCCGCCGGGCGAGCGCGGCGAGGAGCTGCCGCAGGTGCGTGTCGCGGTCGTCGCCACCGTTCGCGAGCGACTGGCGCTGCCGGACGAAGTCCAGCGCCTCCCACCCGGCGAAGTGGCGGCAGCCCGGTTCGTACACGACCGGACGCATGCCTGGACGCAGCGGCGCGGCGCGGCCCGTGGCGTCGTCGACACCGAGGTGGATGGAGACGGTCCGCTGGTCGACGCAGAGGTCGACGCCGCCGACCGCGTCCGTGACCCGCTGCATGCCGTTGAAGTCGACGACCGCGCCACCGTCGATCTCGACCCCGAGCAGGTCGCCGAGGACGCGGGCGGTCAGCTCGTACCCCCCGAAGACGAACGCGTTGTTGGCCTGCTGGCGACCGAAGTTGGGGACCTCCACGGCCAGGTCGCGCGGGATGGACAGCTGGTAGACGGTGCGGGTGTCCGGGTCGACGTGCAGCAGGAGGATCGCGTCGGCGCGCACGGTGTCGCCCGCCGACTCTGGCCGCCGGTCGGTGCCCAGCAGCAGGAAGTTGCCGACGTCGGGTGTGCCCGCGTCCACCAGCGCCTCGACCTGGGGCGCGGGCGGCGACGGGTCGCGCAGGGTGAAGACCAGCGACGCGACGAGCGCCAGCACCAGCGCGCCGGAGGAGACCGCCCAGCGCCGGCGGCGGCGCGCGCGGCGCTTGCGGACGCCGGCGGCGATCGCCGGGCGCAGCGCCATGGCGTCCGGCACGTCGTCCTCATGCCGGGCGAAGGCCTCGGTGAGGGCGGAAGCAAGGGGCGAGGACGGGTCGCTCATCGGGCGTCACCGCCGATCGGCTCCGGCACGACCTGGGTGAGGGCGGCGGCGGGGGACGAGTTCACGGCGTCGCTCATCGGGCGTCACCGCCGATCAGCTCCGGCACGACCTCGGTGCGCAGCGTCACGAGCGCCCTGGAGATCAGCGAGCGGACGGTGCCGATCGCGCAGCCGAGGACCTCGGCGATCTCCACGTCGCTGAGGCTCTCGTAGTACCGCAGCACCAGCGCGGCCCGCTGCCGCCGGGGCAGCCGGGCGAGCCAGATCCACATCTGGTCGCGGTCGGCGGACGCCCCGGCGTGATCAGCGACCACGAGATCACGGTTGGAGGCGTCAGAGGGCAGCTCGGCCCGCAGCACCACCCGGCGCAGCCACGAGCCGCGGTGCAGGTCGATATACGCGTTCGTGAGCATGCGCTTGACGTAGTGCTCGGGCACGCTGGCGGTGGCGATCCGGCGCCACTTCAGCTGCGCCCGGATCATCGTCTCCTGCACGAGGTCCTGCGCGGTGTGCGGATCGCCGGTGAGCATGACCGCGTAGCGCAGCAGCGCCTGCAGCCGCGCCTCCACGAACTCCTCGAACGTCAACCCGACCCCCTCCCCCTGACCCTATGACGGGTCGGGGGAGGGATCTGTTGCGAATGTCAGGGAATCAGCGGAGGGTAGCCGGGGTCCAACAGTCCGCGGTCGCGCAGCGCCTGATAGAGCGGCGTCGTCTGCGGGTAGTGGCCCCATTGGTGGTCGCCGTCGGAGCCGTTGTCGTGGCCGTGCCCGCCGCCGGTGTTCCCGGCGCCGCCGAGCAGCTGCTGCTGGACCGGGTTCAGCCCCGGCCACCAGGGGCGCTGCGGCAGGCCGGCGACGTCGTCGCGGATGGCGATCCACCGGTACGTGTAGCCGAGGAACACGCACTTGCGCGTGATCTCGGAGAGGTTGTCCGACCGCGCGTGCCAGATCCGCCGGTCGAAGAACACCACGTCGCCGGCGTCGACCGCGACCTGACGCGCACCGTCCGGCGCCGGCCACGGCACGTCGCGGGTCGGCGGGCCGGGCAGCCAGTTGGTCCGGTGGCTGCCGGGGATCAGGGTCAGGTTGCCGCGGCCGGTCTCCGACACGTCGGAGAGCCAGTAGGCGAGCTTCACCGACAGCCGGGGGCGCGGGTCGGTCTCCAGCTCGCGGTTCTGCCGGCCGCCGTCCTGGTGCCAGTGCCACCAGTCGGGCTTCGGCGCCGCCAGCGGCGGGTGCACGTCAAGGTGCGAGTGGTAGATGTGCACGTTCCACCCGAGGATCGACCAGACCAGCGGGAACGTCGCCGGATGGTCGATCAGGTCGACCAGGTCGGGGTAGTGCGTGATCGGGCTGAGCAGGTGCAACGAGCCGTCCGCGGCGCTGGGGTGCTGCTGGTGCGCGGTCTCCAGGACCGACGCGTAGTGGCGCACCTCGTCCGGGCTCAGCACGCCCTTGATCACGAGGTAACCATCCGCGTCGAACTGCTCACGCTGCTCGCGGGTCATCGGCGTCCAGGTCGCGGTGCCGCTGTGCGGCGCTGCCGCTATCGCTGACATCCCCGTCTCCAGTTCCGGCGCCGTCCACAGGCGCCCTCACCGCACCAGACGGGCACGGGCGCCACGACAGTGGTCGCCCGTTCGTGCGGCAAATTCTGGACATTTCGCGTGCAACGGATGAACCCGCCCGCGACGTCTCCCTACGAACGCGTGCTGGACAGGCGCATCGCCGGGTAGCCGACGACCCGGTCCCTCGGCCCGCCGGTGTCCGCGGACGTGGCGAGCGCGAGCCGGTCCACGCGCAGCGCGTGCCGCCGGCCCCAGACGAGCAGGCCACGCAGCCCGTGCCGGCCGCAGGCGTCACCCGTGCCGATCCGCTCCGGCGCCAGGTCGTCGATGGCGGCCGCGGTGGCCGCGTCGCGCCGCCGGGCCTCCTCCTCGGTCAGGTAGTGCGACAGGTCGGTGCTGCACAGCACCACCGTGCCCGGTCCGGCGACGGCGTCGAGCAGCGCCGCGACCGCTTCCGGATCACCGGGCCCGATGAGCACGGGCAGCAGTTTCGGCAGCTGTACGCGCAGCAGCAGCGGCACCTGCACCTCGATCGAGTGCTCAGGGGCGTGCGGGCGGTCGTCGACGACGGCGAGCCCGCGGTCGGCCAGCAGCTGGACGCCGTCCGTGTCGATCGCGATCTCGCCGAGCGGGCTCGCCCACGCGGTCGCGCTGGACACGGCGGCACCCCGCAGCGGCACGTGATGGGCGGGCCCGAGGACCACGGCCCGCTCGAAGGGCGCTGGGCGGTCGCGCAGGTCGCGGTAGACGTGGGCGGCGGTCGGGCCGGAGTACTGGTAACCCGCGTGCGGCACGACGTAGGCCACCGGCGCATCGGCGGACGCGGCGGTGGCCGGCGTCTGTGCCGGGGGTGCGGCGTCGAGCATCGCGTCGATCAGGGTCGCAAGCTCCACCGGATCGGCCGGGTAGAACGTGCCCGCCACCGCCGCCGGGCGCGTCACGAGATGGCCACCGGCAGGCGGCGCCGGCCCCAGCTCCCGACCGGGCCGTCGAAGACGCCGGGCAGCTGATATCCACAGTGGACGCACCTGCCGTCGTCGGTCAGGTGGTAGGCGCGCAGGTCGTACCAGTCGCGGACGATGACCGGCCGGTCGCAGCCCGGGCAGTAGGTGGTCTGGCCGTCGGGGTCGTGGACGTTGCCGGTGTAGACGAACCGCAGGCCGGCGTCGAGCGCGATGCGGCGGGCCCGGCTCAGCGTCTCCGGTGGCGTGTGCGGGATGTCGCGCATCTTGAAGTCGGGGTGGAACGCGGAGAAGTGCAGCGGCACGTCGGTGCCGAGGTGCTCCAGCAGCCAGTCGCACTGGCGGCGCAGCTCGTCGTCGCCGTCGTTCTGCCCCGGGATGAGCAGCGTCGTGATCTCGAACCACACGTCGGTCCCGCGCAGATACTCCAATGTGGACAGGACCGCGTCGAGACGGGCGAAGGTCACCTTCTGGTAGAACTTCTCGCTGAACGCCTTCAGGTCGATGTTGGCCGCGTCGATGTGCCGGTAGAACTCCTCCCGCGGCGCCGGGTTCATGTAGCCGGCGGACACCGCGACCGCCTTGACCCCGGCTTCGCGGCAGGCGTCGGCGACGTCCATCGCGTACTCCATGAAGATCACCGGATCGTTGTAGGTGAACGCGATCGACCGGCACCCCAGCCGCACGGCGGTCGCGGCGAGGTCCGAGGGGCTAGCGGAGGCGGCGAGGGTGTCGATCTCGCGGCTCTTGGAGATGTCCCAGTTCTGGCAGAAGCGGCAGCCGAGGTTGCAGCCCGCGGTGCCGAAGGACAGCACCGGTGAGCCCGGCAGGAAGTGGTTGAGCGGCTTCTTCTCGATCGGGTCGACGCAGAAACCGGACGAACGGCCATAGGTGGTGAGGACGATCTCGTCGCCGGCGCGTTCGCGGACGAAGCAGAACCCGCGCTGGCCCTCGTGGAGCCGGCACGCTCTCGGGCAGACGTCGCACTGCACCCGGCCGTCAGCCAACCGGTGCCAGTGCACGGTCGGCACCGTCGCCATACGCCCGACTCTACGCCCCGGAAATCCGCCTGACCCACTGATAATCCCGGCGGGACGATGGCGTGGTGCTGCTGACCATCACCACCACCCACCGGCCCGCGACCGACCTCGGCTACCTGCTCGTGAAGCATCCCGGCAGGTTGCAGTCGTTCGAGGTCAGCGGCGGCACGGCGCACGTCTTCTATCCGGAGGCGGGTGAGGACCGGTGCACGGCCGCCCTGCTGCTGGAGGCGGATCCGGCGGCGGCGCGCACCGCGAGAGGGCCCGGGAAGGGGCCCGACACGTTCACGCTGCGCCAGCACGTCAACGACCGGCCCTACGCCGCGTCGAGCCTGCTGGCGGTGGCACTCGGCCGGGTGCTGCGCACGGCGCTGCGCGGCGACTCACGGGACCGGCCCGAGCTCGCCGCCACCCCGATCCCCCTCGAGCTGCGGATCCCGGCGCTGCGCTGCAAGGGCGACGCGGCGACGTTCTTCGAGCCGCTCGGCTGGACCGTCGAGGCGACGCCGATCCCGCTGGACGCGGCGCACCCGGAGTGGGGGCCCAGCCGGTACGTCGACCTGACGCTGCGCGGCACGATGCGGCTCGCGGACGCGCTCAACCACGTCTACGTGCTGCTGCCGGTGCTCGACGACGCCAAGCACTACTGGGTCGCCTCCGACGAGGTCGAGAAGCTGATCCGGGCGGGGACCGGCTGGCTGGCGGGGCACCCGGCGAAGGGCGTGATCGCCCGCCGGTACCTCGCGCACCGCACGTCGCTGACCAACGAGGCGCTGTCCCGGCTCTCGGACCTTGACTCCGAGGCCGACCCCGAGGCCGACTCCGTCATCGACAAGGGACCCGGCCGGAGTCGCTGGCGGCGCTGCGCCGGGCCGCGGTCGTGCGGCAGCTGGCCGGGGCGGGTGCGAGCCGGGTGCTGGACCTCGGCTGCGGGCCGGGCGCGCTGCTCGGCGAGCTGATCCGGGACCGGCGGTTCACCGAGATCGTCGGCGCCGACGTGTCGACCGTGTCGCTGGAGATGGCCGCCCGGCGGCTGCGCCTGGACCGCCTCCCCGACCGGCAGCGGGAGCGGATCCGGCTGCTGCAGACGGCCCTGACCTACCGCGACGACCGGCTGCGCGGCTACGACGCGGCCGTCCTCATGGAGGTCGTCGAGCACGTCGACCCGCCGCGGCTGCCGGCGCTCGCCGCGAGCGTCTTCAGGCACGCGGCCCCTCGCACGGTCGTCGTCACCACTCCGAACGTCGAGTACAACGTCCGGTATCCGGACCTGGAGCACGGCCGGATGCGCCACCACGACCACCGGTTCGAGTGGGACAGAGCGCAGTTCGGCGCGTGGTGCGACGAGGTCGCGGCCCGCTACGGGTACACCGTGACGCGCCACGGCATCGGCGAGGAAGACCTTGAAGTCGGCACGTCCACCCAGATGGCGGTGTTCGAGAAGTGACCACGGTGACGATCCCCGAGCTGTGCCTGGTGGCGCTGGTCGGCATCTCCGGCTCCGGCAAGTCGACGTTCGCGCGGCGGCAGTTCGCGCCGACGCAGGTGCTGTCGTCCGACGCGTTCCGGGCGCTGGTCGCCGACGACGAGAACGACCAGTCCGCGTCCGCCGAGGCGTTCGACGCGCTGCACTACATCGCCGGCAAGCGGCTGCGGGCCGGCCGGCTCACCGTCGTCGACGCGACCAACGTGCAGGCGCACGCGCGGAAGGCGCTGGTCGACCTGGCGCGGGCGCACGACGTGCTGCCCGTCGCGATCGTCCTGGACGTGCCGGAGAGCGAGTGCTGGGCGCGCACCGAGCTGCGCCCCGACCGGGACTTCGGCCGGCCCGTGCTGTCGCGGCAGCACCGCGACCTGCGCCGCTCGCTGAAGCACCTCGGCCGGGAGGGCTTCCGCCAGGTGCACGTCCTGCGCGGCGTGGCCGAGGTGGAGTCGGCGGTCGTGGCGTACGAGAAGCTCTACAACGACAAGAAGGAGCTGACCGGCCCGTTCGACATCATCGGCGACGTGCACGGCTGCCGGGAGGAGCTGGAGCTGCTGCTCGACCGGCTCGGCTACGTCCTGGTCCGCGACGCTGCCGGGCGGCCGGCCGGCGCGCACCACCCGGAGGGGCGCACCGCGGTGTTCGTCGGCGACCTCGTCGACCGCGGCCCCGACTCCCCGGGCGTGCTGCGGCTGGTCATGGGCATGGTCGCGGCCGGGCACGCGCTGTGCGTGTCGGGCAACCACGAGGCCAAGCTGCTCCGGGCACTGCGGGGCGTCAACGTCAAGCGGACGCACGGGCTGCAGGAGACCCTCGACCAGCTCGAGACCGACGCCGAGCTCGGCACCGTGCTGCCCGCCTTCCTCGACGGTCTGATCAGCCACTACGTGCTCGACGGCGGCCGGCTCGTGGTCGCGCACGCCGGGCTCAAGGAGGCCTACCACGGGCGCGCGTCGGGGCGGGTGCGGGCGTTCGCGCTGTACGGCGACACGACCGGCGAGACCGACGAATACGGGCTGCCGGTCCGCTACCCGTGGGCGCAGGAGTACCGGGGTGCGGCGACCGTCGTCTACGGCCACACGCCCGTCCCGGCCGCCGAGTGGGTCAACAACACCATCTGCGTCGACACCGGCTGCGTCTTCGGTGGCGCGCTGACCGCGCTGCGGTACCCGTCCCGGGAGCTGGTCTCGGTGCCGGCTGTCCGCGCACATTACGAGCCGGTGCGGCCGCTGGTCGTACAGGCGCCGGAGGAACGCGGACTGGACCTCGCCGACGTCACCGGACGACGCACCCTGGAGACGCCCGCGGGCCGGGTGACGGTCGCTGCCGAGAACGCCGCGGCGGCCCTGGAGGTCATGAGCCGGTTCGCGGTCGACCCTCGCTGGCTGGTGTGGCTGCCGCCGACGATGGCGCCCGCGTCGACGTCCGCGGTCGAGGGCTACCTGGAGCACCCGGTGGAGGCGCTGGCCGACTACGCCAAGGCGGGCGTGCCGCGGGTCGTGTGCGAGGAGAAGCACATGGGCTCGCGGGCGGTGCTGGTGGTCTGCCGCTCCGCCGCCGCGGGTGAGCGGCGCTTCGGCATCTCGGGTGGCGGGGCGATCTACACGCGGACGGGGCGGCCGTTCTTCCCGCCCGCGATCGAGACGGCGCTCCTCGACCGGGTCCGGGCCGCCGCCGACGGACTCTTCGACGAGCTCGGCACCGACTGGCTGCTGCTGGACGCGGAGGTGCTGCCGTGGTCGGCGAAGGCCGGGCCGCTGATCCGCGAGCAGTACGCGAGCGTCGCCGCGGCGGCGGGTGCCGCGCTGCCCGCGGCCGTCTCCGCCCTGACCGCCGCCGCCGCGCGGGGCGTCGACGTGGCGTCGTTGCAGGCCCGCTTCACCGGCCGGGTGGCGTCGATGGCGGCGTTCACCGACGTGTACCGGCAGTACTGCTGGCCGACGGACGGCCTCGACGGGCTCCGGCTGGCGCCGTTTCACGTGCTGGCCGGGGAGGGGGCGGCCTACCTGCGCCAGGACCACGAATGGCACCTGGCGATGGTGGACCGGCTCGTGGCGGCGGCCGGCGACCTGTTCGCCCCGACCCGGCGGCTGGTGGTCGACCCGGCGTCCCCCGCGGACGTCTCGGCGGCGACCGACTGGTGGCTGGACCTGACGGCGGCGGGCGGCGAGGGCATGGTGCTCAAGCCTGCCGTCGACGCCGGGCCACGGGTCCAGCCGGCGCTGAAGTGCCGCGGCCGGGAGTACCTTCGGATCATCTACGGCCCTGACTACCTGACGCGGCTCGACCAGCTGCGGGTCCGGGGGCTGCAGCGCAAGCGCAACCTGGCGCTGCGGGAGCAGGGCCTGGGGCTCGCGGCGCTGGACCTGCTGGCGTCCGGAGGCTCCATGCGAGCTGTGCACCAGCTGGTGTTTGCCCTGCTGGCCTGTGAAAGCGAGCCGGTCGATCCCCGCTTGTAGCCGGGCTCACGTAGGCTGGTGCGCCATGGAAGAAAAGACTCGCGCTATCAGCGAGCTGCTCGCCTTCAACCCGCTCGACGCGAAGGGCCTGCTCAACACCTTCGGCGTGATCGGCGTCTGGATCATCATGTTCGTGGAGACGGGCCTCCTCGTGGGCTTCTTCTTCCCTGGAGACTCGCTGCTGTTCCTGGCCGGCGTCGGGGCCTCGTCGGTCGCCGAGGAGCTGCTGGGCACCAGGCTGAGCCTGACCCCGCTGCTCATCGGCGCGCCGCTGTGCGCGATCGCGGGTGCGCAGCTGGGTCACTTCCTCGGCGCCAGGTATGGCCGCAGGATGTTCGACCGGCCCAACTCGCGGCTGTTCAAGAAGGAGTACGTCGAGAAGGCCGAGCACTACTTCTTGAAGTTCGGCCCGGCGAAGGCCGTGGTGCTCGCCCGGTTCATCCCGATCGTCCGGACGTTCCTCAACCCGGTCGCCGGCATGATCGGCATGCCGGCGCGGCAGTTCTTCCTGTGGAACGTGGTCGGCGGCATCCTGTGGACCGACGGCATCCTGCTCGTCGGCTGGGGCCTCGCGAAGCAGATCAACGACGCGATCCCGGACGGCCAGATCGACAAGTACCTGCTGCCGGCGGTGCTGCTGATCGTGCTGATCTCCGCCCTGCCGATCTTCATCGAGATCTTCCGCGGCTGGCGGGAGCGCCGCCGGACCCCTGCGGTCCCCGTCGAAGAGGGCCGCGCCGGCGCCCACCGCGCCGCGGAGTAGCACTAGCCGGTCCTGATCAGCGCCTGCAGGAAGATGTTGCCGATCTGCTCGGGGTCGGTGACGACGAAGGACCGGCCACCGGTGGCCGCGGCGATCTCCGCCAGCTCCTGCTGCTTGACGTCGGGCCCGACCCCCAGTAGCACCACGCGCACTGGACGGGTCGGGTCCGTCGCTCGTTCCAGCTCCAGTTTCAGCGTCTCCAGGCTCATCCCCGGCTTGGAGTTGGTGCCGTCGGTGAAGACGACGACGGTGTTGGAGCGGCCCTCCTTGTAGCCCTCCTTCAGCGCCTTGTACGCCGCCAGGACGGTCTCGTAGAGCCCGCAGACGTCGGCCGTGGTGGCCTTGGCGCCGGCGACGGCCGACGTCAGCCTGGCGCGCTGCCCCTGGTTGAGCGGGTTGAGCGGCACGACCTCCTGATGCCCGGAGGCATAGGCCCACAGGCCCAGCTCGCTGTCGTCGGTGAAGAGGGCGAGCCCGTCGGTGGCCGTCTTGCGCAGCACCTGCAGGCGCGACGGGGAGCCGGCGCCGGCCATCGGCCGGTTCATCGACGACGTCGTGTCGACCAGCGTGAGGACGCGCGACGGGGCGGTCGTGGCGTTCCAGTACCCGAGGATGTCGGTGATCTTCCGCTCCTCGATGAGCGGCTTCACCGTGACCGGGGCGGTCGCGGCGCCGCGGCCGGCGGGGAAGCCGGCACTGGTCGAGCCGTCGGCGGCGCGGAAGCCGAGCCTGGCGAAGAGGTCGCGGTTGCCCTCCGCCGTCAGCGCGGCCCGGAAGCGTCCCGCCGCCTCGAGAGCGGCCCTCGGTTTGCCGGTGATCATGGCGTACGGGTAGTCGAGCGTCACCGCCGGATCCACGGTCAGGGCGGTGAGCGACACGGCCGGTCCACCCGCGTTGTGGGCGATGACGGCCTGCTCGCTCATCGGCGCCACCTGGGCCGGGCCCGTGCTCGTGCCTGCGCTCTTCTCTGCGCTCTTTTCAAGGGCGGCCTGGTCGGCGGCGACGGCGATCGACCGGTACGCCTTGACCACGTCGACCAGTCGCTTGGGATCGGTGAGGATCGAGTCGTAGAGCAGGCCGGCCCCGGCGAGGCCGGCGGTGCTGCGGCGCGGGTCGACGGCGGCGAGCTGGACCTGCTTGCCGGCGACCTTGGCGAGCAGCGCCGCGATCTGCGGCGCGCCCGCGGTGCCACCGGTGGCGTCGAGCGCGGCGGCGAGGGCATCGGGCACGGCGAGGGCGACCGGGGTGGCGGCGACGGACGCGGCGTCGGGCTCGAACGCCTCGCGGCTGACCGCCCGCATCCGCACCAGCCACGCGGTCGAGTCGGGGATCCACACGGTCGGCACGTCGGCGTCGGCGGGGGAAGGGACCGCGGTGGCGGCCACGTTGATCGCGCCGCCGGCCCGGGCGGCGAGCTGGTTGGCGACGTCGGCCGGCTCGGCGGCGCGCACCTGCACCTGGACGCAGTCGCCGCCGACCTCGGGCTTCGTGGCGCTCCAGCGGGCCGCGGCGTCGCGGACCGCGGGCGCGATGTCGGGCGCCGCGGCGACGACGAGCCTGATCCCGCTGCCACAGTCGCCGGCGCCGCCGGCCACGGCTCGGACGGCGACCACGGTGATGCCGATCAGCGCCAGGATCCCGGCGACCGCCAACGGTGCTTTCCCTCGCGCCACGTGCCTCACCGTGCCCTTCGCCGCCTGCTCGCGTCCGCGCGTCGTTGCTCGCGTCCGCGCGCCACGCTGCGCGCGTCTCCGCGATCGGAGCAGTGTAGGCGCAGGTCAGGCGGTTGCTGAGGGAAGGTTCAGCCAGTCGGTCGGCACCGGCTGCGGGGTGCGACCCAGGGTTAACGCTCGGCAAGTCAGCTGCGCGGCTTCCTCCAGGTAGAGGGCGCGCTTGTGGGCCAGCTCGACCGAATCGGCGATCACCGAGCAACCGTGATGGGAGAGGACCACGCAGTTGACGCCGCCCGCGCACGCGGCCGCGGCCAGCTCACCGACCCGGGGGTCGCCGGGCGGGCTGAACGGGGTGGTCACGACCTGCCGCAGGTAGAAGGCATGGTCGGTGGTGACGAGCCGGATCGGCTCGCCGATCGCGTCGAGCAGCAGCACCGTCTGCGGGTGGAGGTGCACGATCGCGTTCGCGTCGGGTCGGACGCGGTAGGTCGCCAGATGGAGGCCAAGCTCAGATGATGGCGCGGCGGTCTTGTCAAGCGCCGCGCCATCGCTGATTCGGACCCGAACAAACGAGTCTTGTGACAGTCCGTCGAGCCAGGTGCCGGCAGCCGTCACCCAGCACTCGTCGGAGCCGGGCGCCCGGGCGGACAGGTTGCCGCCCGAGCCCACGACGAGCCCTGACCGCACGACCGCCCGCCCCAGGAGGGCAAGCTGGTCGCGCAGGTCGCCGGGCCGGTGGAGCAACCTACCGAGGTGCCTTCTTGGTCGCGCGCTTGCGCGGCGGCGTCAGAAGGTCGGCGATGGTGCCGATAGCGGCGGGCACCAGGCGGTAGAACGCCCAGACACCCCGCTTCTCGCGCTCCAGGAGACCGGCCTCGGTCAGGATTCGCAGGTGGTGGCTCACCGTGGGCTGCGAGAGCCCGAGCGGGGCCGTCAGGTCACACACACACGCCTCGCCGTCCGGTGCCGACTGGATCAGGCTCAGGAGCCGGAGTCGGGCAGGGTCGGCAAGTGCCTTCAGGACGCCGGCAAGACGCTCGGCATCGGCGCGGTCAATCGGCTCGCCAGCAAGTGGCGAGATCTGGGGCAGGGTCATCTCAGCCAGCGCAGTTCCCACGTATTCCATCCTTCCACCAACACCATCGACCCGCCTGCATATACGCAGGTCCGAATCGACAATTTTTCAGCCCTATTGGCCGAGGTCGGCCAACGAAAATGCTGAGCGATAGCTCAGCCCCGCGGCGCGGACCGCCTTTTCCGCCCCACGGTCGACGATAACCGCGACGCCGACGACTTCAGCGCCGGCCTCGCGCAACGCCTCTACTGCAGTGAGGACGCTTCCCCCAGTCGTGGAGGTGTCCTCGACCGCCAGCACCCGCCGGCCCGCCACGTCGGGTCCTTCGACCCGGCGCTGCAGACCGTGAGCCTTGTCACTCTTCCGGACGACGAACGCATCGAGCTTGCGTTCCGCCCCCCGCGCGGCAGCCGCATGCAGCATCGCGGTGGCCACCGGATCAGCGCCGAGGGTCAGCCCTCCCACAGCGTCGAAATCCCAGTCGGCGACCAGATCGAGCAGCACCCGGCCGACGAGCGGCGCACCAGCATGGTGCAGCGTCAAGCGACGGAGGTCCACGTACCAGTCAGCTACTTGTCCCGACGACAGCGTCACCTTGCCTCGGACCACAGCCAGGTCGAGCACGAGTTTCAGCAGGTCGTCACGGTCGGTCATGACCGAAAGCGTACGCGCTAAATCTGCCCGGCGAATCGATGACCCGCACTCTCGCAGAAATTTAGGGCCGTCAAGTGGACGAGGAGGAATACGAAGGTGATCGCAGCGATCACCACGAGTGACGCGAGGGGTGACGGTGACAGGGGTCAACGAACCGCACGTGAGGGGGATTCGCGTTGGTTTCACCGGTTCGTACCCCTCGCCGGCACCTGTCACATTGGCCCTGACCTGCGCGAACACCATTGCTGAGGCGGGCTTGTCCCCGGGACTCAGCCCTTCGCCGCGCAAATCCGACCGTTCGGCCGCATCGTGACGTCAATCATGCTCGATGCTGGCCACACTCAATGGTCACCGCGGCCGATGCGGCTCCTCGTGCCGCGGGCGACGCGCCGCATCAGTGCCTGCGGCGCGTGCCGCACCCCGAAGACGACCATCTTGTACTTCCAGCTGGGCACGCTGACCAGCTTGCCCTTCCTCAGGTCCCGCAGCGCGTCGCGGACCACGCTGCCGGCGTCCAGCCACAGCCACGACGGTGTCTTGGCCGTCTCGATGCCGGCCCGCTGGTGGAATTCGGTCCGGGTGAATCCCGGGCAGAGCGCCATCACGCGGACCCCGTCGGCACGCACCAGCTGGCCGGTCGACTCGCTGAAGTTGGTGACCCAGGCCTTGGTCGCCGGGTACGTGGAGCCGGGCATCATCGCGGCGAACCCGGACACCGAGGAGACGTTGATGATGTCGCCCCGGCCGCGGGCCGTCATCCCGGGCAGCGCGGCGAGCGTGAGCCGCATGACCGCGTTGACGTTGAGGCGCAGCAGCAGCTCCTCCCGCTCGACGCTGGAGCGCGGGAACGGCGTGTTGAGGCTCATCCCGGCGTTGTTGACCAGCAGGTCCACGGGGCGGTCCGCGGCGGTGATCCGAGCCGCGACCAGGTCGCAGCCCTCGGGCGTCGACAGGTCCGCGGCCAGCACCTCAGCGCCGCCCGTCCCGGCGGCCGTCGTCCCGGCGGCCGTCGTCCTAGCGGCCGTCGTCTCGGCGGCCATGGCCTCGAGGCGGGCCTTGTCGCGGGCCACCAGCACCAGGTCGTGGGTTTTGGCGAGCTCGCGGGCGAACGCGGCGCCGATGCCCGCGGTGGCGCCGGTGATGAGAGCGACGGGCCGTTGCGTCATGCGCGCCAATCTAGCCGGAGACGGACGAAGGCCCCGGTTTCCCGGGGCCTTCACGTGCTCACAGTGCCGCCGCTACGGAGCCGGCGGCGGCTGGTGCGGCGGGCCGTCGGCCGGCGGCGGCTGGTGCGGCGGGCCGTCGGCGGGCGGCGGGTAGCCACCCGGGTAGCCGGGGTCGCCGCCCGCGCCGGGCACCGGCGGCTCCCACTGCGGCTCGACCTTGCGGAAGTACGGGTGCGACGCCGGCAGTGCCAGCAGCACGATGACCGCCAGGATCGCCAGGATCAGCAGGATGCCGAGCACCGTGGTCACCGGCTGGAACCAGCCCGGCACCTCGGAGTAGAGCAGCTCGTTGTAGCGGTCCCAGGTCGGCCGGTTCGGCTCCTGCTTGCGTGCCTGCTCCCAGAGGGTCTCGCCGGCAAGGGTGAACGCGAACCCTCCGAGCGAGCAGCACGCGACGATACCGCCGAACACCCACGTGAGGATTCTGGCGATCTGCTTGCCCTTGCCGATGAAGACGGCGAGCAGGACCAGCACGACGATGATCAGGATTCCGAAGATGGCTGAGACGGCGCTGCTGGTGCCCGCGCCGATGCCCGCGTTCTGGTTCGGGATACCGGCGTTGGCCTTCTCCATGCCGTCGGCGAGCGCGCCGGCATAGACGAGCGACAGGATCGTGTTGATCAGTTCGATACCGGCCGCCGCGTAGAGCAGGTAGACGGCCAGGTTGACGGTGGACGGTCGGGCTCGCTGCTCCCCAGACGCTGGGACGGCGAATGCCATCGGATCTCCTCCCAGGAAACCTTGAGGATCAACCGTATCGATATCGGGCGGCTGGCGCAGGTCATGGGCTCAGGTGTTGAGGCGATCTTGCGAGTACCGGGTCAGCGTGGTGCTGTCCATCATGCAGCCGGTGAACGTGGTGACCTCGCCGTCCTGCCTCGCCAGGCGCTCCCACGCGGCCCTGCCGGCCGCCGCGTCGAGGCGGGTCAGCAGCTCCGCCGCGTACAGCCGGCCGGCGGGCGTGGCGCGGTCGAGGAGCGCCTCCAGCTTGGGCCGCAGCTTGGCGCCGTGCTGGCGGAGACCCTCCTCGACCGCAAAATACGCCTTGGTGGCGGGCAGGAGCGTGCCGGCGAAGCCGACCCCGCCGAACGCCAGCGTGTCGGCCTCGGCGAGCAGGCGCAGCTCGTCGTCGAACGCGCCGTTCCTCTTCCACAGCATCGCCCACGTCCTCATCCGGCGCTGACAGCGAGCGCCTTCTTGTCGTCCGCCAGGTCCACGACGACGCGGTCGCCGTCGCGGATCGTGCCGGCCAGCAGCGCCTTGGCGAGCTGGTCGCCGATGGACGTCTGGACCAGGCGCCGCAGCGGTCGGGCGCCATACACCGAGTCATACCCCAGACTGGCGAGCCAGTCACGTGCCGCGTCGGTGACGTCGAGCGTCAGCCGCCGGTCGGCCAGCCGCCGGCCGAGGGACTGCAGCTGGATGTCGACGATCGCGCGCAGGTCGGCGGGCGAGAGCGCGTCGAACACGACCATGTCGTCGAGCCGGTTGACGAACTCCGGCTTGAAGTGCTGCCGGACGGCGGCGATCACGGCGTCGCGCCGCTGCTCCGTCGTCAGCGTCGGGTCGTCGGCAAGCACCTCGGAGCCGAGGTTGGAGGTCAGGATGAGGATCGCGTTGCGGAAGTCGACCGTGCGGCCCTGTCCGTCGGTGAGCCGGCCGTCGTCGAGCACCGCCAGCAGCACGTCGAACACGTCCGGGTGCGCCTTCTCGACCTCGTCGAGCAGCACCACCGAATAAGGCCGACGGCGGACCGCCTCGGTGAGCTGGCCGCCCTCCTCGTAGCCCACGTATCCGGGCGGCGCGCCGACGAGCCGGGCGACCGTGTGCTTCTCGCCGTACTCGCTCATGTCGATGCGGACGATGGCGCGCTCGTCGTCGAAAAGGAACTCCGCGAGCGCCTTCGCCAGCTCGGTCTTGCCGACACCGGTCGGGCCCAGGAACAGGAAGCTGCCCGTGGGGCGGTCGGGGTCGGCGATCCCGGCGCGGGCGCGGCGCACCGCGTCGGAGACGGCCTGCACCGCGGCCTCCTGGCCGATGACCCGGCTGCGCAGCGACTCCTCCATCCGCAGCAGCTTGGCGGTCTCGCCCTCCAAAAGCCGGCCGGCGGGGATGCCGGTCCACGAGGCGACCACCGCCGCGATGTCGTCGGCGGAGACCTCCTCCTTCAGCATCGAGCCGGCGGACTGCAGCTCCTCGAGCTCGACCTCCGCGGTGCGCAGCTCCTGCTCGAGGTCGCGGATCCGCCCGTACCGCAGCTCCGAGGCCTTCGCGAGGTCGAGGTCGCGCTCGGCCCGGTCGGCCTCGCCGCGCAGCTGCTCCAGCTGCTCCTTGATCGACGAGACAGCGGAGATGTGCTGCTTCTCGTTCTGCCAGCGATCGGTCAGCGCGGTCAGGTGCTCGCGGCGGTCGGCCAGCTCGGCGCGCAGCCGCTCCAGCCGCTCCGCGGAGGCGGCGTCGGGCTCCTTGGCCAGCGCCATCTCCTCGATCTCCAGCCGCCGCACGGTCCGCTCGACCTCGTCCACCTCGACGGGCCGGGAGTCGATCTCCATGCGCAGCCGTGACGCGGACTCGTCGACCAGGTCGATCGCCTTGTCCGGAAGGAAGCGGTCGCTGATGTACCGGTCGGAGAGCGTGGCCGCCGCGACCAGGGCCGCATCGGTGATCCGCACGCCGTGGTGCACCTCGTAGCGTTCCTTGAGCCCGCGCAGGATGCCGATGGTGTCCTCGATCGACGGCTCGCCGACCACGACCGGCTGGAACCGGCGCTCCAGCGCAGGGTCCTTCTCGATGTGCTCGCGGTATTCGTCCAGGGTGGTCGCGCCGACCATCCGCAGCTCGCCGCGGGCCAGCATCGGCTTCAGCATGTTGCCGGCGTCCATCGAGCCCTCGCCCTTGCCGGCGCCGACGATCGTGTGCAGCTCGTCGAGGAACGTGATGACCTGCCCGTCGGAGCCCTTGATCTCCTCCAGGACGGACTTGAGGCGCTCCTCGAACTGGCCGCGGTACTGCGCGCCGGCGACCATGGCCGCCAGGTCGAGGCTGACCAGGCGCTTGTCGCGCAGCGACTCGGGCACGTCGCCGGCCACGATCCGCTGGGCCAGGCCCTCGACGATCGCGGTCTTGCCGACGCCCGGCTCGCCGATCAGCACGGGGTTGTTCTTGGTGCGGCGGGACAGCACCTGGATCACCCGGCGGATCTCGGAGTCCCGGCCGATGACCGGGTCGATCTTGCCGTCGCGGGCGGCCTGGGTCAGGTCGACGCCGTACTTCTCCAGGGCCTGGTAGGTCTGCTCCGGGTCGGCGGTCGTGACGCGCCGGTCGCCGCCGCGGACCTGCGGGAACGCGGCGACCAGGGTCTGCTCGGTGGCCCCGGAGTCCTTGAGCCGGGCGGCGACCGCACCGCCGACGCGGGCCAGGCCGGCCAGCAGGTGCTCGGTCGAGGTGTATTCGTCGCCGAGCGGGCGGGCGATCTGCTCGGCGGCGGCGATCGCGTTGGCGAACTCGCGGGCGACATTGGGCTCGATCACGCTGGAGCCTTTGGCGCTGGGCAGCCGGTCGACGGCGTGCAGCGCCGCGCGGCGGATCTCGGCGGGGTTGGCGCCCACGGCGCGCAGCAGGCTCGCGGCGGTCGAGCCGCCCGTGTCCAGCAGCGCCAGCAGCAGGTGCCATGGTTCGACGGTCGCGTGTCCGCGCTGGCTCGCAGCGTCAACGGCGGCCTTGATGACCTCGCGACTCTTGGTGGTCAGGCGTTCGGCGTTCATCGGCTCCTCGTTCTGTTCCGTACCTGTGCACCAGGTACGACGCTCCCGAGGTTGAGTCTATTCCACTCAAGTCTTATCGTGCAGCGACAGCGATCCGCGACCAATCACAATTCTTGTCTTTCACCTCGCACAGCCACACCTCACCCGACCGCTGCGCGGGATAGCCGAGGATCATGGTCTCCGACAGCCGCCGCAGCCGGAAGACCAGCCGGCCGCCCTGGTCACGGGTGCGCCGTTCGCTGTCCACCGTCCAGACGCCCTGACCGCTGGCGATCAGCAGCAGGCCGCCGGGCAGCACCTCCGCGCTGTACACCTCGGCGACCTCACGCATCGCGGTCGCCTCGTCCCAGGTCCCGCCGGCACCGCGGCGAGCCGCGAACTGGTTGCCGGCGAGCCACACGTCGGAGCCGTCGGGGGCCACCACCACGTGTGGCTCCACGCCGCTCTGCTGCGGCAGCCTGGCCGCGCCCTCCGCGTGCCAGGTGCGGCCGTGGTCGACGCTGCTCCAGACGCTGACCGTGATCATCGGCGGGGCGCTGCTGGAGGTCTCGACGGCCTGCGCGGTCAGCCACAGCTTGCCGTCCGCCTGCGCGACCAGGCTCGTGAAGCGCTGGTTGCCCGCCGGCTGGCCGGGCAGCGCCACGCGCTTGCCGTCGTCGGTGATCTCCATCGGCTGGCGCGCCGCGCAGTCGACCGTGCCGTCGAGGCAGCCGACGCTGAAGCGTGGCTCGGTGAGGTTGAGCTCCGGCGGCGGTGGGTTGAGCGGGTACTGCTTGAACGTGCGGCCGGTGTCCTTGGAGATGTACCAGCCGCCGGGCGCCGTGCGCAGCAGCAGCACGTTGCCCCGGCCGAGGCGCATCTCGACCTCGGTGGCGTCGTCGAAGGGCACCTTGCGGGGCACCCACGACTGCCCGCCGTCGAGCGTGACGACCAGGCCGACCTGGCATGCCTGCCCGTTGACGCACGTACTGAACAGGGCATACCCGGTGTCGGCGTCGGCGAACTCGACCGCGCGCGGCGAGGTGCCCTTCGGCACCTGGACCACCGACTGCCGGTTGTGCGGGTCCTCCGTGCCGGCCGGGGCCGGCGCCTCCTCCTGGTAGGACACGTCCGGCGCGGGGTCGTCGACCGGCTGGTCGCCGGGGCTGCAGGAACCGGCGGTCAGCGTCATGGTCAGCGTGACGGCCAGGGCGGCGGCGGCGAGCGCGCGACGCTTCGCCGACACCACCGGCTTCACCACCGCCACCGCAGGAACCTCCGCTGGTGCCGCACCTTGACGCTGCTGCGCTTGACCTGGCCGCTGATGCGGAACGCGATGCCCGGCCCGGACGGCACGACGCTCGACCGCACGTTGCTCGCGTCGGCGTCGATGCTGTCGAGGTCGGCGGTGGCGCCGGCGGGCAGGATGAGCTCGACCGAGCTGGACTGCGCGTCGAGCGCGACGTCCACGGCGGCGGCACTGAAGATCGCCTCGGTGAAGTCGATCTTCACTGATCCGGACCGGGTCGAGATCGACAGCAGGCGGGGGACCGTCCAACGGCCCTGCCGCTTCAGCGCCGACGACCGGTTGCGGATCTCGACGAACTTGGGCGCGGTCACCTGCTGCATGGGAAGGTCGCTCACATACGGCTCGACCTCGCCGAACGTGCGGGAGCGCAGGACGCCGTCGACGCGCTCCTCGAACTCCGCGAGGGTGAGCCGGCCCTCGGACACGGCCGTGTTCAGCTGGGCCACCACCCGCTCGCGCTCCGCGTCGGAGATACGCATGTCGCGATGGTCCGTGCTCACGACGACACTGTAGACCCAGGTGAGATCCATTGATATAGCCCTGAACCCGGGGGACTTTTCACCCCAAAGTCACTCGTATGGCTGTATCCGGAGAGTAACCGATCCCTTCGGCTCTTCCGCAGTCGCCAGGTGGCGGGCTAAGTTGGCGCCGACTCCAGGACCTCTGGCGATCACATACCCGCTGGCCACGGGAGCTGACGGTGAGCGTGCAACAAGCGGGATTCCGGGGCTTTGCCAACCCGGTCGACCCTACTCCAGCAGAGCTGCGTGCATGGGCCTACCACCCCGACGCATCGGTACTGCAGACGATGCCGCCGGACTGGGACCTCCTGGTCGCCGGCGACCGGCTGATCGGCACGCTGTTCGACCTGGCGATGGACCCGGCCTGTCCGGCCCGCCGGTTCGCACTGCACTGCCTGTACATCTACGCCGCCGACGGGATCCGCACACACTTTCGTGCCCACCCGAAGCGGCGGCTCCGCAAGTTCGTCGAGCAGGCCGAGGGGCAGGGCGACGAGCTGCTGGCCACCTGGGCGCACAACGCCCGGATGCTGCTGGCCCGGCCGGAGCTGTTCGAGTATCACGACTGGTGCGAGGGCGGCCTGACCCGCGCACCCCGCAGGATCAGCTGAAAGGGCGCCGTCAGCGACGGCGCCCTTTCATTGACCACACCCTGCGAGCATCCGGTCAGCCCTCCGGATGACCACACCATTCCCTGCG
The DNA here is from genome assembly GCF_042898305.1 of Dactylosporangium sp. NPDC000521. Lineage (NCBI taxonomy): Bacteria > Bacillati > Actinomycetota > Actinomycetes > Micromonosporales > Micromonosporaceae > Dactylosporangium > Dactylosporangium sp. NPDC000521. Next base: position 297,626 of record NZ_JBIAYW010000010.1, read on the forward strand.
CACCTGATGCCCTGCGGCGCGGAATGGCAAACCCGCTATTTCTGCGACGGCCGCCACACCACCAGCGCCGTCGGGTGCTGGTTGGTCGGCACCAGGTCGCGCCGCGGGAAGCCGGTCGCCTCCATCTGCGCCAGCCTGGTCCGGGTGCGGATCAGCTCGTCCTCCAGTTCGGCCACCCGCTGGCGCAGGTCGCCGACGAGACCTTCGAGCTCGATGATCCGCTTGATCCCGGCGAGGTTGACGCCTTCCTCCTGGCTGAGCCGCTGCACCTCGCGCAGCAGCGCCACGTCGCGCTCGCTGTAACGGCGGCCGCCGCCGGAGGTGCGGCCGGGCTGCACCAGCCCCATGCGGTCATACTGCCGCAGGGTCTGCGGGTGCATGCCGGCCTGCCGGGCAGCGATCGAGATGATCAGCACCTTGGCGTCGGAGACCGCCTCGAAGCCGATGAAGACCGCGCGCTCGTCATCGTCATCGTTCATAGCTGCTGCGCTCCCGTGCGATCGCGTCGAGCCGCTCCCTCGGAGCCGGCGGCGCCGCGGCCGCGTAGTCGGACAGTGCCTGCCGGGCGGCCTCGCTCAGCTCCGCCGGCACATGGACATCGATCGTGACGAGCAGGTCACCGACCTTCCCGTCGCGCCGGGCGACCCCCTTGCCGCGCACCCGCAGCGTCCGCCCGCTCGGGGTGCCCGGGGGCACCCGCAGCGTCACGGCCGCGTCGAGGGTCGGCACCCGCAGGTCGGCGCCGAGCGCCGCCTCCGCGAAGGTCACCGGCACCGTCAGGGTCAGATCGTCGCCGGTCCGGCCGAAGACCGAGTCGGGACGCACCCTGATCAACACGTACAGGTCGCCGGCCGCGCCGCCACGCGTGCCCGGCTCGCCGCGCCCGCTCAGGCGGATCCGCTGGCCCTCGGCGACCCCCGGAGGGATGCGCACGTTGATCGTGCGGGTCTTGGTCACGCCGCCGCTGCCCACGCACTCCGGGCACTTCTCGTCGACGATCGTGCCCACGCCCTGGCACTCGCGGCACGGCTCGGTGAAGCTGAACGAGCCCTGGTTGCTGCTGACGACACCCTGGCCGCGGCAGTTGGGGCAGGTCCGCGGCATGGAGCCGGGGGCCGCGCCGTTGCCGTGGCAGGTCTCGCAGGTGCCGGGCGTGCGCAGCGTGATCGGCAGCGTCGCGCCCTGGACCGCGTCGGCGAAGTTGAGGACCACCTCGGTCTCGACGTCGCGCCCGCGGCCGCGGCGGCCGGGCGTCCCACCGGGCGCGCCGGGTCCGCCGCCACCGGAGAAGATCGAGCTGAACAGGTCAGAGAAACCCGCACCGCCGAAGCGGCGGTCGCCACCGACACCGGCGCCGGGGCCGCCCGCGCCGCCCTGCGCGCCATTGGCGAACAGGTCGGAGAAGTCGAAGCCGGGTCCGCCCGGGCCGTGGCTGCCGGCCCGGGCGTTGCGCCGGAACGCGCCCGCGCTGAAGAGCGACCGCATCTCGTCGTACTCCTTGCGCCGGCCCGGGTCGGCGAGCACGTCATATGCCTCCGACACCGCCTTGAACCGCTCCTCGGCCGCCGCGTTGTTGGGGTTGCGGTCGGGGTGCAGCTCGCGCGCGAGCTTGCGGTACGCCTTCTTGATGTCGTCGGTGGAAGCGGATTTGGTGACGCCCAGAACCGCGTAGAAATCCTTCTCCAACCAGTCCTTCGAACTCATTGCGCCACCTCCTCCAGGCGTCTCTTACTCCGGGTCGGCAACGGCGACCAGGGCCGGTCGCAGCAGCCGCTCGCCGAGGAGGTAGCCGCGCCGCATCACGTCGATGCAGGTCGGCTCGCTCACCTCGGCCGAGGTCAGGTGGGCCACCGCCTCGTGACGGGTCGGGTCGAACGGATCGCCCTTCGACCCGAAGACGGTCAGCCCGAACTTCGTCAGCGCCGCCGTCAGCTGCTCCGCCACCGCGCCGAACGGCCCGACCAGGTCGCCGTGGTCGCGGGCCCGGTCCAGGTCGTCGAGCACGGGCAGCAGCGCGCCGAGCACGTTGCCGGTGGCCTGCTCGACCACCAACGCCCGGTCGCGGTCGACCCGCTTGCGGTAGTTGGCGTACTCGGCGGTGACTCGCTGCAGGTCACGGGTGCGCTCGTCGAGGTCGGTGCGCAGCGCGGCCAGCTCGGCGCCGAGGCCGTGCTGGTGCGCGTCGTCCGTGGTGCCCTGCGCGGCGGCCTCGCCCGGCTCGCTGACCGGCGGCGCGTGCACCGTGAACGTCTCGTCCACGATCTCGCCCTCGACCAGCGCCTCGTCGGCCTCTCCGGCGTCTGGCCCGGCCTGTTCGGCTACGGTCTCGGTCTCCTCGACCTCCACGTGTGCCTCCTCCGCGGTGTGTCCGGCGTCGGGTGTTTCGGCCGGCTCGCTGTTGGCCGATACCTTCCGCTTGTCCTTGATCACAACGCGCTCCGCCGGCCCTTCCGGACCGGCGGCGCGGGCTTCGTCGGTCACTTCTTGTCGCCCTCGTCGATGATCTCGGCGTCGACGACGTCATCCGGGCCGTTTCCGGCGGTGCCGGCCTGCGCGCCGGCCGAGTCGCCGCCGCCGAACCCGGCACCGGGGGCGTCGCCGCCGGCGCTCTGCTGCCGCTGCTGCTCGTAGAGCGCGCTGCCGGCCTGCTGCGAGACCTGCGCCAGCTTCTCGTGCGCCGCCTTGATCCGCTCGGTGTCGTTGCCGCCCAGCGCGCTGCGCAGGTCGCCCAGCGCCTCGTTCATCTGGTCGCGGGCGTCGGCCGGGATCTTGTCACCGGACTCGGCGAGGAACTTCTCGGTCTGCCACTGCAGGGCCTCGGCCAGGTTGCGGGTCTCGGCCTCCTCGCGGCGACGCTTGTCGTCGTCGGCGTGCTCCTGCGCGTCGCGCATCATCCGCTCGATGTCGTCCTTCGGCAGCGCCGAGCCGCCGGTGATCGTCATCGACTGCTCCTTGCCCGTGCCGAGGTCCTTGGCGGACACGTGCACGATGCCGTTGGCGTCGATGTCGAAGGTGACCTCGATCTGCGGCACGCCACGCGGCGCCGGCGGCAGGCCGGTCAGCTCGAAGGTGCCGAGGCGCTTGTTGTAGGCCGCCATCTCCCGCTCACCCTGGAAGACCTGGATGAGCACCGACGGCTGGTTGTCGTCGGCGGTGGTGTAGACCTCGGAGCGCTTGGTCGGGATGGTCGTGTTGCGCTCGACCAGCTTGTGCATGATGCCGCCCTTGGTCTCGATGCCCAGCGACAGCGGGGTGACATCGAGCAGCAGGACGTCCTTGACCTCGCCCTTGAGGACGCCGGCCTGCAGGGCGGCGCCGACGGCGACGACCTCGTCCGGGTTGACGCCCTTGTTGGGGTCCTTGCCGGTGAGCTGCTTGACCAGCTCGGTCACCGCGGGCATACGGGTCGAGCCGCCGACGAGGATGACGTGGTCGAGCTGGCCGACCTTGATGCCGGCGTCGCGGATCGCGTTCTCGAACGGCACCTTGGTGCGGTCGAGCAGGTCCTGCGTCATCCGCTGGAACTCGGCGCGCGACAGCTGGGTGTCCAGGTGCAGCGGGCCGTCGGGGCCGGCGGTGATGTAGGGCAGGTTGATCGAGGTGGTGGTGGCGGCGGACAGCTCGATCTTGGCCTTCTCGGAGGCCTCGCGCAGACGCTGCATCGCCATCTTGTCGGCGGACAGGTCGATGCCGTGCTGGCCGCGGAACGTCTTCACCAGGTGGTCGATGACCCGCTCGTCCCAGTCGTCGCCACCGAGGTGGTTGTCACCGGAGGTCGACTTGACCTCGACGACGCCCTCGGCGAGCTCCAGGACCGACACGTCGAACGTGCCACCGCCGAGGTCGAAGACCAGGACGGTCTGCTCCTTCGGGCCCTTGTCGAGGCCATAGGCCAGGGCGGCCGCGGTCGGCTCGTTGACGATGCGCAGCACGTTGAACCCGGCGATCTCGCCGGCCTCCTTCGTGGCGGTGCGCTGCGAGTCGTTGAAATATGCCGGCACGGTGATGACCGCGTCGGTGATCTGCTCGCCGAGGTAGGCTTCGGCGTCGCGCTTGAGCTTCATGAGCACCCGCGCGGAGATCTCCTGCGGGGTGTACTTCTTGCTGTCGATGTCGATGGCCCAGTTGGTGCCCATCTCGCGCTTCACGGAGCGGATGGTCCGGTCCGGGTTGGTGACCGCCTGGCGCTTGGCGACCTCGCCCACCAGCACCTCACCGTTACGGGCGAACGCGACGATGGACGGCGTCGTGCGCGCACCTTCGGCGTTGGCGATGACGCTGGGCTCGCCGCCCTCCAGGACACTGACCACCGAGTTGGTGGTTCCGAGGTCGATGCCGACCGCACGTGCCATAGCTGCTTGACCTCCATGAGACAGCCGGTGCGAGAGCCCCGACCGCTAAGTTGAGTGACTGTCACTCAATAGTGCCATGCAAGTCTCGATCGTCAAGTCGAACCTTGAGTGAGATGGGCGCAACTTGTCACACCCCGGCGCGCCCCTGTGGTAGGTCACGGGTGAGATTGCGCTGGGTGACATCGATGCTTACGGCCATTGCATGGCGCTCGACAGCGACATCGTGCACGCTTTAGCAGTGACCACACAGGGCGAGTCGACGTCCGCCCGGTCGGCGGCCGCCAGCCCTTCGGCTGATGGCCAGTCCACCGGTCGGCCTCCGCGCGCCCGGGAGCCGGAGCGGTCGGGACTCGCCGACCTGGTCTCGGCGCTCGTCGATCTCCGCGATCTCGGCAAGGAGACCCGCTTCGCGCTGCCGCTGCCCAGCGCCGAGCGCGCCACCACGGTCGCCGCCGCCATGGTCGACCAGCTCGACGACTACCTGCTGCCCAGGCTCGACCGGCTCGACGCGCCGCTGCTGGTGGTCGTCGGCGGCTCGACCGGCGCCGGCAAGTCGACGCTGGTCAACAGCCTGATCCGCACCCCGGTGAGCCCGTCGGGCGTGCTGCGGCCCACCACCCGGGCGCCGGTCCTCGTCTGCCACCCCTCCGACATGTCGTGGTTCTCCAAGGCCAACGTGCTGCCGTCGCTGACCCGCACCAGCGGCGCGAGCAGCGACGCCAGGACGCTGCAGGTCGTGTCCGCCCCGGCGCTCAGCCCGGGGCTGGCCCTGCTCGACGCGCCCGACATCGACTCCGTCGTCGACGCCAACCGGCAGCTCGCCTCGCAGCTGCTCGCCGCCGCCGACCTCTGGCTCTTCGTCACCACCGCCGCGCGGTACGCCGACGCGGTGCCGTGGGGGATGCTGCGCACCGCCCGTAACCGGGGCACCGCCATCGCCCTGGTGCTCGACCGGGTGCCCGGCGGCGGCGCGGCCGACGAGATCGGCCCGCACCTGACCGCGATGCTGCAGGAGCAGGACCTCGGCGGGGTGCCGCTGTTCGTCCTGCCCGAGATCCGCCTCGACAGTCAGGGGCTGCTCGGCGAGGCGCAGGTGGCGCCGCTGCGCGACTGGTTCGGCAAGCTGGCCCGCTCCGCGGAGGCGCGCGCGGCGGTGGTCCGCCAGACCGTCGGCGGCGCCGTCGACGCGCTCACCATGGACGTCGGCGTGCTCGCCTCGGCCGCGGAGGACCAGGTCACTGCGGCGAAGTCCCTCGACGACGCGGTCCGCGGGTCCTACCGGGCCGCCACCTCATCGGTCGAGCAGGGCATCCACGACGGCGCGCTGCTGCGGGGCGAGGTGCTGGCCCGCTGGCAGGAGCTCGTCGGCACGGGTGACATCATGCGCGCGCTGCAGGCCCGGGTCGGGCGCGCCCGCGACCGGGTCGTCGCCGCCATCACCGGCCGCCCGGTGCCCGGCGAGCGCTTCCAGGAGGCGATCGGCTCGGGGCTCGCGGTCCTGCTCAAGGGCGCCGCGACCGACGCCGCCGAGCGGGCCGGCGCCGCCTGGAAGGCCCACCCCGCCGGCGCCGCGCTGCTGACCGCCGCGCCCAACCTGACCCGCCCCTCCGACGACCTCGACGAGCGGGTCGCCCGCCTCACCCGCGACTGGCAGCGCTCGGTCCTCGACCTGGTGCGCTCCGAGGCCGGCGACAAGCGGGTGGTCGCCCGGGCCAGCGCCTATGCGGTCAACGCGACCGGGCTGCTGGTGATGGTCTCCGTCTTCGCGGCGACCGCGTTCATCCCGACCGGCCTGGAGATCGTGGTCGCCGGCGGCACCACCGTCACCGCGCAGAAGGTCCTCGAGGCGATCTTCGGCGACCAGGCGGTGCGGTCGCTCGCCGAGCGGGCCAGGCAGGACCTGCTGGAGCGGGTCACCGCCCTCTTCGACGAGGAGGCCGGACGCTACCGCAGCGCGCTGGCCGGGGCAGGGATCGACGACGACTACGCCGGCCGCCTGCGCGCCGCCAGCACCGCGGTGCAGCTCGCCCGCGCCGACGTCCGGCTGGAGCCGCAGAAATGAGCTTGGTGGACAAGATCAAGCAGGTGATCCCGAGGCAAGGGGGCGTGGTCGACGCCGACCACCTGGCCGACCGGGTCGAGTCGCTGCGGCGTTTCGTACAGGCGGCGGAGGACCACGTGCCCGACGCCAGGCTGGTGACGGCTCGCACGGTCATCGACCGGGCCGGCGAACGGCTCGCGCTGTCCAGGGCGCACACCGTGGTCGCGCTCGCGGGCGCCACCGGCAGCGGCAAGTCCAGCCTGTTCAACGCGCTGTGCCGATTCCAGCTGTCGCGGGTCGGGGTGCGCCGCCCGACGACCGGCGTCGCGCACGCCTGCGTGTGGGGCGCGCAGGGCGCCGGGCCGCTGCTCGACTGGCTCGGCGTGCCGCCCAACCGGCGCTTCACCCGCGAGAGCGCGCTCGACGGCGAGGACGAGGCCGGCCTGCGCGGGCTGGTGCTGCTCGACCTGCCCGACTTCGACTCCATCGAGGCCCGGCACCGGCTGGAGGTCGACCGGCTGCTGCGCCTCGTCGACCTGGTCGTGTGGGTCCTCGACCCGCAGAAGTACGCCGACCGCGTGGTCCACCAGCAGTACCTCTCCCAGTTCCAGCGGCACCGGGACGTGACGGTCGTGGTGCTCAACCAGGCCGACCGGCTCAACCGCAACGACAGCGAGCGGCTCGTCGCCGACCTGCGCCGGCTGCTGGACGCCGACGGGCTCGGCGGCGTGCCGGCGTTCCCGACGTCCGCGAAGGGCCAGCCGGGCCTCGACACGCTGCGCGCCACGCTGGAGCGCACCGTCGCGCAGCGCCAGGCCTTCCTGCAGCGGCTCGCCGGCGACGTGAGCGGTGCCGTCGGTGAGCTCGATCCGCTGGTCGCCGCCGAGGTACGAGGCGAGCGCATCCAACCTGCCGCGATCGACCGCCTCGCGGAGTCCCTCGCCGTGGCGGCCGGGGTGCCGATCGTCGTCACGGCGACCGAGCGCACCTACCGGCACCGGGCCGCCGGCGTCCTCGGCTGGCCGGTCGGCCGCTGGGTCCGCAGGCTGCGACCAGATCCGTTGCGGCGGTTGCACCTGGACCAGGCCGCCGGCGGTACACCTGCCGCATCGTCACTGCCTGAATCGACCGCCGCGCAGAAGGCCGCGGTCGCGCTCGCCTCCCGTGAGGTCGCTGAGCAGGCGGGTGCGGGGCTGCCGGAGCCGTGGCCGGCCGCGGTCACCGCCGCTTCCCGCTCGCACCTCGACGACGTGCCCGACGCGCTGGACGTCGCGGTCGCCTCGGCGGACCTCGGGATGGGCCGCAAACCGTTCTGGTGGCGGCTGGTGGGGGCGCTGCAGTGGCTCGGCGCCGCGGCCGCCCTGGTGGGGCTGCTGTGGCTGACGGTGCGGGCGGTCTTCGCGTTCCTCGGGCTGCCGGACGTCGGAGCGCCGCACGCCGGGCGGCTGCCGGTGCCGACCGCGCTGCTCGTCGGCGGGCTGCTGTTCGGGGTGCTGCTGTCGATCGTCGTCCGGCCGATCGTGGGGATCGCCGCCCGCCGGGCCAAGGCGCGCGCCGACCGCCGATTGCGGGCCGCGATCGCGCAGGTCGCGGACGTGCACATCGTCGCGCCGATGCGCGGGGTGCTGCGCTCGTACGATGACGCGCGTGAAGCTTTGCGCGCTGCCGCCCGCTGACTTCGTCCGCCGCGCCGGTTTCTCGGTGATCGCCCTGGTCAACGTCGTCTGGGGGGCGTGGGCCGTGGTCTTTCCGGAGCGGTTCTTCGGCACATTTCCCGGCTTCGGGCTGCACTGGACGGCCGCGTACCCGCCCTACAATCAGCACCTGATCGTCGACCTGGGCGCCACGATGCTCATGATCGCGGTGCTCTGCGGCGGCGCGGCCATGCTCGACCGGCCCGCCACCAGCTGGCTCGCCGGGGTGGCCACGGCCGTCTTCGGCACCCTGCACTTCGGCTACCACGCGCTGCACGCCGGGCACATGGGCGCGACGGATCGGGTGCTGAGCCTGTTGAGCCTGGTTGCCGGGGCGCTCGTGCCGCCGGCGCTCGCCGCGACCCATTCGGTTTCTCTGCGAAGGCAGCGCTGATGGATCTGGATTTCTTGCGCGCACACCCCGGGCAGCTGCCGGTGTTCATCAAGCACCAGCGGATCCGTGAGACACCGGTCCCGGGCGGGTCGATCTGCGGCGCGCAGCGGCTCACGCTCGACGACGGCAGCTCGATCTTCTGCAAGTCCCTCGAGGACCCGCCTGCGGGGTTCTTCGCCGCCGAGGCTGCTGGTCTGCGGTGGCTTCAGGCGTCCGGCACGGTGCCCGTGCCGTCGGTGATCGCCGAGCTGCCGACCATGCTGGCCCTCGAGTGGATCGAGCACGGTGAGGCGACCCCTGAGGGGGCTTCGTCGCTCGGACGGCAGCTGGCGGCGATGCACCGGGCGGGCGCGCCGTCGTTCGGGGCGGCCTGGACCGGGTTCATCGGCACAGCGCCGCTGCCCAACGACCCCTCCGACGGGCCGTGGGGACCCTGGTTCGCGGAGCGGCGGCTGCTGCCCTTCCTGCGGACGTCGATCGACAACGGGGCACTGACCGGATCCGACGTGGCCGATGTGGAGCGCGTGATCGCCGGCATCTCGTCGTACGGTGGCGACGAACCGCCCTCCCGCATCCACGGCGACCTGTGGCCGGGCAACGTGCTGTGGGACCTGTCGGGCACCGGGTGGCTGGTGGACCCGGCGGCGCACGGCGGCCACCGGGAGACGGACCTGGCGCTGCTGGGGCTGTGGGGCGGGGCGCCGCACCTCGACCGGATCCTGGCCGCGTACCGCGAAGCGTGGCCGCTGGCCGATGGCTGGCAGGACCGGGTGGCGCTGCACAGGCTGTACCTGCTGCTGGTGCACACGGCGCTGTTCGGGGCGGCGTACCGGGAGTCGGTGCGGTCGGCGCTGCGGGCGCTGTGATCGTTTCGGCCCCGTGGTTGTGTCATACCGCTGGGGTACCGTTTCCCGCATGACGCTTTGGGACCCACGGGGTGCCGGTCTCGCCGACCGGCACAGTCGCGTGGCGACCGATCTGCGGGTCTCGCTGACCGACCGGTGCAACCTGCGCTGCACCTATTGCATGCCCGCCGAGGGTCTCGACTGGCTGCCGAGCCCGACCCTGCTCACCGACGACGAGGTCGTCAGGCTGATCGGGGTCGCGGTCACCCGTCTCGGCGTGACCGAGGTCCGGTTCACCGGCGGCGAGCCGCTGCTGCGCCGCGGGCTGCCGGAGATCGTGCGGGCCGTCGCCGCGCTGGAGCCGCGCCCGAGCACCATGTTGACGACCAATGGCGTCGGCCTGGCCCGGCTCGCCGGCACGCTCGCCGAGGCGGGCCTCGACAGGGTCAACGTCTCGCTCGACACCATCGACCCCGCCAGGTTCCAGACCCTGACCCGCCGTGACCGGCACGCCGACGTGCTCGCCGGGCTCGCCGCCTCGGCGGAAGCCGGCCTGGTGCCGGTGAAGATGAATGCGGTGCTGCTGCGCGGGGTCAATGACGACGAGGCGGTGCCGCTGCTGCGGTTCGCGCTCGAGCACGGCTATGAGCTGCGGTTCATCGAGCAGATGCCGCTGGATGCCGGGCACACCTGGCGGCGCGAGGAGATGGTGACCGGCGAGGAGATCCTCGCCCGGCTGCGGGAGGCGTTCGACCTGCGGCCCGACCCCGTCCTGCGCGGCGGCGCGCCCGCCGAGACCTGGCTGGTCGAGGGGCACACCGCCGTCGGCGGCGGACCCGCGCGGGTCGGCGTGATCGCGAGCGTGTCGCGACCCTTCTGCGGCGCGTGTGACCGCACCCGCCTGACCGCCGACGGCTCGGTGCGCTCGTGCCTGTTCAGCCAGGAGGAGACCGACCTGCGCGGCGCGATGCGCGGCGGGGCCACCGACGGCGAGCTCGCCGACCTGTGGCGCAAGGCGATGTGGGCGAAGCCGGCCGGGCACGGCATCGACGACCCGGCCTTCCTGCAGCCCGCCCGTCCCATGTCAGCGATCGGGGGATGACCGCGGTGCTGCTCGTGCGTTACTTCGCCGGGGCCCGCGCGGCCGCCGGTGTGCCCGAGGAGAAGGTCGAGGCGGCGACGCTCGGCGAGCTCGTGGCCGTGCTCACTCACGGGCGGCCGAAGCTGGCGTCGGTGCTCACGGCCTGCTCGTTCCTGGTCGACGGCACGTCCTGGCGGGACCGCGAAGCGGCGCTGCCGGCGACGGCGACGGTCGACGTCCTTCCACCGTTCGCGGGCGGCTGACCACGTGTTCATCGCACTGTTCCTGGTGGTCGTGCTGCTCCTCGTGTTCGGCATCCACTGGTATCTGTGGAAGCGCCTGGTCAAGGACGTCTTCACCACCCGCCGCGGCCGCAGGATCGGCGCGCTGGTGGTGGCGCTGCTCGGGGTGCTGATCCCGGTGACGCTGGTCGGCTCGCGGGTGCTGCCGCTGAAGCAGCAGCCGATCCTGGCATGGCCCGGGTTCCTGTGGCTGGCCCTGATGTTCTACCTGCTGGTGACGCTCGCGCTGCTGGAGCTGCCCCGGCTCGCCCTGCGCCTGTGGACCCGGCACCGCCCGGCACTGCCTGTGGATAACTCTGTGGAAAGCGCTGCCGCACCTGTGGACAGAAGTCCCCGAGCTGTGCAGGAGCATGTGGATGCAGGCGCGCGGGCTGTGGATATCGGAGCCGCCGCCGAGCCTGCACGGGCTGTGGGCAACGGCGATCGTGAGGAGTTCGCGGGGGCTGTGGACGGGCGGTCTCCGGCGGAGCCGTTGCCGGGGGCTGTGGACAACAGGCACGACCCCTCGCGGCGGTTGCTGCTCGGGCGGTCCCTGGCCGCGACGGCCGGGGTGCTGTCCGTGAGCGCGGTGGGCATCGGCACATGGCAGGCGAAGAGCGCTCCGCAGCTGAAGCGAGTCCCGATCCGGTTGGCGAAGCTGCCGGCGAGCATGGCCGGGTTCAAGATCGCGCTGGTCTCCGACATCCACCTCGGGCCGCTGCTGGGACGGTCGCACACGGAGCGGATCGTCCGGATCATCAACTCGGTCGATGCAGACATCGTCGCGATCGTGGGCGACCTGGTCGACGGGTCGGTGGCGGAGCTGGGGCCGGCGGCGGAGCCGTTGCAGGACCTGCGGTCGCGGCAGGGCAGCTTCTTCGTCACCGGCAACCACGAGTACTTCTCCGGCTATCAGGAGTGGATCGACGAGGTCGACTCGCTCGGGGTGCGGGTGCTGCGCAACGAGCGGCTCGACATCCAGGGCATCGACCTCGCGGGCGTCAACGACGTCACCGGGGCGGACGTGCAGGACGGGCCCGACTTCACGAAGGCGCTCACCGGCCGCGACAGCTCCCGGCCGGTCGTCCTGCTCGCGCACCAGCCGGTCCAGGCCCACGAGGCGGCGAAGCACGGTGTGGACCTGCAGCTGTCGGGCCATACGCACGGCGGCCAGATGGTGCCGTTCAACCTGCTGGTGGGGCTGGAGGCCCCGGTGGTGTCCGGCCTCGGCACGGTCGACGGCACGCAGGTCTACGTGACGCGCGGTGCTGGGTTCTGGGGTCCGCCGGTCCGCTTCGGCGCGCCACCAGACATCTCGGTCATCGAATTACACCGCGCCTGACCAGCCGACCACGTCCCCGGACACGCCACGCCCTCCTGGCCGCCGTCGCAGCGCTGCCGGTGACGCCGCTGCGGTTGCGCGGGATCCCGCCACGGAGCGGCTGGAGGCAGCGCACGACAGGCTCGGGCGGCTCAGCACGAACAAGCGCCACCCGGCTGAAGCGACGCGGGCGACACGGCACGGGCCGACGCGGCACAGGACCGCGCGGAACAGGTCTGGCGACTCGACACGGACCGACGCCACCCGGCGGAAGCCCGCACGGCTGCGGTAGTAAGCGGTTCGTGGCCGGTGTTCTCACAGTCCGAGTGGCGAGCAGCAAGGTATGAGGTCTTCTCACACCGGATATTTCGGATTTGCGGTCCCCCATGATCCCGTGCAGTTTTGGTAGCCAGGGCTACCGAAACCGTTCGGGATCATGGCGGACGCTCGCCCCGGCCGTCGAGGCGGCCGGCCACCGGATGCGGCGCGCATGCGCCGCTCGCCCTGCCTCGCGCCTCAGCGCGGGCAGTGCGCCGCGCAGCGGCGCATTGGGGGTGCGGGTGAGAATCCCCGCCGGGACCCGCCGCGTCAGCGGTGGGGCGGAAGCACAGTGTGACAGGATGCGTCGTGCCTTCGAACGTCGCCGACCACTCGTTCGTAGCCGATCTGCACATCCACTCGAAGTACTCCCGGGCGTGCAGTCGCGACCTCAGCATCGAGACGCTCACCTGGTGGGCCCGGCGCAAGGGCATCACGCTGCTCGGCACCGGCGACTTCACCCATCCCGCCTGGCACGACCACCTGCGGGAGGCGCTGGTCCCGGCGGAGCCGGGCCTGTTCCGCCTGCAGCCGGACCGCGAGGCGGAGATCCTGCGGCGGCTGCCGGGACGGCTGGCGAACGGGGCCGACGGAGCGCCGGTGCGGTTCATGCTGTCGGTGGAGATCTCCACGATCTACAAGCGGGGCGATCGGACGCGCAAGGTGCACCACCTGGTGTACCAGCCGGACTTCGAGGCGGCGGGGCGCTTCAACGCCGCGCTCGGCAGGATCGGCAACCTCGGGTCCGACGGCCGGCCGATCCTGGGGCTCGACTCGCGGGACCTGCTCGAGATCACGCTGGAGGCGAGCCCCGACGGGTTCCTGGTGCCGGCGCACATCTGGACGCCGTGGTTCTCCGCGCTGGGGTCGAAGTCGGGGTTCGACGCGATCGCCGACTGTTACGGCGACCTGGCCGGGCACATCTTCGCCGTGGAGACGGGCCTGTCGTCCGATCCGGCGATGAACTGGCGGGTGTCGTCGCTGGACCAGTACCGGCTGGTGTCCAACTCGGACGCGCACTCGCCGCCGGCGCTCGCCCGCGAGGCGACGCTGCTGACCAGTGAGCTGGACTACTTCAAGGTGCGGGACGCGTTGCGTACCGGCGACGGCCTCGCGGGGACGATCGAGTTCTTCCCGGAGGAGGGCAAGTATCACGGCGACGGCCACCGGGCCTGCGACGTGAACTGGCTGCCGGCGCAGACCCGCGAGGCGCAGGGCCTGTGCCCGGTCTGTGGCAAGGCGCTCACGGTCGGCGTGCTGCACCGCGTCGAGGAGCTCGCCGACCGGCCGGATGGGTACGTGCCACCCGGCGCGCCGCAGGTCACGCACCTGATCCAGCTGCACGAGATCCTCGGGGAGATCCACGGCGTCGGCGCCAGGTCCAAGACCGTCGACTCGCAGCTGACGTCGCTCGTCGCGGAGCTCGGCTCGGAGCTGGCGATCCTGCGCGAGGTACCGGTCGACGAGATCAGCCGGGTGGGCGGGGAGCTGCTCGGCGAGGGTATCCGCAGGTTGCGGCGCGGAGAGGTGCGGCGAACGCCCGGCTTCGACGGCGAGTACGGGATCATCAAGCTCTTCGAGCCGGACGAGCTGCGCTCCCGTGGCGTGCAAGAGGACGTGCTGTTCGACGTACCGATGCCGCAGCTGCCGAAACAGCGCAAGGCCGAGGCCGCTCCGAAGCCGGCGCCGAAGCGACGCCGACCGGCTCCGGCTGCGGTGCCCGAGCCCGCGCCGCCGATCTCGGCGCCCGCGTCGCCGCATGAGCCGCTCGAGCCGATGCTGGCCGGGATGGAGGAGGTCGGCACGGGGCTGCTCGACCGGCTTGACGCGCTGCAGCGGGTGGCGGCGTCGGCGCCCGGTGGGCCGCTGCTGATCGTGGCCGGACCCGGCACCGGCAAGACGCGGACGTTGACGCATCGCATCGCGTACCTGTGCGCCGAGCTGGACGTGTACCCGGAGGAGTGCCTGGCGATCACGTTCACCCGGCGGGCCGCGGAGGAGCTGCGGGAACGGCTGGAGGGCCTGCTCGGGCCGGTGACCGAGGCCGTGACCGTGTCGACGTTCCACGCGCTGGGCCTGTCGATCCTGCGGGAGAACGCGCCCGCGGTCGGGCTGACGCCGAAGTTCCGGATCGCGGAGGAGGCCGACCTGCTCGCGGCCCTGGATCCGCTGCCGGAGCGGGAGGCGCGGCGGGCGCTGGCGGCGATGGAGCCGTCGACCGCGGAGGCGCTGGCCAAGGCGCTGCGGGCGAAGGACATGGTGTCGCTCGACGAGCTGCTGACGCTGAGCGTGCGGCTGCTCACGGACTCGCCGGCGCTGGTCGACCGCTACCGGGACCGGTGGCAGTGGATCTTCGTCGACGAGTACCAGGACGTCGACCCGGTGCAGTACGAGCTGCTGCGGCTGCTCTGCCCGCCGGGTGGCAACCTGTGCGCGATCGGCGACCCTGACCAGGCGATCTACTCGTTCCGCGGCGCGGAGGTGTCGTTCTTCCTGCGGTTCGCGACCGATTTCTCGACACCGGACATCGACGCGCGGGTGGTGCGGCTGACCCGCAACTACCGCTCGTCGGCGCCGATCCTGGCCGCGGCGGTGCAGGCGATCGCGCCGACGACGCTGGTGCCGGGGCGGCGGCTCGATCCGGCGCGGCTGGACCTCGAGGCGCCGATGGTCGGCCTCTACCCGGCGACGTCGGTCGCGGACGAGGCGGATTTCGTCGTCCGTACCGTCGACGAGCTGGTCGGCGGCCTGTCGCACCGTTCGCACGACAACCGGGTCGACTCACGGGCGACGGTCGGCGCGATGTCCTTCTCCGACATCGCCGTGCTGTACCGGACCGATTCGCAGGCGGCGCCGATCGTGGATGCCCTGGCGCGGGCCGGCGTACCGGTGCAGAAACGGTCGCACGACCGGCTGCTGGACCGTCCGGGTGTCGCCGCCATCGCCCGCGAGCTGCGGTTCGCGACCGGGCTCGGCGGGTCGATCGCGGCGCGGGTACGGCTGGCCGGGCAGGTCGTCGCGGGGCGGTGCGGGCAGCTGGACACCGACGTGATCGGGCTGACCGAGGCGGACGTGTGGACGGCGGTCGAGCTGATGACGCCGCCGGCGCTGCGGGCGGGCAGCGACCTGGACGAGTTCCTGGGCGCGCTGGCCACCGGGGCCGAGGTCGACGGCTGGGACCCGCGGGCGGACCGCGTGACGCTGCTGACCCTGCACGCGTCGAAGGGCCTCGAGTTCCCGGTCGTGTTCATGGTCGGCTGCGAGGACGGCCTGCTGCCGCTACGGATGCCCGGCTCGCAGGGCCGGTCCGAGGACGACGTCGCCGAGGAGCGGCGGCTGTTCTTCGTCGGGCTGACCCGGGCGCAGGACCGGCTCTTCCTCTCGCACAGCCGGACCCGCTTCCGCCACGGCTCGGAGCGCGAGATGGCGCCGACGCCGTTCCTGTCGTCCATCGATCCCGGGCTGTTGGAGCGCCGGGGTCCGGCGGCACCCCGAAAGCCCAAGGATCGGCAGCTCCGGCTGATCTGAGCGGCCTTCTGTCGCTTATCCGTGAGGCGAAAGTGTCGGGGGGTGGCGCTACCGTAGCTGCATCGACGCAACTAGGCTGCCTTGAGCTTCACGGGAGCAGGAGGATCACATGTCCGGTTACGGACCGCCGGGCCCGTACCAGGGCCAACCCCAGGACCCCTGGCAGGGCGGCCAGCAGGATCCCTATGGCCACCCGGACCCTTACGGTCCGCCGCCCGGGCACTATGGGCAGCAGCCTGACCCCTACGGTCAGCAGCATCCGGATCCGTATGGCCAGCCTCCGCAGTGGGGTCAGCAGCCGCAGTCGGGTGGCCCATATGGGGGCAACTACGGGCAGACGGGCACGTATCAGCAGCCCGCTTATGGCCAGCCGCCCGGCCCGGGTCCCGGCCCCGGCGGCGACCAGTGGGGTCCGCCGGGCGCTCCGCCGCGGCGCAGGGGTTCCGGCGGCACGGTGGCGCTCGTCATCGTCCTGGTGCTGCTGCTGTGCGGCGGTGGCGCCGCCGGCATCTGGTATGTGCTGAAGAACGACAAGACCGGCCCCACGACCACCTCGCCGTCGACGGCGCCGCAGGCGAGCAGCTCGGCTTCGGGGAAGGCCTCCGCGAGCGCCGCGCCGAGCGGTGGCGCCTCGTCGCCCGGTGGTGTCCAGGCGGGCGACGCGAAGACCATCAAGGTCGGCGAGTGCCTGACCAACATCGGCACGGCGACCGCTCCGGTGATGCAGAAGACGCCCTGCGCGGCCGGCACGTTCGAGGTGTTGAAGCGGATCGAGGGCACCTCCGACGAGAAGAAGTGCAACGGCGTCACCGGCTACACGCACAACTACTACTTCAAGGCCTCGCCGGAGACGTTCTCCTTCGTGCTCTGCATGAAGCTCCGGAACTGACCCTTTCGCCCCGTTTTCGACGGCGCGCCAGGCGATGGCGCGCCGTCGAACTTTTTTGGACCCCCCTTGCACGATCCCCTGGGACCCCGTAGTACATTAGTTCGAGCTGGTGAACAGGTGTTCGATCACCTCGTTCTAAGCCTCTCTTGCGTGCGCCCTAGACTTTGCTAGACAAGGCACGACACGCCACAAGGATGTTCTATGCGGTTCTAGCGTTTTGGCTAGAGACGCCGATACGGTGCGATCGTGGACCCCGTTCGGAACCCGTATGCCCCCGGTGCAGGCCAGCGGCCGCCGGAGCTCGCCGGTCGCGACCGTGAGCTGCAGGCCTTCGAGGTCGTCCTCGAGCGTGTCGCCCGCGGGCGCCCGGAGCGTTCGCTGATGCTGACCGGCCTGCGTGGCGTCGGCAAGACCGTCCTGCTCAACACGCTGCGCTCGCAGGCGATCTCGCGGCTGTGGGGCACCGGCAAGATCGAGGCCCGGCCCGACCAGTCGCTGCGCCGGCCGCTGACGGCGGCGCTGCACATGGCGATCCGTGAGCTGGCGCCGCACCACCGCGCACCGGACCGGATCGACGAGTTCCTCGGGGTGCTGAAGGCGTTCGCGATCCGCGAGGACCCCAACAAGCCGCCGGGCAAGCTGCGCGACCGGTGGCAGCCAGGGATCGACGTGCCGGCCACCACCGGGCGGGCCGATTCGGGCGACATCGAGATCGACCTGGTGGAGCTCTTCACCGACGCGGCCAGCGTCGCGACCGACGTCGGCACCGGCGTGGCGATCTTCATCGACGAGATGCAGGACCTGTCCGCCGAGGACATCTCCGCCATGTGCGCGGCGTGCCACGAGCTGTCGCAGACGGGCGCGCCGCTGATCGTGGTCGGCGCCGGGCTGCCGCACCTGCCGGCTCTGCTCACGGCCTCGAAGTCCTACTCCGAGCGGCTGTTCCGCTATCAGCGCATCGACCGGCTCGACCGGATCGCCGCCGACCTGGCGCTCACCGCACCCGCGATGCGTGAGGAGGTGGAGTACGAGGCGAAGGCGCTGGACGCCCTCTACGAGGCCTCCGGCGGCTACCCGTACTTCGTGCAGGCCTACGGCAAGGCGACCTGGGACCACGCGCCGCACTCGCCGATCACCGCCGCGGACGTCCGGGTGGCAGCGCCGGAGGCTGAGGCGGAGCTGGCTGTCGGCTTCTTCGGCTCCCGTTACGAGCGCGCCACGCCGGCCGAGCGCGAGTACATGCGCTCGATGGCCACCCTCCTGCCCGCCGTCGACGTCTCCGAGGCCGTGCCGACCGCGGAGATCGCGCGCTCGCTCGGCCGGCGCCCGGCGAGCCTTTCCCCGGCGCGGGACGCCCTGATCAAGAAGGGGCTCATCTACTCGGGCGAGCGCGGCACGGTCGCCTTCACCGTGCCGCACTTCGCCCGCTACATCCGCTCGCAGCCCGCCGACTAGGCCGTTCTAGGCTTTCGACTTCTCGATGACGCCCCGGAGGTCGCGGCGCTCGATGGCGGCGGCCATCAGTTCGGGGAAGACGTCAGGCGTACAGGCGAACGCCGGCACCCCGAGCGCCGCCAGTGCCGCCGCGTTCTCGTGGTCGTAGTCCGGTGCGCCCTCGTCCGACAGCGCCAGCAACACGATCACCTGCACCCCCGCGGCCGTCATCGCCGCGACGCGCCGAAGCATCTCTTCGCGCACGCCGCCCTCGTACAGGTCGCTGATCAGCACGAAGATCGTGTCTCGTGGGCGGGTGACGAGCTGCTGGCCGTACGCGATGGCCCGGTTGATGTCCGTGCCGCCGCCGAGCTGGGTGCCGAACAGGACGTCGACCGGATCCTGCAGCCGCTCCGTCAGGTCCACCACCGCCGTGTCGAACACCACGAGCGACGTCTTCAGTGACCGCATCGACGCGAGCACCGCCGCGAACACGCCCGAGTACACGACCGACGCCGCCATCGATCCCGACTGGTCCACACACAGCACGATGTCCCGCTGCACCGACTGGGCCCGCCGGCCGTAGCCGACCAGCCGCTCCGGGACGACCGTGCGGTGCTCGGCCTGATAGTGCTTGAGATTCGCCCGGATGGTCCGGTTCCAGTCGATGTCGTGGTGCCGCGGCCGGTTGATCCGCGCCGCCCGGTTGAGCGCCCCGGCCAGCGCGGTCCTGGTCGGCTGCGCGACCCGCCGCTCCAGCTCGGCGACCACCTTGGCGACCACCTTCCGCGCGGCCCGCTTGCTCTTGTCGGGCATGACCCGGTTCAGCGACAGCAGCGTGCCGACGAGATGCACGTCAGGCTCGACGGCGTCGAGCATCTCCGGCTCGAGCAGGAGCCGGGTCAGGTCGAGCCGTTCGATCGCGTCAGCCTGCATCACCTGCACGACCGTCGAGGGGAAGTACTGCCGGATGTCCCCGAGCCACCGCGCGACCCGCGGCGCCGACGCACCGAGCCCGGCGCCGCGCTGGCTGCCCGTGCCTTCCCCGCTGTCGTACAGGGCGCCGAGCGCCGCGTCGATGGACACGTCCGCGCCGGTCAGCCCGTAGCCGGTGCCTTCACCGCCGGCCGCCCCACCGAGCGCGAGCCGCCACCGCCGGAGCCGCTCGTCCGTGTGCTGCTCGTTGTCGTGCTGCTCGCTGTTGTGCTGCTCGCTGTTGTGCTGCTCGCTGTTGTGCTGCTCGCTGTTGTGCTGCTCGCTGTCGTGCTGCTCATCCACGGTCCGGCCCCTCCGTCCGCCGCCGCTCGACACGCTGCGGGATTCCTCGCCGACCGGACCGCCCGTCACACCCGATCACACCGCCGCCCTCGATCCCGCGGTGGCGCCGCCGCACGCCATGACTCTCGATCACGCCACGGCACCGCTGTACGCAAATGCGCTCGATCGCGCCGTCCCGTTCGATCGCGCCGTCCCGTTCGATCACGCCGTTGCGGTGTTGTACGCCGTCACGGTGTTGTACGCCGTCACGGTGCTGTACGCCGTCACGTCGCTGCACGCCGTGGTGCTCGGCCACGCCGTGGTGCTCGGCCACGCCGTGGCGGCGCTGCATGCCGTGCATGGTCACGCTGCTGTGGTCAGGCATGGCGGAGCTCCTTGCCCAGGAGGCGGGCCACCACTGGGAGCAGCAGGGCGCCGCGGTCGGGGTCGACCCGGTCGTCGGGGTCGCCGGAGCGGGGGCGGCCACCGGTGCCGATGTGGGCGGCCCGCTCGCCGATCATGCGGCGCTGCGGGGCCGGGTAACCGCTGAACGTGCGGCGCAGCAGCGGCAGCACCTCGACGAACGCGTCGGCGGGGATGCCCGTCAGCCAGGCGTCGACCAGCGCGAGCAGCCGCTCGTCGTGGACCAGCAGCAGGCCGTCGCCGGCGAGGAAGCCCTCGATCCAGGCGGCGGCCTTGGCCACGGGTACACCGACGGTCAGCACCAACGCCATCCTGGCGCCGATCTCGTCGGCGTCGACGGTGCCCGCGTCCAGCAGCAGCCGGCTCATCCGCCCGGTGAGCAGTCCGTGCAGGTCGTCGCGGGTGGACAGGCCGCCGAGCAGCGCCTGCCAGCGCCCGCTGGCGTCGGCGTCGTCGATCAGCGCGAGCGCGCCCTGCACGCCGTCGATCCGGTCGCGCATCACCGTGGCCGCCGCGTCGTCGAGCCCGCCGACCGCCGCGGGCAGGCCGACGCAGACGCGGGTGATCATGCCGAGGGTCACGGACCGCAGGGCGGAGAGGTCGGTGCCGCGGACGTCGCCGTACCGCAGCGTCCGGGCCAACGCGGGCAGCGCGTCCATCAGGTGCGCGACGTCGGCGTCGAGCGCCATCCGCTCGTCCAGCGCGTCGAGCACGCCGGGCAGGGCGTCGGGCAGGTCGGCCAGCAGGCACCGCTCGACCAGCGCGGTCACGTCCGCAAGCGTCTCGGCCTCGGCGGCCTGCTCGGCGACGCGGGCCGTCGCCGCCTCGCGGACCGTGGTGCCGTAGACGCCGGCCTCGACCAGATCGACCGCGAACTCCGGCTGCCACGCGATCTGCCACGACTCCCAGAACGTGCCCCGGCCCTTTCGGTTGGCCAGCACCTGACCCCACTCCACGCCGAGCAACCGCAGCCGGTGCAGCAGCTGGCTGCGCTGCAGGTCAAGGTCGCGGCGCAGGTCAAGGTCGATCTCGCGGCTGCTGACCGCCGGCTGGAGCCGTAGCCTGCGCTGGCTGCTGGCCACGTCCTTCGCGATCGGCACGCCCGGCGTCTGCTCCGGCACCCGCCCGAGCCGGTCGCCGACGACCAGCCGCCGGTTGATCAGGCTGAGCCGCAGGTCGTCGCCGTCGCACAGCACCGCGTGCGCGGCGTCGGTGACCTCGGCGAGCCCGGCGAGCGGCCGTCCACGCATCGTCGCGAGCGCCTCGGCGAGCCTCGTCGCCTCGATGACGTGGGCGCTGGAGACCGGGACGCCGTCCTTGCGCAGTACACCGGCCGCCTTGACCAACCATCGGGCCACGACGTGCTCGTCCACCGCCGTGAACAGGTGGTGATACCAGCCGGGTGACCGCACCCCGGCGCCGTACCCCTGCCACGACGCCAACCGGTTGTGCGTCCACGGCACCCAGGTCATCGAGACCTTGACCTTCGGCAGTCCTTTGAGCACCGCGGCGTCGGAGGACGCACTGGGCAGCGGGCCGGTCAGCGCGGGCACATGCCACGCCCCGCACACCACGGCGACCCTGTCGAACTCCTTCACCGCCGCTCGCAGCGATTGCCGCATGTACGCCTCGCGCCGCTCCTCATCGACCCGCTCCGCCTCCGGCGGTGAGGGCGCGTGTGCCCGCACCACGGCCATGGCCTCCGCGATCGCCTCGAACGGCGCCACCGCCGCAGCCAGCTGCTCGGCGTCGATGCCGTCGCCCGGCGCGCCCTCCGGCGCCATCACGAACAACGCCCCCGCCGCGTCAGTACTCGAGGCTTGAACGTCGCCGGTCGAGGAGGGGCCGGGGTCGATGGCGGGCAGCGGGGGTGGGGTGCCCGGTTCGCGGCGGTGCTCGACGACGTCTTCCCACCAGCGTTCGGGATCGTCGTAGCCGGCGGCCTCGGCCAGGGCACCGATCGGGTCGACGCGCACCGCGTCGTCGGCGGGCGTCGGCGCGGACGGCGTGCCCGACGCGAGGCGGATCGCCGCGGGCAGGTCGATGAACCGGACGGGGATGTCGCACGCGACGGCCCAGCGGATCGCCTGCCACTCGGGGGAGAACTCGGCGAACGGCCAGAACGACGCCCGCAGCTTCGGGTCGGGGTTGTCCGCCGGGTACGCGAGCAGCGCCACCGGGGCGCGCATGTCCTCGTCGCCCGCGAACGGGACCAGCGGGTCGGCCTCCGGAGGGCCCTCGATGAGGATCACGTCGGGGCGGAAGGCCGCGAGGGCGCGCCGCACGGCCCGGGCCGACCCTGTCCCGTGGTGACGCACGCCGAGCAGCAGCGGATCACTCACCGCGACGGGCCGCCCGGTAGAAGTCGCGCCAACCCTCGCGCTCCCGGATCACGGTCTCCAGGTACTCCTGCCAGACGACCTGGTCGGAGACCGGATCCTTGACGACCGCGCCGAGGATGCCGGCCGCGACGTCGCCGGCGCGCAGCACCCCGTCGCCGAAGTGCGCGGCGAGGGCCAGGCCGTTGGTGACCACGGAGATCGCCTCGGCCGTCGAGAGGGTGCCGCTGGGCGACTTCAGCTTGGTGCGGCCGTCCTCGGTGGCGCCGTTGCGCAGCTCGCGGAAGACGGTGACGACCCGCCGGATCTCGTCGACCGCCGGCGGCAGCTCGGGCAGCTCCAGGGCCTTGCCCAGCGCCGCGACCCGGCGCGACACGATGTCGACCTCTTCCTCGACCCCGGCCGGCACCGGCAGCACGACGGTGTTGAACCGGCGGCGCAGCGCCGAGGACAGCTCGTTGACCCCCCGGTCGCGGTCGTTGGCCGTGGCGATGACGTTGAACCCCTTGCGGGCCTGCACCTCCTCGCCGAGCTCGGGCACCGGCAGGGTCTTCTCCGACAGGACGGTGATCAGGCTGTCCTGCACGTCGGACGGCACGCGGGTCAGCTCCTCGATCCGCGCGATCTTGCCGTCGGCCATGGCGCGCAGCACCGGGCTGGGCACCAGCGCGGCCCGGCTCGGCCCCTCCGCCAGCAGGCGGGCGTAGTTCCACCCATAGCGGATGGCCTCCTCGGGCGTGCCGGCCGTGCCCTGGACCAGCAGCGTCGAGTCGCCGCTGATGGCCGCGGCCAGATGCTCCGACACCCAGGTCTTGGCGGTCCCTGGCACGCCGAGCAGCAGCAGCGCCCGGTCGGTGGCGAGCGTCGCGACGGCGACCTCCATCAGCCGCCGCGACCCGACGTACTTCGGGACGATCACGGTCCCGTCGGCGGCGGCCCCGCCGAGCAGATACGTCACGACGGCCGCGGGGGACAGCCGCCACCCCGGCGGCCGCGGGCGGTCGTCACCGGCGGCCAGCGCGGCCAGCTCCGCAGCGAACTCGTCCTCGGCGTGCCGCCGCTGGACTGCCTGCACGTTCTCAGTCTCGGTCGCGGTGTCGGCCTCGTTCACGGTCACGGTCACGCGAGCTCCTCGAGCATGTCTTGTCGGAACCGGAGGGTGTCGGCGAATCGGCCGACGATGGAGGACATCGGGTCGTCGGACGCCAGGCCGGACGCGAGCTTCGCGGCCCGGTCCGCGGCGTCGGCGGGGAGTCGCAGCGCGGCCAGCTCGCACAGGCCGGCGAGCCGCCACCCCGCCGACCGCCGACCGCCGAGGTCGTCGAGCGCGGCGAACACCGCCTCGAGCAGCGCCGGCGGCCACGGCCGCGGGCACAGCTCCAGGACGTGCTCGACGCCGACGGCGGCCGCGCCGGCCAGCCCGCGACGGAGCACCTCGACCGCGATCGTGGAGAGGGCGTCGGACGGCAGGGCGTCGTACAACGCCTCCAGCAGCAACCGGTCATCTGGCCGCCCACCGGCCGCGACCTCTTCGGTCAGCTGCCCGGTGAGCGCCGTCGCCCATCGCGCGTCGCGCTGCCCTGCCGCGGCCCGCGCCAGCCCGCGGCGCAGCACGGCGGCCCACTCGTCGGTCACCGGCAGCCGCAGGAACTCGTCGGGCTCGCCCCACACCCGCAGCGGGGTCCGCGTGAGCAGCTCCTCCAGCCACCAGGCCCGCTCACCGACCCCGACCGGCGGCCGGGGCGTGATCCCGTCGCGCCGCATCGCCTTGTCGCAGGCAGCCGGCGGCGTGACCATGATCCGCCCGCCGCTGACCCGCACGCACGCCGTCGACCGCTCGGCCATCCGCCGCGCATACGCGCTGTCCGGCAGCAACGCGAGCAGCTCCACCGCGGCCGCCCGGACCTCCTTGCGCCGGTCGTCGAGCGCGGTCTCCAGGATCGGCTCGTCGGCGCCGGACAGCCCGGTCGCCATCGCGCCGAGCAGTGCGGCCCGGTCGTCGGGCGTCTCGGCGGGCCAGGCCGTGCGCAGCAGGTCGCGCGCCGCGTCAGGGTCCCGGCGCCGCAGCGTGGTCAGGAACCCCACCCGCCGCCCGATCGACCCGAGCTCCCACGCGCTGCCGTCGTCGACCGGCCCGTCGACCGCGGTGGTGACCAGGTAGCCCCAGTCGGGCCGCTGCGCCGCCAGCCACGCCGCCCGCGGCCCGCCCACCGAGGCGATCAGCCCCCGCAGGACCCGGTGCCGCCGCCCGACCTCCAGCAGCGCCGGCAGCAACTCACCGGGCACCCTTCTGGCCCCGACTGCGCTGAGCCATTCGGCGAGGAGCTCCAGTCGCCCGTCCGCATCACGTACGGGAGTCGCGTTGCTCGACCCATACCCCGCCGCGTCGACCGCCAGCAGGTCCGCCGCCCGCGCCGAGGCAGGCCAGGGCACCAGCGGAATCCCCGAGTCGTCGGGCGCGGGCGCGGGCACCGGCACCCCTGCCCGCGCCGCGACCCCGGCCCGCCGGTACATCGTCAACGCCGCCGCCGCGTCGAGCAGCACCTCGGCCGGATCCCCATCACCCGCGGCCAGGTGCCGCCGCTGCGTGCCGACCAGCGCGGTCGCCAGGACGTCCCCCCACTCCGGAAGCTCGCTCACGACGCCTCCCCCTCACCAAGGTCGAGCCCCACCGGCCATCCCCCGCACGCGACCCCGCCCGCCGCCCGCGCCGCCATGGACGGCAGCGACAAGGACACGGCGGCACCATCCACCGACGACAGTGCCCAGAACGCGGCGCCGTCACCCGGCAACCACCACGACGAGCGCTCGACCGCGACAACCATGGACAACTGTCCCCGAGCCACGCCACCACCCGACGAACGCCGTGACGCCCGGATTGCGGCGCCGCCACCCCGCGACCACCGCGACAAGCACTCAGCCGCAGCAACCACCGGCAACTGCGCTCCCACCACGCCACCACCCGACGAACGCCGTGACGCCCGGAACCCGCCATCACCTGACAACCACTCAGCCGCAACAGCCCCAGGCAACTGCGCTCCCACCACGCCACCACCCGACAACCAGCGCGACGAGTGCTCAGCCGCGCCAGCCACCGGCAACTGCGCTCCCACTACGCCACCACCTGACAACCACCGCGACAAGCGCTCAGCCGCGCCCGCCCCGGGCAACTGTGCCCGAACCGTGCCACCGCCTGCCGAGCGCCGTGACGAAGACGTGGGCACACCAACCTCCGACCACCGCCCAGCCACAGCGCCACCTGCAGAGCACCGTGACGAAGACGCGGCAACACCAGCCCCCGGCCACAGCCCAGCCACCCGCACCCGTGCCCGACACGAGCCATTGACAGTCACCGGACACCCCGCCGCGACGCCGACGGAGGGCGAGCCCCGGGAAGCTTCCCCACCAGCCACTGACGCGGGCGCGGACCGCATCTGAGCCAGACGCTCCCGGGCGCACGGCGACCACACCAGGCCGGCGAAAGCGCTCAAGGTGAGCGCCGCACGCCCGGTCGCGGCGGACCGGGTGGAGGTGAAGACTCGGCACGTCATAGGCGGACCAGCCGGCCTTCGGACCAGGCGCCGAGGGGGCGCAGGCCGCCCGCGGACCATTCGCCGGTGACGATGGTGGGGCGGCCGGCGGTGATGGCGAGGAGGCGCCACGGGTCGCCGGCGGCCGGGTCGAGGGGGAGCGCGGAGCCGGACGGGTCGACGAGGTGCCAGGCACCGGCGTCGCGGGTGGGGCAGACGGCGTCGAGAGTCATCGGCCAGTAGTCGAGCCAGGGGTCTTCGGCGAGAGCGGCGGCGTGGGCGCGCAGGTTGGGCTCGATGCCGGCGGCGCCGGCGACGGTGTGCATGCGGGCGGGCGGAGCGTGGCGCTTGGCGATCAGCGCCCGCGCCGGCTGGCCGCCCGGGTAGAGGCAGACGTCCGCGTCGAGCTCGGTGCCGGGAAGCAGATCGACCGGGATGGACTGGCCGGCGACGGCGAAGGACAGCACGAGCACGGGGCGCAGCGTCGAGGCGCCGCGCAGCCAGGCCCGGCGGACGGTGAGCTGGTCCTCGATCTCGTCGCGGACGCCGTGGATCTGCCAGCGGTCACGCAGCGTGGGGCCGGCGAGCACGGTCTCGGTCGCGATGGGCAGGCCGACGCGCATGCGGACACTGGCCGCCAGGTCGTCGGGCAGCTCCGCGAGCCGCCGATAGCCACCGACGAGCAGGTGGAGGCGGGCGAGCTCGCCGAGGAGCCGCTCGGGGGAGCCGGTGACGGCCGAGGTGCGGCGCAGGATGCCGGCCGCCCCCGCGGCCTGGGCGTCGACGAGCCGGGCGGCCATCGTGTCCCAGTGCGCATAGCCGCTCTTGGCGACGCCGGCGAGCCCCGCACGGGCCTGGTCGGCCAGCCAGCGGTCGAGCTCGTCAAGACCGGCGGAGATCCGGTCGGCCCGGCGGGCCTGCGCCTTCTCCCCCGGCAAAGCCCTGCCACCGCCCGCAGCCCCCTCGACGGAGCCCGAGCCGGGGCCCGAACCGGAGCCGGCAGAAGGAGCCGCCGCCGCAGCACGCCGGGAAGCGCGCGAGGACTGCCACTCCTGGACCCAGCCGGGCGCGGTGGCGTCGGTGACGCTCCCCGCGGACCAGCGCAGCAGCAGGCCGAGAGAGTGCTTGCAAGGGAACTTGCGGCTCGGGCACGTGCACTTGAACGCGGGCTCGGTCAGATCGACGGCCGTCTGGTACGGCGTGCTGCCGCTGCCCTGGCAGAGGCCCCAGATCGTCGGTGGCAGCTCGTCGGTGGCGCTGAGCCCCGACTCCAGCCAGGCGCGGTCGCCGGCCATGCCCCGGGCCGCCCGCTGGGCGGACGCGTCAGGGGCGAGCGCCATCACCTGGTCGGTGGTCCAGACCGTCGTCTCCGTCGAAGGTTCGGTCATGCTGCGAAGCGTAGTGAGGGGGTACGACATTCCTCGGCTGGGTATGAGCCGGGGCATGAGACCCGTGCGCACGGCAGCACGCTCGATGCTCGCCGCGATTTTCGTGATTCAAGGCTGGGCCGCGCTGCGTGCCCCGGCGAAGCTCGCCGACACGGCCAGGCCGGTCACGGACCGGTTGGAGCCGGCGTTGAAGGCGGTGCACCCGAGCCTGCCGACCGACGCGGAGACGCTGGTGCGGGTGAACGGTGCCGCCCAGGTCGCCGGCGGGATCCTGCTGGCCACCGGCCGCGCGACGACCCCCGCGGCGCTGGTGCTGGCGGGGTCGCTGGTGCCGACGACGCTGGCGGGTCACGCGTTCTGGGAGGTCGAGGACCCGGTGCAGCGCAACCAGCAGCGGATCAACTTCCTAAAGAACCTCGGCCTGGTGGGCGGCCTGCTCTTCGCCGCGCTGGACAACGAGGGCCGCCCCAGTATCGCCTGGCGGGCGCGCAGCACCGCCGCGCGTGCGAGGCGCGAGGCCAGCCACACCGCACAGACGGCGAAACGCGAGGCCGGCCACGCCGCACGAGCGGCGAGACGCGAGGCCAGGCACGCCGTCCACACGGCGCAGCGCGAGGCGAAGCACGTCGTCAACTCGGCACAGCGCGACGCCCGAATTGCCCGCCTGGCCAGGAAGCTCCCGTGATTGGACAGAGCCCTAAGGGCAGTTGACCCATTCCTCCTCGCCGTCGGTGAAGACCTGCCGCTTCCACACCGGGAGCCGCGCCTTCACCTCGTCGACGAGCCGTGCGCAGAGCACGAACGCGTCCGCCCGGTGCGACGTGGAGATCGCCGCGGCCAGCGCCACGTCGCCGATCTCCAGCCGCCCCACCCGGTGCGACACGGCGAGCGCGTGCACGGCGGGCTCGGCCGCGATCTCGGCCGCGATCTCCGCGAGGACGTCGCCGGCGCTGGGGTGCCCCTCGTACTCCAGCTCGACGACCCCACGTCCGCCGTCGTGGTCGCGCACCACGCCGGCGAAGGACACGACCGCTCCGGCCGCGCGGTCGGCGACCGCCAGCTCGTGCGACGTCACGTCGATCGGCTCGCCGGTCACGAGGACCGTGATTCGGTCGGTCACACCCGCTCCCCATCCAGCATCGGCAGTGGTACGAGCTGCGCCGGCGTCCCCGCGAGTCCGCGCCCTCCGGGCGGGATGACGGCGAATCCGATCGAGTTGGCCAGCCCGCGTAGCATCGAAGACCCCGCGTGCGCGACCGGATAGGCCAGTCCATCCACCGGGTCGCGGCGCACCAGCGCGAGATGGGTGAAGTCACCCCGTCCGGGGATGTCGGCGCCCAGGCTGACCGTCGAGTGCACGGGCCGGGGACGGCCGGCAAGTCCGGCGAGCAATGGCAGTACCAATGACACCAACGCGACGAAGGTGGACTGTGGGTTGCCGGGGAGCCCCGCCACGAACTGTCCGCCGGGCAGCTGCGCCACCAGCATCGGGAATCCGGGCCGCACGGCCACCGTGTTGACGACATAGGTGGCGCCGAGCTCGGCGAGCGCCGGGTGCAGGTGGTCGACGGGCCCGTGCATGGTGCCGCCGGTGGTGCAGATGACCTCCGCGCCGGCGTCGACGGCGGCCTTCAGCGCGGCGACGTGGTCCTCGAGGGTGTCCGCGACCGGCGCGCGGTGGTGGACGACCTCCGTGCCGGCGCGGCGCAGCCACGAGGGCAGCGAGGGGCCGAGCGCGTCGCGGACCCGGCCGGCGCCCGGCACGCCGGCGGTCAGCAGCTCGTCGCCGAAGACCAGCAGCGCGCTGCGCGGCTTGGGGCGGCAGAGCAGCGTGTCGTAGCCGCAGGCGGCCGCGAGGCCGATGACGCCGGGGGTGATCGGCGCGCCGGCGGGCAGCAGCTCATCGCCGAGGGCGGCCTCCTCACCGATCAGCCGCCAGTCGGGGACCTTGCGCGGCTCGCCGGACAGGACCTGGTCGCCGTCGACCTTGGAGTCCTCGATGCGCACGACGTGGTCGGTGCCTTCGGGCACCATGCCGCCGGTCGCGATCTCCACGCAGGTGCCGTCGGCCGTCAGCGGCTGCGCGACATCACCGGCGAGGACCCGGCCGGTGATCCGCCAGGGCGCGGCGCCGCGGACGGCCCAGCCGTCGACGCTCGAGGTGGGGAACGCCGGCAGCGCGGTGAGCGTGGTCAGCGGCTCGGCCAGCGTGAGGCCGTCGGACTCGGCGAGGGGGACGGGCACGGCACCCGAAGCGACCGCCGAGCCGGCCTCGAACACCGCCTCGCGGGCGTCGACCCACGCGATCGGTAACGTCACGCGTCGAGCCTAGACCGTCAGTGATCGCCGCCGCGGAGCTGGTCGACGGCGTGCGCCAGGACCGGCCCGAGCACGGCAAGACCGTCCTTGGCGCCACCCTTGGAGCCCGGGAGATTGACGATGAGGGTGCGCCCGGCGACTCCGCTGAGCCCGCGGGACAGGATCGCGGTCGGCACCTTGGCCGCGCCCGCGGCCCGGATGGCCTCCGCGATGCCCGGCACCTCGTAGTCGAGCACCCGGCGGGTCATCTCCGGGGTGGCATCGGTCGGCGTGACGCCGGTGCCTCCGCTGGTCACGACCACGTCGGCACCGCCGGCGACCGCGGCCCGCAGCGCTTCCTCAACGGGTGGTCCGTCGGGGACGACGACCGGGTCGCCGACGTCGCAGCCCAGCTCGCGGAGGCCGGCGACGAGGACGGGGCCGCTGGTGTCGGCGTACACGCCGGCGGACGCCCGGTTGGACGCCACGATCACGACGGCCTTCATGCGCTGCGCTCCCACAGTCCGGTCTTGCCGCCTTCCTTGCGCAGCACCCGCACGCCTTCCAGCGAGGCCGCCGGGTCGACCGCCTTGATCATGTCGATGAGGGCCAGGCCTGCGGCGGCGACCGCGGTGAGGGCCTCCATCTCGACGCCGGTGCGGTCGGCCGTCCGGGTCGTCACCGCAATGTCAACAGAGTCGTCACTCAGCGTCAAGTCCACGGTCACCCCATGAAGGGCAATCGGATGACATAAGGGGATGAGATCAGGCGTGCGTTTGGCACCCATGATTCCGGCGATCCGAGCGACCGCCAAAGCGTCACCTTTAGGTAACGCACCGTCGTGCAGCAACGCTATTACATCCGCCGTGGTGCGGACGGAACCAGCAGCAACCGCACGTCGGGCGGTGATTTCCTTGCCGGCGACGTCCACCATCCGGGCCGCGCCGGTCCGGTCGACGTGGGTCAGTTCATGTGCCACCACATCACCCTATCGATCGCCGCCTGATATTGGATTTGATCATGCACGCTAGGGAGAAGGTGCGTCGATTCAGCTACACGGAGAGTCACTTTCACGTTACCAAAATATGACAAGCCCTGCCGTTCTTCGCAAACTGTGAGCCGACGGACAAATAGGGATAGGCAACTTGCGTATGCACCCCTAGGCTTCGTTCAACGCCAGCGAGTTCGATACATATCGATGTCATTGGCGAAACGGGGGATCGGACCCGCGAAACGACCTAAGGGGGCAAAAATGCGTGGACACGATTGGATGTAAAAGCTCGGCCTTGACAGAGAGACACGCCCATCGGTCACGATGAACAGACCGCGATGCAGAGACCGATAGGCACCGACGACGCGACCAACTGGCGCCCCTGGCGTCTCGTTGGTCCCGTCGTCGTCGGTGCGGGCATCGCCATCGTCGCGGCGTTGTGGCTGATCACGGGCCACGGTGGCCTGATCCTCGTCCTGCCGCTGCCGACCGCGCTGGTCATCATCTGCGGATACATGCGGATTCAGATGCGGATCCGCTCGACGATCCACGGCTGGACGCCCGTTTCCGCCGTCATCATCCTGGCAGCGGTCTTCCTGCCGGCCCCGTTCGTGATCATCTCCGTCGCCGCGGGCAAGCTCATCGACCAGTTGCTCAACATGGCGCACGTGCCGGTGAAGATCAGTTTCAACGTCGGCAAAGAGGTGCTCAACAGCACCGCCGCGACACTCGCCGTGGCCGCCGTGGGGTTCCAGCCGATCCTGGCCGATCCGGACGACGTCGGGCCGCTCGGCAGCGTGCTGATCGCCACCGTGGCCGCCTCCGTCGCGTACACCGTCATCGACGAGCTCGTGTCCAAGGCCCTGTTCGCGATGCTCACCCACACGTCGTACCGGCAGCGCCTCCTCGCCGACTGGGGCAACCTGGCCGTCGCGCACGTCGGCGCGTTCGTCATCGCCGTGGCCACCGTCATCGCGTACGACATCAGCGAATGGCTCCTGGCGATCCTGCCGCTGCTGCTGTGGTGCATCCACCTCGCCTCCGGCAACCGGATCCGCGCCCGCCAGGGCAACGAGGCCTGGCAGCGGCTCGCCGAGGCGACCGACGAGTTCAACTCCGTCGACCAGACCGCCGTCCTGCACGCCGCCGTCCGCAAGGCCGCCGCCCTCTTCTCCACCGACGAGGTCGAGGTCCAGATCCGCCCGCCGACCGGCGAGACCCGCCTCGTGCGCAGCAACGGCCGCGACATCCTCTACGACGGCACCCCCGAGGACGCGCCGCCGGCGAGCGGCTTCGTCATCCCGATCAGCCTGGAGAGCTACCGCGGCGACGCCGACCTCGGCGAGCTGCGCCTGCGCTTCCGCGCACCGGTCAAACTCACCGAGCGCGAGGGGTACACGCTGCACACGTTCGCCGCCGCGCTGTGCACCGCGATCCGCAACGCCTCCACCTTCGCCGAGACGCAGCGCCTCGCCGACAGCCACGCCCGCGCCGCCGCCCAGGACCCCCTCACCCGGCTCGCCAACCGGCGCAAGCTGCAGCAGTACGGCGACGAGGTCCTCGCCCAGGGCATCGTCGGCGTCCTGCTCATCGACCTCAACCACTTCAAAGAGGTCAACGACACCCTCGGGCACTCCGCCGGCGACCGCGTGCTGATCACCGTCGGCGAACGCCTCTCCGCCGCCGTCCGCGAGGGCGACCTCGTCGCACGGTTCGGCGGCGACGAGTTCGCCGTCATCCTCGCCAACCTCAGCGCGCCCGCCCTCGCCGAGATGCGCGCCCACGCGATCCTCGACGCCCTCGCCCCGCCCATCCACCTCGACGACATGCGCATCAGCGTCGAGGCGAGCTGCGGCGTCACGACCGCCAGCGGCGGCACCATCGGCGAGCTGCTCCGGCGCGCCGACGTCGCCATGTACCAGGCGAAACAGGACGGCCAGCGGGTCGTCGTCTACGCGCACGCCCGCGACACCGCCGACATCGGCACCCTCACCCTCGGCGGCGACCTCGCCCGCGCCGTCGCCGAAGGCCAGTTCGTCGTCAACTTCCAGCCGATCGTCGACCTCGCCACCGGCCAGGTCATCGCCGCCGAAGCGCTCACCCGCTGGCACCACCCCGACCGCGGCGACCTCGCGCCCGACCGGTTCCTGCCCGCGATCGAACGCTCCGGGCAGCTGTCCGCGTTCGCCGACGCCGTCCTCGACCAGGCCCTGATCGCCGTCTCGCAGTGGGCCGACGCCGGCCACCCCATCCCGGTCGCCGTCAACGTGTCGCCCCGCAGCCTGCTCGACCCGTCGTTCCCCGACGCCGTCGCCCGCCGCCTCGCCGCGCGCGGCGTCCAGTCCTCCTCGCTCATCATCGAGCTCACCGAGTCCGTGACGCTCAGCAAGCTCGAGGTCGTCGACGACGTCCTCGCCGCCCTGCGCGACCAGGGCATCCGGCTCGCCCTCGACGACTTCGGCACCGGCTTCTCCTCGCTGGCCACCCTCGCCCGCGTCGCCGTCGACGAGCTCAAGATCGACCGCAGCTTCGTCGCCGCCATGAACGCCTCCGCCCCCGGTGCCGTCGTCCGCTCCACCATCGACCTCGGCCGCAGCCTCGGCCTGGTCGTCGTCGCCGAAGGCATCGAACGCGAGGACCAGCGCCAGCAGCTCTGGGAGCTCGGCTGCCCCGCCGGCCAGGGCCACCTCTTCGCCCGCGCCATGCCCGCCGACCGGCTCCTCACCGCCCTGCGCCGCGGCCACGACGGCCAGCCCGGCTGCCTCGCGCCGCCCCTGCACGACACCGACACCGTGATCCGCCTCCCGCGCAACCGCCGGTCCCGCCGCTCCGCCACCGTCGAGCCCGGGCAAGAATGGACCCCATAGCCACCTCGCCACGCTTCTCGATCAGCGACGCCGTCCTGTACGGGCTGTCGGCCGCCTTCGCCCTGCTCACCGCCTTGACGTCGACCCTGCTGCCGCACCGCGCGTGGGGCGCGACCGCCTGGTGGGGCTACGCGGCCGCCTTCCTGATCACGTTCGTCGTCCTCCGCCGCCTGCTGCTCACATCCCTGGTCTTCGCCGCCGTCACGGTCGTGCCCCTCGTCACGCAGGCCGTCCAGCGCGCCGGCGGCCGCACCGACCGCGCGCAGGAAGAGGTCCTCGTCGTCGAGCAGATGGGCCGGCGCCTCCTCGACACCGGCACGCCCTACCTCGACCGCCCCGACATCGCCGCGCTCCCCGAACCGGAGCGGTTGCTGGGCTACTCCCCGTACCAACCCGGCATGTCGATCTTCGGCATCCCCCGGGCGCTCTTCGGCGTCCACTGGTGGACCGACGCCCGGATCTGGTTCCTCGTCGCCACCGTCGCCGCGCTGCTCTGGACCCTGCGGCTGCTCGCCGACCTGGTCGCCCCACCCGGCCTCGTCCTCGTCGCACAGTCCGTCGCCGTCCTGCCGATCTGCACCCTCACCCTCACCACCGGCGGCGACGACCTACCCGTGCTCAGCCTCTCCCTGCTCGCCATGGCCTTCACCGCCAAGCACCGCTGGGTCGCCGCCGGCATCGCGATCGGGCTCGCCGGCGCGCTCAAACTCTTCGCTCTCCCCGCGGCGTTGGTACTGGTGGCGTTCGCCCTCCCACTTCGCCGCCGCACCCTCTGCTTCGCGGCCTTCGCGTTCGGCCTGCCGCTGCTCGTGATGCTGCCGGCGCTGGCGGTCGCACCCTCCGCCTTCGTCGAAAACGTCCTGCGCTTCCCCTCCGGCCACGGTCTGGTCACCAGCCCTGCCCAGTCGCCGCTGCCCGGCCACCTCATCGCCTCGTCCGCGCCGGCCGGCCGCACGATCGCGCTGTCGCTGCTGGTCGCCGCCGGGCTTGCCATCGGCGTCTGGCTCCTGCGCCGCCCGCCCCGGACCACTGCCGCCGCCGCCCTGGTCATCGCCGTCGGCCTGACCGCGGCCATCATGCTGATCCCGTCGACCCGCTTCGGCTACCTGCTCTACCCGGCCGCCTTCGCCGCCCTGTGGTGGTCCCTGCACGCCTCAGCGCCGGGTGGCCGCTGGCCGACCCCCACACCTGCCCCGGCGTCGGCGCCGTCCTCGCTCGGCAGCCCTTGACCAGCGCCTTTCGTTCGCTCTTGTACGACCATCCGGCGGCGACCTGGCCGGGGGGTGCTGGCCGGCCGCCGCACTCCGGGCGTACACAGGAAGCATGGCCTTCAGGGACCGCAGCGAGGCAGGTGCCGCCCTCGCTGACCTCCTCACCGGCTACGCCGACCGGCCAGACGTCATCGCCCTCGGCCTGGTCCGCGGCGGGATTCCGGTCGCCGCCGAGGTCGCCACGCGGCTCCGCGTCCCGCTCGACGCGCTGGTCGTGCGCAAGCTCGGCGTGCCCTGGTCGCCAGAGGTCGCCTTCGGCGCTATCGGCCCCTGCGACGTGCAGGTCCTCAACCAGGAGATCCGCCTCGCCCCAGAGGAGATGGCTCCCGTCATCCGCCACGAAACCGCCGAACTCCGCCGCCGCGACCGCCTCTTCCGCCTCGGCCGCCCTCCGCTCGACCTCACCGGCCGGGTCGCCCTCATCATCGACGACGGCCTGGCCACCGGCGCCACCGCAGGCGCGGCCGTCACCGTGGCCCGTGCCCTGTCCGCCGCCCGCGTCGTGCTCGCCGTCCCCGTCGGCGCCACCCCGGCCGTCCGCCGCCTGACCGCCCTCGCCGACGAGGTCGTCTGCCCCGTGACCTCCGACTTCTTCGGCGCCGTCAGCCGCTACTACGACGACTTCCGCCAGGTCCCCGACACCGAGGTCGCCCGCATCCTCAGCCGCACCTGAGCGCTCCGGACACTCCGCCCACCGCTACCGTCACGCCCCGACCCGCTGCCGCCGTCAACGCAGCCCAGACACCCCGACCCGCCGCTGCCGTCGACGCAGCCCAGGCATCCCGACCGCCGCTGCTGTCAACGCAGCCCAGGCATCCCGACCCGCTGCTGCCGTCAACGCAGCCCAGGCACCCCGACCGCCGCTGCTGTCAACGCAGCCCAGGCATCCCGACCCGCTGCTGCCGTCAACGCAGCCCAGGCATCCCGACCCGCTGCTGCCGTCAACGCAGCCCAGGCATCCCGGCCCGCCGCTGCCATCGACGCAGCCCACACGCGCCGCCGACGGCCACCATCAACGCATCTCAGAACGCACTGGCCGCAAGGTCGGCCCACACCTGCAGCCGAGCGCTCCGAACGACACCCGCCGACACCATCAGCCGTCGCCGGACGGCATCGACCGTGAAGCGTCCGCAGCCGAGCGCTCCGGACGACACCTCCGCAGACACCGCCGGCATGCGCGCATCGCCAGACGAGACCCAGCCGCGGCGATTCCCCAGACGACGGCTGAGCAGGTGCCCTCTGCGGGTGCGCCGCCTCAGTCCGGCGCCGAGCTGCCATGACGGCATCTCCCGCCGCGCCGCGACACGGCCTCTTCGAACGCCGCAGGCCCCCTCTGTCAGATCGCCATGTCGACGAAGCGGGACAGGTGCAGCTGCGCCGCCACCGTGATCGTGTCGGTCGGGCCGTTTCGGTGCTTGGCCACGATGAAGTCGGCCTCACCCGCCCGTGGCGACTCCTTGTCGTAATAGTCGTCACGGTGCAAAAGGATGACAACGTCCGCATCCTGCTCAATCGATCCTGATTCACGCAGGTCGGACAGCTGCGGGCGCTTGTCGGTGCGCTGCTCGGGTCCACGGTTCAGCTGACTGACCGCGACCACCGGGCACTCGACCTCCTTGGCCAGCAGCTTCAGGCCACGCGACAGGTCCGCGACCTCCTGCTGCCGGCTCTCGGTCCGCTTCGGGCTCGTCATCAGCTGCAGATAGTCGACGATGATCAGCTTCAGGTCGTGCCGCTGCTTGAGCCGGCGTGCCTTGGCCCGGATCTCCATCAGGTTCATGTTGGGCGTGTCGTCGACGAACAGCGGCGCCTCGCTGATCTCGCCCATCCGCCGCGCCAGCTTGGTCCAGTCGTCGTCGGACAGCTGCCCGGACCTCAGCACGTGCAGCGGCACCCGAGCCTCGGCCGAGAGCAGTCGCATGACGATCTCGACCTTGGACATCTCCAGGCTGAAGATCGCGCTGGCCATGTTGTGCTTCACCGACGCCGCCCGGCTGAAGTCCATCGCGGCGGTGGAGTTGTGGGTCGGGATCATCGAGCGCCCGGCCAGATACATGTGGTCGTCGTTGTCGACCTGCACGCAGCGGACCGGAACACTCGCCACTGGCCTTACGTCGACGATGTACCTGGAACCCGTCCTCGACGTGCTGGTGGTCCGCCGTCGTGACTGGTGCGTGGCGCGCTTCCGACCCGACCGGAACAGCTCGTCGGCCGTGGTGAAGTTCAGGGTGTAGGCGATCGAGCTGGCCGGCGTCCGGCCCTGAACCGGTCTCGTCGTCATGGTGCACCGGTAGCCGAGACTGACCACCAGCTCCCGGACATCGCCCGCAAGCCGGGCCGAGGTCGACGTGAACTGCGCATTGCCCGTGGTCGTCACGGTGCCGTCGGTATCCAGCAGGCCGGCAAGGAGCGCGCGTCGCTGCTGCTCCGATCCGCGCAGGTACTCGGACGGGATGTGCTTGTTGTCGAGGACACCGAGCCGCCGGAGGCTTTGGACCAGCGCGGGACCGTGATCGCCCGCTCGACCGATGCCATACAGCATCGGATGTGCCGAGCTCGGCCTGATCTCGAACCCGTCGGCTGCGATGTTGCCGACGATCTCTGGATCGTCGGTGGTGATGCGACCAGCCGCGGAATGGCCGTCGCCGAGCCACGCACCGAGCGTGTAGGGCGGCACCGGCAGGTCCTTGTCCGGAAGCTGCAGGGGCCTGCAGTTCTCAACGGCGTGGTTGAGGCGGCCGTCCATCGGACACCGGAGGGTGTCGGCGATGTCCTGCGTGGTCACGACCCCGTCGTGCCTGACCGTCGTCTCGGCGTTCATGGTCCTGTTGACCCGCCGGTGCAGCGTCGTCAGCAGCGCGTGCTTGGAATATGCCTGAATGGAACGACGCCATTGCTTGCCGGCACGCTGATATTCGCGCACGACGTCGGCCGACGTGCCGACCTCGCTGGCCACGCCATGCGGCGCATGCCGGAACCGAGGTCCGACCGGCTCGACCGCCTCGCCCAAGGTCAGCAGCGAATCGGGGCCGGCCATCGCCGTGGCGAAGATCGCGCCCACCTCGGCCCGGGCGGCTTCCGGCCACTGCGGCGTCTGCGCGGCTTCAGCATGCTGGCGTCGCGCCGCCCTCGTGATCGTCTTCCAGAGGTGCTCCGCATCGGCGACGATCACGCTGCCGTCGGAGAACTCCACCTCGAAGCACGGACGGCCGTGCAGGACCTCGAACGCGTTGACGATCGTGGTCGGCCGGCCGTCGGCACCCAGCAGCTGGTCGCCGGCCCTGACGTCCCCCATCGTCGTCCAGCCGTCGGGCGTCGGCAGGGGAGTGTCGAGCGCCAGCGCCTTCCCGAGGCCGGGGCGGCCGGCCACGATGATGAGCTGGCCGGGGTGCAGGCCGTTGAGCAGGCGGTCGAGGTCTTGGAAGCCGGTGGGGACGCCGGTCATGACGCCGCCCTGGGCGCCGACGGCCTCGATCTCGTCGAGGGTGGGCTGGAGCACCTCGGCGAGGACGGCGAAGTCCTCGCTGACGCGCTTCTCGGTGACGTCGTAGATGGCCTGCTGGGCCAGGTCGACGACGTCGTCGACGTCGCGGCCGCCGGGGCCGGCGGAGCCATAGCCGAGCTGGACGATGCGGGTGCCGGCCTCGATGACGCGGCGCAGGACGGCGCGCTCGGCGACGATGCGGGCGTAGTAGGAGGCGTTGGCGGCGGTGGGCACGGCCGCCATGAGGGTGTGGAGGTATGCGGCGCCGCCGACCTTGGCGATCTCGCCCGCGTCGGTCAGAGCCGCGGCGACCGTGACGGCGTCGGCGGGCTCGCCGCGGCCATACAGGTCGAGGATCGCGTCGAAGACGATGGTGTGGTTGGGCCGGTAGAAGTCGTGAGACTTGAGGATCTCGACGACGTCGGCGATGGCGTCCTTGGACAGCAGCATGCCGCCGAGGACGCTCTGCTCGGCGGCGACGTCCTGCGGCGGGGTGCGCTCGAAGGTCTCGGCGCCGCCGGAGGGGCGCTCAGATTCCTGGTCCTGGTCCTTGGACGGCCGCCGGCGCGGCTCGGCCGGGGCCGCGTCGTCCCATGGATCGCTTCGCCTGTCTTCGGTGATCGACATTCGCCCCTCCAACGTCATACCCCCACGCATCAGTAGACCTCGCGGGTATGACAAAACCTCGCGGCGCGCCTCGGAAGACGTGGAGCGCCCCGCGCAACGGTATGGAGCGACTGGCGTTCGTCAAAACTAGCCGGTGGACAACCCTGCGGACAACCTGTGGACCACTGTCCACAAACGGGGGATCAGTTGTGCACAAGCCTGTGGAAAACTTCGCCGGCGGGATCCTCAAAGGGGCCCTGAGCTGCGCGTACACAATCCACAGCCTGTGTGTGAAAAATAGTCGCCTGATCGGGTGACGTGACCGACGGCTGGACGGATGATGGCGGCTGCCCCTCCAGGGGGTGACGCGCGACGCAGGGCCGGCCGGATCGGTTCCCTTCGACCGGTCACAGCATCCTTGCGAGCTGATCACCGATACTCACGCTTGGGTCTCTGTCCGGTTACGCTCGGAGCCGCTCGGAGGTGGGTCGTCGTCTGACTGGCCAAACACCTTTCAGGGAGGCTTCCATGGTCAGCCAGTTCCGTGCCGTCGCCGTGGCCGTGATCGCCGCGTTGTGCCTGGCGGCGTGCGGTGCAGCGGGAAATGACGACAGCGCCAGCTACGAGAAGGCCCCGGCGACGATGAACCCGCAGGGCGGCCAGCCCGGTCCGGCGATCACCGGCGGCGCGGCGGACGAGGCGCCCGGCGAGCAGGCGGCGTCGAGCCAGCCGGTGTCGACGTTCGCGGTCGATGTGGACACGGCGTCCTACGGCTACGCGAAGCGGCAGTTGCTGGCGGGGCAGCGTCCGGCGGCGGGCACGATCCGGCCCGAGGAGTTCGTGAATTCGTTCCAGCAGGGGTACCGGCAGCCGTCCGGCGACGGTTTCGCGGTCGCCACGGACGGCGCCCGGCTGCCGAAGACGCACAGCAACGCCAGTGATTCGGCCCGGTTGCTGCGTGTGGGGCTGCAGACGAGAGCGGAGCCCGAGGGGCAACGCCTCGACGCGTCGTTGACGTTCGTCGTGGACGTGTCCGGTTCGATGGCGGAGCCGGGCAAGCTCGACCTGGTCAAGAGCGGCCTGCACACGTTGGTGGATCAGTTGCGCACCACGGACTCGGTGGCGCTGGTCGCCTACTCCGACGACGCGGAGGTGCTGCGGCAGATGACGCCGGTCCGGGACCGTTCGGCGCTGCACGGGGCGATCGACCGGTTGCGGGTGTCGGGGAGCACGAACCTGCAGGCGGGGCTGCGGCTCGGCTACGAGACGGCGCGCAAGAGCTTCCGGCAGGGTGCGACCAACCGGGTCATCCTGCTCTCCGACGGCCTTCCGAACGTCGGCACGACGAGCGCCGCACCCCTGGTCCGCGAGGTACAGGAGGCGGCGGCGAAGCAGATCACGATGATGGGGGTCGGGGTCGGCAGCGACTACGGCGACAGGTTCATGGAGGAGCTCGCCGACAAGGGCGACGGCTACGTCGTCTACGTCAGCAGCACCGCCGAGGCGAACAAGGTCTTCGTCGAGCAGCTGCCGGCGACGTTGTCGGTGCGGGCGCTGGACGCGAAGGCGCAGGTGGAGTTCGATCCGGCGGCGGTCATGTCGTACCGGCTGATCGGCTACGAGAACCGCACGCTCTCGGCATCGGCGTTCCGTAACGACCGGGTCGACGGTGGCGAGGTGGGCCCCGGTCATTCGGTGACGGCGCTGTACGCGCTGCACCTTCGCGCGGGTGCGGAGGGGCATCTGGCGGATGTGCGGGTGCGCTGGCAGGACCCGAAGACACGGGAGCCGAGCGAGCAGAACGTGTCGGTGACGGTGGCGTCGCTGGACCGTGAGTTCACAGAGGCGGGGCCGCGGATGCAGGTCTGCTACACGGCGGCCTACTTCGCCGAGGTGCTGCGGTCCAGCCAGTACGCCGGGGAGGTCCGGCTCGATGATCTGCTGCGGCTCGCCGAGGGCCTGTCCGAGGGGGACAAGCAGGTCGC
This sequence comes from Dactylosporangium sp. NPDC000521, assembly GCF_042898305.1. NCBI lineage: Bacteria > Bacillati > Actinomycetota > Actinomycetes > Micromonosporales > Micromonosporaceae > Dactylosporangium > Dactylosporangium sp. NPDC000521. The sequence goes on from NZ_JBIAYW010000010.1 coordinate 338,243, forward strand.
GGAGCTCGCCGACGTGATCCGGGCGGCGACGAAGCTCTACCGGTAGGGGGACAGCGAAAGGGCCCGTCCTGCAGGACGGGCCCTTTCGTGTTGCCGCGTGGTGTTACTTGGCGGCCGTGACCTTCAGCGTGAAGCTGGCGGCGACCTCGGGGTGCAGCTTGATCTGCACCTTGTAGTCACCGACCGACTTCACGTGGCCGGGCAGCTCGAGGCGACGCTTGTCGAGGGTCGGACCGCCGGCCTTCTGGACGGCGTCGACAACCTCGGCCGGGGTGACCGAGCCGTAGAGGCGGCCGCCTTCGCCGGCACGGACGGCCAGCTTGACGGTCAGGTTCTCCAGCTGGGCCTTGACCTCGTTGGCGTGGCCCAGGTCGCGGATCTCGCGAGCCCCACGGGCGCGCTTGATGGTCGCGATCTGCTTCTCGCCACCCTTGGTCCACGGGATCGCGTAGCCCTGCGGGAGCAGGTAGTTACGCCCGTAGCCGTCCTTGACCTCAACCACGTCGCCGGGGGTCCCGAGACCGGAGACCTCCTGCTTCAGGATGATCTTCATGTCAGCCTCCCCTTATCGCGCGGTCGCGGTGTAGGGGAGCAGCGCCATCTCGCGCGCGTTCTTGACGGCACGCGCGATCTGCCGCTGCTGCTGAGCGGTCACGCCGGTCACCCGCCGAGCGCGGATCTTGCCGCGGTCGGAGATGAACTTCCGCAGCAGCGCGGTGTCCTTGTAGTCGATGTAGGCGATGCCCTCCTTGTCGAGAGGGTTCACCTTCTTCTTCGGTTTGCGCAGGGCCGCAGCCTTCGCCATTGCTCTTGCTCCTGATGCCATTAGAACGGGGGCTCGTCGTCGAAGGATGAGTTCGACCTGCCGCCACCACTGGAGGCGTTCGCCGGCGCCGCGCTGGCCCATGGGTCATCGCTGAACCCGCCGCCACCGCTGTTGCCGCCGCCACCACCAGAAGCGCCGAAGCCGCCACTGCCACCGGAGCGCTGCATCTTCTGCACCTTGGCAGTCGCGTTGCGCAGCGAGGGGCCGATCTCGTCGACCTCAAGCTCGATGACGGTGCGCTTCTCGCCCTCGCGAGTCTCGTAACTCCGCTGCTTCAGGCGACCGGAGACGATCACGCGGGTTCCACGCTGCAGCGACTCGGCGACATTCTCAGCCGCCTGGCGCCACACCGTGCAGGACAGGAACAGCGATTCGCCGTCCTTCCACTCGTTGGTGTTCTTGTCCAGGAACCGGGGGGTGGATGCCACCCGGAACTTGGCCACAGCCGCACCAGACGGAGTGAAGCGCAACTCGGGGTCGTCGGTCAGGTTGCCGATGACCGTGATCGTGGTGTCTCCTGCTGCCATATCGAGTCAACTCCTCGCGCACTGGGGTATGGCCCACCTTGTCACAGGGGTATGACAATTCCCGGTGACGTGCGGCGGGCGAAGCAGGTCGATCTCGCCCGGATCCGCTTAGCGGACCTCGGGCCGGATGACCTTGGTGCGCAGCACGGACTCGTTGAGCCGCAGCTGACGGTCCAGCTCTGCCACCGACTCCGGCGATGCCTGGAGGTCGATGACGGCGTAGATGCCCTCGGTCTTCTTGTTGATCTCGTACGAGAGGCGCCGGCGGCCCCACACGTCGAGCTTCTCCACCGAGCCACCCGACGTCCGGATCACGTTCAGATACGTGTCGAGCGACGGTGCGACGGTGCGCTCCTCGAGACTTCCATCGAGGATCACCATGATTTCGTAATGACGCAAGACGTTCTCACCTCCTACGGGCTGAGCGGCCGCGGTCCATCCGCGGCAGGAGGTCGTGCGTCGTCTGCCGTCCGATGGACGGCAGACCGAGCAAGAGTACACGGTGCGTGTACATGAAAAGACCGCGGGGCGCGTCATCCGCTTCTCTGGGTGGGACCTGGGGAGGAACGACCACACCGGTGCGTTGGATGACGGCGCCCCGCGGAGCTACCCAATTGTACCTTACGCGTAGCTAGCGCGTAATGACCGCTGAGCAATAATAGCCCGAATTGCGGCGATTCCAACACCGACCACGCAGACCGTCGCGACAAGCGCCAGCAGGCCCGTCGGGGCGTTGGTGGCCGGGCCGCTCGCGGCGACAGGTTCCTCCACGTATACCCGCTCGTCCGTGGACGCGCTCGGGTTCGCGGCGGCGGCCGGCGCGGGCGACGCGGTCGCGTCCGGGCCGAGCAGCGACGGGTCGATCGGCTCGGTGCCGTCCGCCTCACCCGTGGAGCCCGAGGCGTTCGTCGACGGCTTCCGGGTCGAGCGCGTGCCCGACGAAGGGTTGATGGCCTTGTTCGCCGCCGCGGCGGCGGCACCCGCCGGGCCGCCGGTGGAGGTCGGCCGGCCTGCCTGACCGCCCTGGCCCGCGCCCGGGTTGGCGGCGGGCGCGGCGGGCGGCGGGGTGACCCCGACGGAGACCGGCTTGAACTGCTCGACCACGCCGACGCCGCAGGAGAACGTCATGGCGACATCGACCGGGCCCTTCTTGAAGACGACCGGCACCGCCTGGTTGGGCTGCACCGTCGAGACGGGCTTGCCGTCGACCTTGAGGGTCGCGCCCTGGCCGAGCCGGTTGACGAAGTTGATCCGCGACTCGGCGGGCACCGAGACGCTGCCGGTGCTGGGCTCCGACTTGCACACCAGCAGGCTCAACACGCTCCCGCCGCTGAACTCGACGGTCGGGGTGGTGGGGGCGGCATGCACGGGGCTGGCGCCCACGGTCAGGGCCGCGGCGAACAACGCGGCGGCGGCTGCCGCCACGCGAAGTGCCGGTCGGTGTCCAGACAAGGTAGCCATCCAAGGTTGAGGATTGATCAGATGTCGTTCCATCGAGGTCACGCGATCACGGGCGACCCAGTTGCGTAACGACGCGGCCGACAGGACGGTGACGGAACCCTGCCATTCCGGACCCTTCGGTCGGGTTACCCCCGAGGCCAGGCCCCGGGTCGCGCAAACTGTCGGTCCCACGTCGTAGGCTCTGCGGCATGCGAATCGGTGCTCACGTCGACCCCGCTGAGCCACTGGCCGAGGCCGCGGCGCGCGGCGCTGACCTGGTCCAGTTCTTCCTGACCGACCCGCAGGCCTGGGTTGATCCCAAAGACCGCCCCGACGCCGAGGCGCTCATCGCCTCCGACGTCGACGTCTACATCCACGCGCCCTACCGGATCAACGTCGCGTCGTCCAACAACAGGATCCGCATCCCCAGCCGCAAGCTGCTCTTCCGCCACGCGTCGGCGGCGGCGAAGGTCGGGGCCAAGGGTCTGATCGTGCACGGCGGGCACGTCGAGAAGGCGGAAGGGCCCGACACCGGGTTCGACAACTGGCGGAAGACGTTCGCGTTCGCGGCCGACGAGGGCGGCTTCGCCACCCCGATCCTGATCGAGAACACCGCCGGCGGCGACAACGCCTGCGCCCGGCGCTTCGACGCGCTGGCCCGGCTGTGGGACGCGATCGGCGAGTATGAGGTCGGGTTCTGCCTGGACACCTGCCACGCCCACGCGGCCGGCGAGGACCTGCTCGACATCGTCGACCGGGTGAAGGCGATCACCGGCCGGATCGACCTCATCCACGCCAACAACTCCCGCGACGCCTTCGACTCCGGCCGCGACCGGCACGACAACCTCACGGCCGGCAAGATCGACCCCGACCTGATCGTCTCGGTGATCCGTGCCGCCGGCGCGCCGGCGCTGGTCGAGACGCCCGGCGGCGCCGAGGGGCAGACCGCTGACATCACCTACCTGCGGGAGCGGCTGGCGTGAGCAACGTGTCCGAGACCGAGAAGGACCCGGAAGCGGGACCCTCGGCCGCCGAGCCCGGGGGCCCGGCGGCCTTGACCCCGAGCGAGCCCGCGCCGGGCAATGGCAGGCCGGCAGCGACGGACACGCCGCCGGCGGCCGGGACCGGCAGCGCAGAAGCGGCGGCCGACGCGCCGAGGTCCGCCGCCGGCGACACGGCGGCGGAAGGCGCCACGGCCGCGACAGGCGGCACGGAGCCGGAACGCACCACGGCCGCGACGGGTGACGCGGGAGCGGAAGGCCCCAACGCCACGACAGGCGGCACCACGGTGGAAGGCGCCAGGACCGCAACAGGCGACGCGAGGGCGGAAGGCGCCAGGACCGCAACAGGCGGCACGACGGCGGAAGGCGGCGCGGGGGCGGACGGCGGCGAGGCCGCCAAGCAGGCGGCGAGCAGCGCCAAGGCGGCCACGGAAGACACCAAGACCGGCAGCGCCGCCCAGGCGACCGGCGACACGAAGCAATCGGCGGGCAGGTCGAAGGCCGGCGCTGCGAAGGCAGAGGGCGGCACGGCCGCCGGGGAAGCGGGCAAGACGGACGGCGCCACCGCTCAGGGCGGCGAGCGGGTCAGTCTCGTCAAGGTGGACCCGTTCGGATCGTTCGCACCCGTCCCCGGTGAGGAGCCCAGCAAGGCCCGCAGGGTGGCGGCGCGCATCGGCAACGCGGTCGGGGAGTTCCTCGGGCACGAGTGGACGATGGCGGCCGTGGGCTCCGTACTGCTCGCCGCTGTCATGACCTGGCCGACGCTGCAGGACCCGAGCAGGACGATCCCGCAGGACTACGCCGACCCGACGCTGCAGGCCTGGCAGATGTCGTGGGGCGGGCACATCCTCACGACCAATCCGGCGCAATTGTGGAACGCCAACGCGTTCTTCCCCTCGAACTACAGCTACGCGTTCTCGGACACGCTGCTCGGCTACGCGCCCGCCGGCATGCTCGGCAGCGGGCCGGTGGCGGCGCTCGTCCGGTACAACATCATGTACGTCCTCGTCTACGCCCTGGCGTTCTTCGGGGCGTACGTGCTGGCCCGGCAGCTGGGGTCACGACCGACCGGTGCGGTGGTGGCCGGTGCCGCGTTCGCGTACGCGCCGTACCGGCTGGGCCAGGCGGGTCACCTGCACGTGCTGTCGATCGGCGGGATCGCGCTGGCGCTGGCCATGCTCGCTCGCGGCCACGGCTTCTCGCTGCGCAACGGCTATCAGCCGGACAAGCGGCGCTGGGGCTGGGTCCTCGCGGGCTGGCTCGTCGCCTCATGGCAGATCAGTCTGGGCTTCGGCATCGGCATCCCGTTCGTGTACGCGCTGCTGCTGGCCGTGCTCGCCACCGCGGTCTCCTGGGGCTACCGGCACGTGCGCAAGTGGGGCGTGACGCGCCCGTTCGGCTGGAAGCTGTTCTTCGCCAACCTCGGCGGCGGGGCGATCTTCTCGGTGGTCGGCGGGCTGATGGCGTACCCGTACCTGCAGGTGCTGAAGGAACACCCGTATGCGCGGCGCAGCGAGGAGCTCGTCGGGCTGTTCTCGCCGCCGCTGAAGGGCTTCTTCATCGCGCCGAAGGAGTCGTGGCTGTGGGGCGACGCGTATGAAGGCGCCCGTGCCACGCTGAGCTGGGCGCCGGAGATGGCTCTGCTGCCGGGCTTCTTCTTGTACGGCCTGGCGTTCGCCGGACTGTTCGTCTCCGCGTGGCGGCTCAAGCACCGCATCTGGATGCTGGTCGGCGTCATCGGCACGGTGGCGCTCGCGATGGGGACGCACGGCCCCGGCGAGGGCGAGTTCGGCTACCTGGCGCTGTACCGGGCGCTGCCGGGCTTCGACGGCATCCGCACCTCGGGGCGCCTGGTGGTGTGGACGACGCTGTTCCTGGCGCTGCTCGCGGCGGGAGCGGTGAGCGCGTTCGCGGAGCGGGCAGTGGAGCTGTTCGCCGACCGGACCCACTCGGAGCCGGGTGACCGGGCGGGGTTCCTGCCGCGCCTGCTGACCCTGATCCCCGTCATGCTGGTGCTGTTCGAGGGCACTCACGAGACGCCGCATCCGGTGGTGCCCACCACACCGATCGCGATGAGCACGGTGCAGGGGCCGCTGATGGTGCTGCCCAGCCACGAGCTCTTCGACATGAACGTCATGCTGTGGAGCACCGACGGGTTCCCGAAGATCGCCAACGGCGGCAGCGGCTTCACGCCGATGGACCTGCAGGAGCTGCGGCAGACGATGGAGCAGTTCCCCGACGAGCAGACGGTGGCGCTGCTGCGCGAGCGGCACATCCGCACGGTCGTCGTGGTCCGCAGCCAGGCCCTCGGCAGCGCGTACGAACGCGCCATCGACGCACCGATCGACGGCCTCGGCCTGACCCGCACGGAGCAGGGCGACGTCGTGCTCTACAAGGTCGAGGACAGCTGACGCCCAACGACGCAGACGACGGAGCAGGGCCGGGACAAGGGGGCAGGGCCGAGGCGACGGAGCGGAACCGAGGCAACGGAGGCAGACGGCTGGGCCGGAAACGCCCACGCCCCGAACCGCTCGGCACCGAAACGCCAAGCGCCGAAGGCGAAGCACCGAGCGCGCCGGTCATCGGGAAGCAAGCACTGGGCCACCTAGCACTGGAGCACCGAGCACCGAGCACCGAGCACCAGAGACGAGACACGAAAGGGCCGGTGGGAGAAGATCCCGCCGGCCCTTGCCGTTGTGCAGAAGTGCGGAAGTGCGGAAGTGCGGAAAGTGCGGACGTGCTGCCGGCGAAGCGGCTACGCCTCCGCTTTGACCAGGGGTGGGGGTTCGATCAGTGGGCGTTCGGCCGGTTCGGGATTGAAGGCGCCGCCGTCGGGGTCTTCGCCTTCGTAGGTGTCGCGGACGACGTCCATCTCGGGGTGCCTGATGTCGCGGATGACGAAGCCGACCAGGACCGCGAGGGTCACCAGGCGCAGGATCGAGGCGAGGACGAACACGCCCTCCGGGAAGACCTGGCGGCCCGAGGCGCCCATGAGCTCGCCGTAGAACGAGACGAAGTACAAGACCTCTGCCGCTTGCCAGGCCAGGAAGGCACCCCAGCGAGGTCGGGCGAGCACCGCGAGGGGGATGAGCCACAGCACGTACTGCTGCGACCACACCTTGCCGGTGATCAGGAACGCGGCCACGATCAGGAACGCGAGCTGGGCGAGGCGGGGTGTGGTCGGGGCGGTGAGTCCCAGGACGAGGATGCCCGCGCAGCAGATCAGGAAGAGGCCGAGGTAGAGCACATTGAGGGTGGCGTGCTCAGGGTCGGTGTCGAGGTTCTGGAAGTAGGGGAACCCGTACTGGCCGGAGCCGCGCGGGAAGTGGGCGCCGATGTACCAGAGGGTGCCCCAGTCGATGCCACGCTGGGAGTTGAAGTCCCAGAACTTGATCCAGGAGTCCCAGTAGAGGACCGCGACGGGCACGTTGACGGCGAGCCAGGTGCCGGCGCCGACGCCGAAGGTGGCGAGGGCCTCCTTCCACTTGCCGGTGCGCAGGCAGAGGACCAGGAGGGCGCCGAGGATCAGGACCGGGTAGAACTTCGCGGCCGTCGCCAGGCCGAGGAAGAGACCGGCGAGCAGTGGTCTTCGGCGGGCCCAGCACGCGATGGAGATGGCGGCGAGGCCGACGCAGAAGAGGTCCCAGTTCACCGTCGCGGAGACGAACATCGCGGGTGCTGCGGCGAACATCGCGGCGTCCCAGGGTCTCCGGCGCCGGATGGCGAGCGTGGCGGCGACCGCGGCGATGCCGAAGGCGCTGAGCACGACGGCGTTGAGGTCGTAGAAGGTCTGGCCGGGGTTGTCGATCGCGCCCTGCTGGCCGAGGGAGTGCACGGGCAGGCCGAGCACGCCCATGAAGGCGCCGGTCAGGACCGGGTACTCGACCTGGTGGTCGGCGTAGGGGACCTGTCCCTCGTTGAGGCCCTCGGCGTAGTAGAGGGCCAGGACGTCGGTGTAACAGAAGTACTTGTACTGCTTCATGTCCGCCCAGGCGCCGTCGCGGCAGGGGGACTTCTGCATCCAGGAGAAGCTGAGCATGGCGCAGATCAGCAGCAGGACCACCCGCGCGGGGGTCCAGAAACGGCTCGATGTCCGCACGGCGTGACTGCCCAGGGGCCCACCGATCGACTCGGAGAGGCCACCGACGAAGCGGTCGGAGGTGGCGGGCTCGTCATTCAGGCGGTGCTCGGGTCGCACAGTCGGCGGCATCGCATCACCGTACCGTCGCAACCTCCGAGGCGGGTGCACCACCCGACATGGTTTCCTCGCCGACCCGCCGGATCGGCATCGCGAACAGCAGCGCGACGGCGAGCAGGACGTACCAGTTCTCGATGAAGAACCCGAGGACGCCCTTGCCCCACGGGTCGACGGGCAGGCCCTGGTCGTACAGCGACACCATGCCCACACCGACGGTGACAGCGGTCAATACAGCGAGCCATCGCCGGCCGGCGTCGAACAGGACGACGAGAGCGGGCGCGAACCAGTAGATGTGGTGGATCCAGGTGATCGGGCTGGCCAGGCAGCCGACGAAGCCGGCGATGGTGAGCCCGACGAGCTCGTCGCCGGCGAGCGCGGCGCGGCGGGCCCGCCACAGGCCGACGCCGACGACCGCCAGCACCAGCAGCACCCACAGCCAGCCGGGTGCGTCATATCGGGCGAGCAGCCCGCGCAGGGACTGGTTGGGGATGTACGCCGCCTTGCCGATCCCCTCGCCCTTCCACAGCGTGTCGGTCCAGAAGTCCCACGAGGCGCGGGGCGCGACCGCGGCGGCCAGCAACGTGGCGGCGGCGGCGCTGACGATCGCCGTGATTCCCGCCCGGTACCGGCGGCTGACCAGCAGGTACACGATGAAGATCGCCGGGGTGAGCTTGATGGCGGCGGCGAGTCCGATGAGGACACCCGCCCACCGGCTCTCCCGCGGCAGCAGGATCAGCAGGTCGGCGAGGACGAGCACGATCAGCAGCACGTTGATCTGGCCGAAGCTGAACGTTTCACGGATCGGCTCGAGCGTGGTGAACACGACGGTCGACAGCACCAGCGCGAAGGGCAGCGACCAGCCGTGCCGCCGGGCGGCCGGGGCGACGAGCCAGAACGTGGTGATCAGCAGGCCGGCGCAGGCGAGGATCGCGTAGACGGTGACGGCGGCGTTCTTGGCCAGCAGCGCGAAGGGGACCAGCACCATCGCGCCGAACGGCGGATAGGTGAAGCCGAGCTCGCCCTGGGTCATGTCGGGCTTGGTGAACGTGTAGAGGTCGTGCCCGTCGAGCCACCAGTCGATGGCCTGCCGGTAGATCTTGAGGTCGTAGAAGTGGTGCCGGATGCCATACCACCAGTGCGCGTAGGCCACCAGCGCCACGAACAGCGCGAGCAGCCCCCACCGGACGGCCTTCAGCCTGCCCGCTTCCAACGGACCTCCCCAACGACAGCGGCCACGGTCCCGGCGAACATACCGCCGTGACCGTGGCCGCACATCTTCGGCCTGCTCGATCAGCGTCTTCGTGTCGGCGTGGGGATGATGCCGCCGCCGATGCCGCCCGGGCCCGGACTCTGGGTGTCACCGGGGTTGCCACCGTTGCCGTTACCGTTGCCATTGCCGTTACCGTTGCCGCCGCCCGGGTTGCCGGGGCCACCGCCCGGGATGTTCGGGTCGACCGGGAGGCTCGGCTGCGGCGAGATGCCGGTGCCGACGTCCTGGTTGCCGACGTGCTTCGGACCCGGGAAGTTGATCTTCGGCTGCTTCATGATGGCCTCGGCCTTGTCCATGAAGTCCTGCCAGATCGGGCCGGGCAGGTTACCGCCGATGACGCCCCTGCCGTTGCTGTCGACGATCTTCTCCTCCACGCCCTTGTTGCCGACCCACACCGCGGTCGCCAGGCCCGGCGACTTCTTGCCCGGGTCGTAGGCGGTGTAGCCGACGAACCACGCGTGCGCGTTGGCGGTGGTGTCGCGCAGCTGCCAGGTGCCGGTCTTGCCGGCGATCTGGCGGCCGTCCTTGAGCTTCAGGTTGTAGTGCTTCGGCACGCCCTGCAGGACGGTGTTGAGGTCGTCGGCCATCTGGTCGGTGAAGCCCGGGATGCGCTTCGGGTTGATCACCTCGCCGTAGGTCTTCTTGCCGTCCTCCCACACCTCCTTCAGGAAGTGGGTCTTCGCCGCGACGCCGCGGGCGGCGAACGTGGCGATGCCGCCGGCGTGCTCCAGCACCGTCACCGGGTACTGACCGAAGGCGACCTCGGTGTTGAAGTACTTCGGGAACACGTCGGAGCCCTTGTTGGCCACGAGGTCGATCTTCTTGGACTTGTTGTCGACGTTGGCCCACATGTCGGTGATGCCGGCCGCGCGGGCGGTGTCGATCACCTTCGCCGGGCCGACCTTCTCGGCGAGCGCGAAGAACGGCACGTTGAGCGACATGACGGTGACCTCTTCCAAGGTGCACCACTTGCCGTCGCCCGACTTGCACTTCGGCGACGAGACCGCGCCCTCACCGGCGTTCTTGACCGGGTTCTTCGCGGTCCGGCCGCTGGCCGGGAACTGCTGCGGCGAGTCGCCGTTCCAGTAGGAGTCGATCGTGTAGCCGGCCATCAGGCCGGTGGCGAGGGTGTAGACCTTGAACGTCGAGCCCGGCGGGTGGCCGCCGCAGCAGCTGTCGTCGCCGTTGCTGAGCACCGGGTCGTTGTAGTAGCCGGCGAAGTCGCCGCCGTTGCCGCTGTCACCGCCGTAGTAGGCCTTGACCGCGCCGGTGCCCGGCTCGACGGCCACGAGCGCGGCCTGCAGGTTGCCCGGGTACTTGTTGATCCGCGACTCGGGGTTGCGGCTCGCCTCCTGGACCGCGGCCTGCTGCAGCTTCTGGTCGACGGTCGTGACGATCTTCAGACCACCGTTGCGGATCTTGTCGAAGTTCTTGCTGCCGTCGGGGTCGACACCCTCATAGAGCGGGGCGCCGGTCTTCGGGTCCTTGAGCGCGGCGACCTCGTCGAGCACGTGGTGCACGATCAGGCCTTCGGGCTTGTCCATGCTGCCCTGCGTCTTGACCGCGTTGGCCCGGGCCACGGCCGGCGTGATGACCGTCGTCGGGTAGGCCATCTTCGTGTCCGCCTCTTCGGGCTTCACGAACTTGAGCGCGAGCATCCGGCCCTTGATGTAGTTGAACCGATCCGTCGCCTGCTGCTTGTCGATGTTCGGATCGAAGGGGCTGCCCTTGGCGTTGTTGCCCTCGGGGTTCTTGATGATGCCGGCCAGGACCATGCCCTCGGCCATGCTCAGTTCCTTCGCGGGCTTGTTGAAGTACGCGATGGATGCCGCCTGGATGCCGTACGCCCCACGCCCGAAGTAGACGATGTTGAGGTACATCTCCAGGATCTTGTCCTTTTCGAACTCCTGGTTGAGCTTCAGCGCGATGACGGCCTCGCGCAGCTTCCGCGCGTAGGTGACGCCCTCGAGGTCGGCCCAGTGCCGCGCGTACTGCTGGCTGATCGTCGAGGCGCCCTGCCGGTCACCGCCGGTCACGTTGTTCCACGCCGCGCGCACGACGCCTTTGTAGTCGACGCCGTCGTTGGTGTAGAAGCTGTTGTCCTCGGCCGCGACGACGGCGTGCTGCACGTCCGGCGGGATCTCGGTGATCGGGATGACCGTGCGGTTCTTGTCGCCGATACGGCCCATCGGGGTGACGCCGTCGGCGTAGAAGATCGTGGTCGACTGCTCCATGGCCAGGTCCTCGGGCAGCCCGACCTGGTCGAAGTAATAGGTGCCGCCGACCATGCCGATGCCGGCGATCATGATGAACGCGGCGATCGCGGCGATGGCGATGTTGCGGCGGCGCCGGCGCTTGGCCTTGGCGCTGCTGCTCCGGCCCCGGCCAGGACCGCTGCCGCCGGCACCACCGGGGCCGTCGGGGCCACCCGGGCCACCTGGACCGCCCGGCCCGTCGCCGAAGCCCTCGGCGCCCATCGACACCGACGCGCGGCCGACCGTGGCCCGGCCGACCGTCGCGCGGCCGGCGGAGGAGCCGGGCACCGACGCGGAGCCGGACACTGAGGCTGAACCAGACACTGAGGCCGAACCCGACACGGAGGCAGAGCCGGAGACGGATGCCGAACCCACGGACGCCGACCCGGACGCACCGGGCACTGGCACGGACGCGCGCCCGGTGCGCGGCTCGTCGCCGCCCGGGCGCCCTACGCTGGCGCGACCGACCGTCGCCCGCCCCGCGGCGCCGGCGCTCGGCGCGGGCGAGGAAGGCGCAGGTGGCGGCAGGGGTGGCGGCGGCGGTAGGGGAGGAATGCCGAAGTCGTCACCGTCCGGCCCCGGAAAAGATCCAGGAACCTGCGCCCGGCCCGAGGGGGAGTTGGTCGGGTCACCGTAGTTCATTCGTCCCACCTTGCCGGTTGCGTCGTTGTCGCATGCTCCGTCGCCACCATGTCTGTGAGCTGAGGCACTCGTCGGTCAGGTCTCAAGTCTGCGGTCCCGGCCGTCAAGCGGCCGTGAGGCCGCGAGACGTCACCGCTCGCCAGGGCATCGATGTAAATCGGCCCGCTGCGATCGCGGGCCAGGTTCACTCCGCCGCCCCTCCTTGGACCCGCGTCGTGGACCGACCGCCGGCTCCATCGTCCGATCCGGCCGTCAGGCCGTCGCGCCCCAGCAGATACTGCTCCACGAGGTGATTCCAGCCGCAGGCGCGGCAGACCTCCACCACGTAGACGTGAAACTCACTCAGCGTCATCGCCAGGAGTGGCAGCTCGGTCAGGCGGCGGGCCTGTCCTGACGACTGCCGCAGCTCATCCCCATAGATGTAATGCACATGGGTGAGGTTCTCCCGGCGGCACACCGGGCACAGCTCCTCCGTCGGCTCACCGTGGAACTTCGCTGCGCTCTTCAGGTATGGCGACGCGTCGCACACCTCATAGGTGCCGACACGCCCGGAATGCACCTCACGCAGCAGGGCGCGTCTCCGCAAGGAGAAGTCGACCACCTGACGCTGGGTACGCATGCGCCGAGGGTACGCGGTCCCGCGCCGCTCGGCGACATCGGTCACGATCGGTAACCGTCGGATAGACGATCGGCGGTGTGGTCCAAGCCACTTCGGTACTCGCGTTGCATCCGTTCGGCTGGGGGCCTACCGTTGCGATGTATCGGGCCGATACATCGGATCGGGTAAACGGAGGGAGGCCGGGAATGCTCGAACTGGCGATCCTGGGTCTCCTGCACGAGTCCCCGATGCACGGTTACGAGCTGCGCAAGCAACTCACGACCAAGCTGGGCGCGTTCCGGGCCGCGATCAGCTACGGCTCCCTCTACCCCACATTGCGCCGTCTACAGACGGACGGCTGGATCACCGAAGGTGCCCCGCCGACTGGCATGCCGGCATCACCCGACGAGGTCCCACTGCTCACCGGCAAGCGCGGCCGCGTGGTCTACACGATCACCGCCGAGGGCAAGGAGCGCTTCCAGGAGCTGCTCACCGCCGCCGGCCCCGAGACCTACGACAGCGAGGCGGGTTTCGGCGTCCACTTCGCCTTCTTCGCACGCACCGACCCGGCGACCAGGCTGCGGATCCTCGAGGGCCGCCGCCGCCGGGTGGAGGAGCGTCGCGAGGGCATGCGCGAGGTGCTGAGCAGGGCCGCTGAGCGGCTCGACGCCTACACCCTGGAGCTGCAACGCCACGGCCTGGACGCGTGCGAGCGCGAGGTCCGCTGGCTCGAAGAGCTCATTGCGAACGAACGCAATGGCACCACCCCTCAGCCGCCTTCGGCAGATCCGGAGCGGTCATCGTGAACGACAAGAAGGAGGCATCCGCGATGGGCTCCGTCCGCGTTGCCATCGTCGGTGTAGGCAACTGCGCCTCGTCCCTGGTCCAGGGCGTGGAGTATTACCGCACCGCCGACCCGAATGACCGGGTACCGGGTCTCATGCACGTCAAGTTCGGCGACTACCACGTCGGTGACGTGCAGTTCGTCGCGGCGTTCGACGTCGACGCGAAGAAGGTCGGCCAGGACCTCGCGGCCGCGATCAGCGCCAGCGAGAACAACACCATCCAGTTTTGCGACGTGCCGCCCACCGGCGTGACCGTCCAGCGCGGACCGACCCTCGACGGCCTCGGCCAGTACTACCGCGAGATGGTCGACGAGTCCGACGAGCAGCCGGTCGACGTGGCCGCCGCGCTGCGCGAGGCTCAGGTCGACGTGCTCGTCTGCTACCTGCCGGTCGGCTCGGAGCAGGCCGCCAAGTACTACGCCCAGGCCGCGATCGACGCGGGCGCCGCCTTCGTCAACGCGCTCCCGGTGTTCATCGCCTCCAACCCGGAGTGGGCGCAGAAGTTCACCGACGCCGGGCTGCCGATCGTCGGCGACGACATCAAGAGCCAGGTCGGCGCCACGATCGTGCACCGCGCCCTCGCGAAGCTGTTCGAGGACCGCGGCGTCGAGTTGCTGCGCACGTACCAGCTCAACTTCGGCGGCAACATGGACTTCATGAACATGCTGGAGCGCACCCGCCTGGTCTCGAAGAAGATCTCGAAGACCCAGTCGGTGACCTCGCAGATCCCGCACGAGATGGCGAAGTCCGACGTCCACATCGGCCCGTCGGACCACGTGCCGTGGCTCGACGACCGCAAGTGGGCCTACATCCGCCTCGAGGGCAAGTCCTTCGGCGACACCCCGCTCAACGCGGAGCTGAAGCTCGAGGTCTGGGACTCGCCCAACTCGGCCGGCGTCATCATCGACGCGCTGCGCGCCGCGAAGATCGCCAAGGACCGCGGCATCGGCGGCCCGATCCTGTCCGCGTCGAGCTACTTCATGAAGTCGCCGCCGGTGCAGTACAACGACCACGACGCGCACCAGTCGGTCGAGCAGTTCATCGCCGGCGAGATCGAGCGCTGAACCACGCCTCATGAACAGGGCCCCTCCGTCAGGAGGGGCCCTGTTCGGCGTCAGAGCAGGCCGAACTCGCGCTCGATGCGCACCTTGGCCTCCAGCTCCAGCAGCACCTTCTTGCGCCAGATGCCGCCGCCGAACCCGACCATCTTCCCGTCGGCGCCGACCACGCGATGGCACGGCACGATGATCGGCAGCGGGTTGCGGTTGCAGGCGACCCCGACCGCCCTGGCCCCGTCCGGCTCGCCGACCGCGGCGGCGATCTGCCCGTACGTGCGCATCTCCGCATACGGGATGGCCCACAGCGCCCGCCAGACGGCCCGCTCGAACTCCGACCCGCCGCGCACTGACAGCGGCACCGTGAACGGCGCAGATTCCCCGCCGAAGTAGCGGGTCAGCTCCTCGACGGCCCGCTCCAGCACCGGATCGCCGGCGGGGGCGAGCGGGCCGGCCGCGCCGCCGAAACGCACCGAGCACACACCGGTGTCGTCCACCGCGATCCCGACCGCATCGATCGGCGCTTGCATCTCCGCCCAACGCACGCCGTCAATTGTGCCCGAAAACGCGAGTGTCAGATTTGCGTCTGATGGATACCCTGCTAGTTCCAACGGGGAGGGGGCGCAATGGACGTGGTGTTCCTGATCGTCGGCGGCCTGGGCATCCTCGTGCTGGCCTTGTCGCTTTTGCTCGGCGACCTCTTCCATTTCGACGTCGACCACCCAGACGCCGGCGGCCTGTTCTCACTTCCGGCGATCGCCGGGTTCATCGGCGCGTTCGGATTCGGCGCGGCGATCGTGTCGGCGCTCGGCGTCCCCGGGGGCTCGGCCGTCGCTGCCCTCGGCGGGCTGGTAGCCGCCGTGCCGACCGCCTGGTTCGCCACCCGGCTCGCCCGGATGGCGATGAACATGCGCACCGACGCGACACCGACGCAGCGGGACATGATCGGCACCACCGGCGTGATCGTCACCCCGATCACCGCGAACGGCTTCGGCGAGGTGCGGATCTCCCTCGGCGGGCAGCCCGTGAAGCTCAGCGCCCGCGCGGACCATCCGATCGCGCTCGGCACGCGGGTCCTCGTGGTCGAGGCAACCAGTTCCACCAGCGTGATTGTCGAAGAAACCCCTTTGTAGGTCGAGGAACCCCTTTAACAGAAGGGTTGTACATATGAATACGGTCCTGCTCATCGCGATCGGCGGCGGCGTCCTGCTGATCCTCTTCCTGATGCTGTTCATCGTCGCGCGGATCAAGGTCGCCGGATCCAACGAGGCGTTCATCATCACCGGCCGCAAGGGCAAGTCGGTGCAGGCGCTCGACGGGTCGCGCTCCACCGACCTGTCCGGTCAGAAGGTCGTCATGGGCGCCTCGGTGTTCGTGGTGCCGATCGTGCAGAAGCTCCAGGTCCTGGACCTGTCCAGCCGCCGCATCCACGTCGAGATCACCGGCGCGGTCAGCAAGCAGGGCATCCGCGCCAACCTGCAGGGCGTCGCGATCGTCAAGGTCGGCGGCACCGAGGACGCGATCCGCGCCGCCGCCCAGCGGTTCCTCAACCAGCAGCAGGGCATCGACCTGTTCACCAGCGAGGTGCTCGCCGGCGCGCTGCGCTCGATCGTCGGCCGGCTCACCATCGAGGAGATCATCCGGGACCGGACCGCGTTCGCCAGCGCGGTCGCCGAGGAGGCGGAGCACTCGCTGACCAACCAGGGTCTGGTGCTCGACACGTTCCAGCTCCAGGACATCCTCGCCGACGGGTCCTACCTGAAGGATCTCGGCCGGCCGGAGGCCGCCCGCGTGCTGCGGGACGCCGCGATCGCCGAGGCGCACGCCCGCCAGGCGGCCGAGTCGGAGCGGCTCAGGGCGGAGGAGGCCATCGCCGAGGCCAACCGCAACCTGGCGCTCAAGCAGGCCGCCATCCAGGCGGAGATCGACGCCGCCAAGGCCCGCTCCGCCGCGGCCGGCCCGCTGGCGCAGGCCGAACGCGAGCAGGTCATCCTGGCTGAGCAGCAGAAGGTCGCCGAGCGCAACGCCGAGCTCAAGCAGCGCCAGCTCGACACCGAGGTCCGCAAGCCGGCCGACGCCGAGCGCTACCGGGTGGAGCAGGAAGCGGAGGCGGCGAAGAACGCCGCGATCTTCAAGGCCGACGCGCAGCGGCAGGCCGTCATCGCCGCGGCGCAGGGCTCCGCGGAGCAGGCCCGCCTCACCGGTGAGGGCGAGCGGTCCCGGCGGGCCGCCCTCGCCGAGGCCAACGCGATCGAAGGCGCCAAGGAGGGCGAGGCGGAGCAGCGCCGGCGCGTCGCGATCGCCGAGGCCCTGGAGCGCGAGGGTGCCGCCGAGGCGTCGGCGATCCTGGCCCGCGGCCAGGCCGAGGCCGAGGCGATGAAGCTCAAGGCGGACGCGTTCGCCGCGTACGGTGAGGCCGCGATCCTGGACCTGCTGGTGCGGGTGATGCCGGAGGTGGTCAAGGCCGCGAGCGAGCCGATGTCCAACATCGACAAGATGACCGTCATCTCCACCGACGGCGCGTCGTCGCTGACGAAGTCGGTGGCCGGCAACGTCGCCCAGGGCCTGCAGCTCAGCACCGACCTGACCGGCATCGACCTGGCCAAACTGCTCGGCCGCCTCAGTGGCATGGTCTCGGACGAGCCCGCCAACGGCCGTGCCGCGGTCGAGGCGCCGAAGCCCCGGCAAGCCTGACAGACCCGCTCGACGGCCGAGCCGCCGTCGAGGCGCAGAAGCCGTGGGTGGGCCCGCCGGCAGCGGGCCCACCCACGGCCGGGGTGCGGTCGAGCCGCCAAAGACCTGAACGGGCCGTAGGCTTTTGGCGTGTCCACCGCCACCGCCTCCGCCCGTCCACAGTCACACTTCGTGCGGGCGGTCCTGCGGCAACGGGGCTTCCGCCGCCTGCTCGGCGTGCGGACGGTGGCGCAGATCGGCGACGGCCTGTTCCAGGGCGCGCTGGCCGGCACGGTGCTGTTCAACCCGGAGCAGCGCGCCGGCGGCATGGCCATCGCCGCCGGATTCGCCGTCCTCCTGCTGCCGTACTCGCTGATCGGGCCGTATGTCGGGGTGTTCCTCGACCGGTGGCGGCGGCGCACGATCATCCTGCGGGCCAACCTGCTGCGCGCCGTCCTGGTGCTGCCGATCGCGCTGTACATCTGGCAGGGCCACGAGTCGCCGGTGCCGTTCCTGCTGGCGCTCGTCGTCACCGGGTTGAACCGGTTCTTCCTGGCCGGGCTGTCCGCGGCGACCCCGCACGTCGTCGACGACAACATGCTGGTGACCGCCAACTCGTTCGCCGCGACGCTCGGCTCGCTCAGCTTCTCCGTCGGCATCGGCGCCGGCGCGGCCCTGATCAAGACGGTGCTGGCCACGTCGTTCCACGGCTATGCGCTGGTCGCCTCGATCGCCGCCGGCTTCTACCTGGCGTCCGCGCTGATCGGCCGGGCGTCGTTCGCCGCCGACGAGCTGGGGCCCGACGCCGCGCAGCAGACCAAGAGCTCGATCCGGCAGGCGGTCGGCGAGGTCAACCGCGGCACCGTCGCCGGGGTCCGCCACCTCGCGGCGAAGCGCGGCGCCGCCTATCTCGTCCTGGTGCAGGCGGTGTTCCGGCTGCTGTACGGCGTGGTCCTGCTGGCCTGCCTGTTGCTCTTCCGCTCCGTGTTCAACACCGGCAGCGAGGTCAGCGACTCCTTCGGTACCATCGCCAACGCCTTCGCCGCAGGCGGCGTCGGGATGGTGCTGGCGTCCTTCGTGACGCCGCCGGTGGCCCGCCGGATGGGCGGCTGGCGCTGGGTGGCGGTCGTGCTGGCGGCCACGGGCGCGGCGCTCCTCGGCTTCGGGCTGCCCTTCGATCCGGTGCTGCTGCTCGGGGCGGTGTTCGTCACCAGCCTCGCGGCCCAGGCGATCAAGATCGTCACGGACACGTCACTGCAGCACGAGTGCGCCGACGAGTTCCGCGGGCGGGTATTCAGCATCAACGACACCGCGTTCAACATCATGCTGGTCGCCGGCATGTACATCGGCGCGCTGACCCTGCCCTACACCGGCCAGTCGGCGGTGGTGCTCAGCGGGGTCGCGATCTGCTACGTGCTGACCGCCGTGGGCTACGCGGTGCTCGGCGGCCGGTGGGCCCGCCGGGTCGGCGACGACATCGCACAACCCGGCGGGAAACAGCTCACGTATCCGTAGCCTCAGCTGTCCTTCTTCGCCTGCACCTGGGTCGTCGTGTTCGAGAACGACAGGATGCTGCCGTTGCACGTGTACTTGCTCGGCGTGTCGTCGGCCTCGAACTGCTGCTCCTCGCTGTTGCCGGTGGACGGGACGGCGACCACCATCTTGCCGGTGGCCTGCACGTCCTCGTACACGATGCTGCCGCTGGTGGTGTGCACCGTCGCGGTGACGGTCGCGTTGACCGTGGCCGTGATCGCCACCGTTGTGCCGGAGATCGTCGGGTTGGCCTTGTAGACGCTGTCCTTGTAGGTCTCGGTGTAGGTGCCGTCGGCGTTGAACTTCAGCTTCGAGCCGTTCTTGTCCAGCGTGAGCTTGAGGCCGCCCTCGACGCCATCCATCGGCGTTGTCGAGCTGTAGCTGGTGGTCGTCCAGGAGCCGATCAAGCACGAGTCGATCGCCGCGCTCGGCTTGGTGCTCGCCCCGGCGCTCGCACCGGCGGTGGTGCCGGTGGTCTTGCCCGGGTCGGCGACGTTCTTCGGGTCTTCGTCCTTGCCGCGCAGCGCGACCACGGCGACGATCGCGATCACGAGGACCACGACCACGCCGGACAGCGCGATCAGCGGCATCATGAACTTGTTGCGCCGCGGCGGGGTCGGCGACGCGCCGTACTGGCCGCCGTAGGTGCTCGGCGGGAACGCCGGCGGCCCGCTGACCTGGCCGGGGTAGGCAGGCTGGCCGCTGACCTGGCCGGGGTAGGCCGGCCCGCTGACCTGGCCGGGGTAGCCCGGCCCGCTGACCTGCTGGTCGGGGAACGAGGGTCCGCTGCTTTGGTAGCCGGCATAGGGCGCGCCGTACGAGTCGCCACCGTAGGGCGAGCCGCTCACCGGCGGTTGCGGCGCCTGCGGGACGCCTCGATAGGTGCGGCACTGCGTGCAGTAACCGTTCGTATCAATGCCCATGCCGCCGCAGGTAGGACACGGCTGCATGTCTGCCTCCAGAGTGTTCAGGGGTGGCCGGCACCACGAACGTGCTGCGGCCGAAAGAGGGGAACGTGTAGCGACGGTAGCTGACCCGGTCTACGCGCAGAACCGGCTGAATCGCCACATCCACGACCCAACCGGGGTCAGAGTTCCGACAGCGTTGAACCGGCCAGGTGTCCTCCAGGAGAATGTGAGCCGTGCCTCAGCCGCTGGTCGTCGTCTTCGCCGGAACGTCGTGGGACGGGGTGACCGGCTCTGACCGGCTGCTCGCCTCGGCGCTCACCACTCATGCTGACATTCTCTGGGTCGATCCGCCGATCTCTGCGGCGACTCCGGACCGCTATCGTTACGGCGCCTCGCGTCTGGGCGTCTCCCCGCAGATCCGTCAGGTGTCCGACGGTGTGACGCGGCTGACGCCGCGGGTGCTGCCGCTGCACACCCGCCCCTACATCAAGGTCAGCACCGCGGCGCTGATCCGCTCGCAGACCCGCTGGGCGCTGCGCAAACTCGACCGCCGGCCGGCCGCGGTGATGGCCTGCAACCTCGTCGACGTCCTGCGCAGCTGGGGCCCCGGGGTGGCCAAGGTGCTCTACGGCACCGACGACTATGTCGCCGGCGCGGAGCTCATGGGGCAGGACGCGGCGCGGGTCGCCGAGGACGAGCGACGGCAGTTGGACAACGCCGATCTTGTCGTGGCGGTCTCCACGGTACTGGCGGAGCGCTGGGCGGGACTGGGCGCCAAGCGCGTCGAGCTGATCCCGAACGGCGTGCAGACCTCGGCCTACCGGACCCCGGGCGAGCCGGCCGCGCTCCCGAAGCCGCTCGCCGGGCCGGTGGCGGGGGTCATCGGCCAGTTCTCCGACCGCACCGACTTCGAGCTGCTCGCCGCCCTGGCCGACGACGGCGTGTCGCTGCTGCTGGTCGGGCCGCACGACGACCGCTGGGAGCCGGCCCGCTTCCCGGCGCTGACCGAGCGGCCCAACGTCGTCTGGGTCGGCCGGCAGCCGTTCGAGACGCTGCCGACGTTCCTGCGGCACATCGACGTGGGCGTCACGCCGTACCGTGACACGCCCTTCAACCGGGCGTCGTTCCCGCTCAAGACGCTGGAGTACCTCGCGGCCGGGAAGCCGCCCGTGAGCACCGACCTGCCGGCGGTGCACTGGCTCGACACCCCGCTCGTGCGGATCGCGGGCACTCCGAAGGCGGTGGTGGCCGCGGTACGGGAGGCGGCGGCCGAGGCGCACGACCCGGCACTGGTGGCTCGGCGGCAGGCGTTCGCCGAGCAGCACTCCTGGGCGGAACGGGCGAAGGCGTTGGCGGTAGCACTGCCGCTTTGAGCTGTTTGTAATCGTATGATCACATAATGTCATCGCCTCCACCGCCTTTGTCCGCTTCGCCGCCGGATCCCGATTCCGGGCACGACCCTCGAAGCGCTCGCGACCCTCGCGGCGCTCAGGACCCCCGCGGTCCGCGTCGGTTCGAGCTGGAGTCGGGGCCGCCGGTGCGGCCGTCACTGCCGTCCCGTGCGCACGAGCCCGGCGCTTACGACGAGTACGAGTACCGGGAGCCCGTGTACGGGTTCCCGTCCTTGGCGTCGGCCGCCCATCAGCCGCCGCCGGAGCACGACGTGCCGGGCTACGAGCCGCCGCGGCCCGGTGCGCCGCGACCGCAGGAGCTCGCCGAGCCGCTGCCGCCGTCGGCGCCGGACCCGACCCTTCCCGCGTGGCTGCGTCCGGCGTACACCGCCGACGACGTGCCGGACATCCATCCGCCGGGTGAGCCCTATGGCGCTCCCCGCGGCCCTTCGCAGGGTCCCGGCCCGGCGAGCCCTTCGCAGGGTCCTTCCCACGGCCCGTCCTTCGGTGCGCCGCCCGGTCCCGCTGGGCCCGCTGCCGGTCCGGCCGGGACCGGTCCTGGTTCCGGTGGTCCGCCCGGGCAGGGCAAGCGACGACGCTGGGTCATCCCCGTCGTCGGCGGGGCCGCCGCGCTGCTGATCCTGAGCGGGGCCGCCACCGTCCTGCTGTACGTGCGGGCCAACGAATCGGTCGACACCACCGCCGGCCCGGTCGTCTCCGTGGCGGCGTCGACGGCCGAGACGGCACCCCAGACGGCGCCGACCGCCGGCAACGGCACGGGTCGCGGTCCCGCGGCGGCCGGCCCGACCGGCGCGGCGCCCTCGTCGGCGCCGGGTGCGGGCGTGACGTGCACGTATTCGCCCGCGGACCGGGGCGGCGGTGAGCCCCGCCTGGTGGCCACGCCCGCGCCGCGCGCGACGCTGAAGGGCAAACCGAACGCCACGCTGGAGACCAACCTCGGTGCGATCGGGATCCAGCTGTACGCCGACCGCGCGCCCTGCACGGTCAACTCGTTCGTCCACCTGTCCCGGGACGACTTCTACAGCGACACGCCCTGCCACCGGCTCACGACCGAGGGGCTGTGGGTGCTGCAGTGCGGCGACCCGGGCGGCACGGGGACCGGCACGCCGGGCTACCAGTTCGGCGAGGAGAACCTGCCGACGACGCTGCCACCGTACCCGCGGGGCACGCTCGCCATGGCGAACGCCGGGCCGGGCACGAACGGTTCGCAGTTCTTCATCGTCTACAAGGACAGTGACATCCCGCCGGACTACTCCGTGTTCGGCCAGGTGACGAGCGGTCTGGACCTGCTGGACCGGATCGCCGCCGCCGGCACCACCACGGGGGGTGCCGACGGCGCGCCGAAGCTGGCCGTGAAGATCACGGAGATCAGGGTTTCGTGATGCCCTCGGCGGCAGCCCAGCGCAGCAGCTCGGCCTCGGCCTCGTCCCGGTCGAGCGGACCGCGCTCCAGCCGCAGCTCTTTGAGGTGCCGCCAGGCCCGACCCACGAGCGGGCCGGGCGGCACCCCGAGCAGTTCCATGATCGCGTTTCCGTCGAGGTCGGGCCGGACGCGGGCCAGGTCCTCCTCGGCGGCGATCCGGGCGATCCGGGCCTCCAGCGCGTCGTAGTCGGCCGCGAGCTGCGCCGCCTTGCGCCGGTTGCGGGTCGTCACGTCCGACCGGGTCAGGCTGTGCAGGCGCGGCAGCAGCGGCCCGGCGTCGGTCACGTAGCGGCGCACCGCCGAGTCGGTCCACTCGCCGCGGCCGTACCCGTAGAAGCGCAGGTGCAGCATGACCAGCTCCGAGACGTCCGAGATCACGTCCTTGGGGAACTTGAGCGCCTTCATCCGCTGCTTGGTCAGCCGCGCGCCCACGACCTCGTGGTGGTGGAAGCTGACGCCGCCGTCCGGGCCGACCGCCTTGGTCGCCGGCTTGCCGACGTCGTGCATCAGGGCGGCCATGCGCAGCGTGAAGTCCGCGCCGGCGGTCTCGTGGGCGATGGCGTTGCGGACGACGATCAAGGTGTGCTCGTAGACGTCCTTGTGCTGGGCGTGCTCGTCGATCTCCAGCTTGAGACCGGTCAGCTCCGGCAGGAACGTCTCCGCCAGGCCGGTGTCGACCAGCAGCCGCAGGCCCGTGATCGGGTCGGCGCCGCACATGAGCTTGACGAACTCGTCACGGATCCGCTCGGCCGTGATCCGTGCCAGGTCGCCGGACATGGCGGTCATCGCCGCGCGTACATCTGCCGCAACGGTGAACTGCAGCTGCGAGGCGAACCGTGCGGCCCGCAGCATCCGCAGCGGGTCGTCGGCGAACGACTCCTCCGGGGCGCCCGGCGTGCGCAGGACGCGCTCGGCGAGGTCGGTGAGGCCGCCGTACGGGTCGGTGAACTCGTGCCCCGGCACCGAGACGGCCATCGCGTTGACGGCGAAGTCGCGGCGGCGCAGGTCGTCGACCAGGCTGTCGCCGTACTGGACGATCGGGTTGCGGCTGACGCGGTCGTAGGCGTCGGCGCGGAACGTGGTGACCTCGATGCGCAGGCCCTTGCGGGCGAGCCCGATCGTGCCGAACTCTTGGCCGGTCGTCCACACCGCCTCGGCCCAGCCGTCGATGATCCGCAGCGTCTGCTCGGGGCGGGCGTCGGTGGTGAAGTCCAGGTCGTCGCCGAGGCGCCCGAGGAGCGCGTCGCGCACCGAACCGCCGACGAGGTGCAGCTCGTGCCCTGCCGCCGCGAACCGGCGGCCGAGCTCGTCGGCGACGGGGGAGACGCGCATCAGCTCGCGCACGGCACGGCGCTGGGCGTCGGTGAGGGCGCGTGCGCTTCCAGCGCGTGCGGTCTCTGCACGTGCGGCTTCGGCTTCGGCGCGCGCGGCCTCTGTACGTGCGGCTTCGGCGCGTGCGGCTTCGGTTGGTGTGGTTTCGGGCATCGGTCGGTGAGCCTATCGCGAGGGCGCGTGCGGTGGGCAAGGAGCGGACACTGAGGGTAGTCGCCGTGTCGGCGCGAGGTCGCGCCTTTTGTCGGCTCCTCGGTCGGGCGGTGGAAATGTCGGGGGGTGCCACTATGGTCTGTGCTGCGAGCGGAAGCACGGCCGAGTTGGGGTGTGGCGGATGGACCCGGCAGACGACGGGCGCTGGAGCAACGAGCCGACGGCGGTGCTGCGGCCGGTGAGCGAGGGCGCCCACAGGGCTCCGGAGCCGGTGGACCCCGCCAACGCCCCGACGGTGCACCTTCCGCTGGTCACGCCCAGCCCTGAGGTGACCGCCGACGCTCCGCAGGTGGAGCAGTCCGCGCCGGCGCCCGGCCCCGGTGAGGACGACGAGAGCACCGGCACGGTCGTGCGCAACAGCAGCACCATGGCGATCCTGAGCCTGGTGAGCCGTGCCACCGGCTTCCTGCGGGCCGCGGCGATCTCGGCCGCGATCGGCGGTTTCGCCGTCGGCGACGACTACACGCTGGCCAACAACCTGCCCAACCAGATCTATGAGCTCCTGCTCGGCGGCGTCCTGGCCAGCGTGCTGATCCCGACGCTCGTGCGGGCACGCAAGCAGGAGCCCGACCGGGGCGAGGCCTATGCGCAGCGCCTGCTGACCCTGGCGGTGGTCGCGCTCGGCGCGGCGACGCTGGTGGTGATCCTGGCCGCGCCACTGCTCACCGCGGTCTACACGCTGGGCAACGACCGGGTCACGGCGACCGACCGCGACCTGATCACCCTGCTGGCGTATCTGCTGCTGCCCGAGATCTTCTTCTACGGGCTGGCCGGCATCTTCGCCGCGATCCTCAACGTGCGGGGGCACTTCGCCGCCCCCATGTGGACACCGATCCTCAACAATGTCGTGATCATCGCCACGGCCGGCGTCTTCGTGCTGCTGCCCGGCCCCAACCTGCCGACGCCCGAGTCGATCACGCTGCCGCAGGTCCTGGTGCTCGGCATCGGCACCACGCTCGGCATCGTGATCCAGTCGCTGGGGCTGTGGCCGGCGATGCGCAAGACGGGCTTCCGCTGGAAGTGGCGGTTCGACTTCCGCAAGCTCAACCTGGGCGAGCTGGGCCGCCTCGGCACCTGGATGCTGCTCTACGTCGCGGTGAACCAGATCGGCATCACGGTCGTGATGGTGCTCGCGAAGAACAACTCCCTGCGCGGCGGCGACGGGCCCGCGATCTTCAACAACGCGTTCCTGATCTTCATGATGGCCCACGGCATCGTCGCCGTGTCCGTGATCACCGCGCTGATGCCGCGCATCTCGTCCGCGGCGGCCGACGGCAGGTTCGGCGACGTCACCGACCAGCTCTCCCAGGGCACCCGGCTGGCGTCGGTGATCCTCATCCCGGCCGCCGCCATCTACCTGGTGCTGGGCCAGCCGCTCGCAGTCACGCTGTTCAACTGGGGGCAGTATGACTACGACACAGCCCTCGCGACCGGCTGGGTGGTGAGCGCGGCGGGGCTGGGCCTGCTGCCGTTCGCGCTGAGCCAGATGCAGACCAGCGTCTTCTACGCGATGCGCGACACGCGCACGCCCGCCCTGGTCAACATCGGCGGCGTGGCCGTCCGGCTGCTGCTGGACGTCGCCTTCTACTTCATCCTGCCGATCGCGGCCGTGACGGCCTCGCTGATGGTGGGCACGGCGCTTTCGTTCGTCGCGGCCCTGGTGATGGGCTACTGGCTGCTGCGCACCCGCCTGGGCCGGCTCGGCCTGGGGAAGGTCGCCGACACCCTGGGCCGCCTCACGGCCGCCGCGGCCGTCGGCGGTGTGCTCGCCCTCGCCGTCTCCTGGGCCATCGGCAAGATCCTCGATCCAGGCAAGATCACCAGTTTCGTGCAGCTCCTCGTCGGCTGTGCCGTCCTGCTGGCCGCCTATGCGGCGACCGCCCTGGCTCTCCGCGTGCCTGAGGTCCGCCAGTTCGCCGGCCTGATCAAGAACAAGGTGGGCCGATGACCCTCCCCCACACAGGGCGGTGCTGTGCCCGCCCCAGGGCCGAGCCGACGCTGCCCTCCAGGCCGGAAGATCCGGCGAAAGATGGGTGAAAGGTATATGACCACAATGTCCTGGCATGGGTGATCAATTGGCAACGGCGCGGGTGGTCCGGAGAAGATGACGTGTCGGAACCCTTAGAGCTGACCGGTAAGGTCAACCTCGACGCCCCGCCGGAGCGCTTAGGCTTAGTGACTGCGACTCGCGTTACGACGGACGCCACAGGTGAGCACACGGATCGGAAGGGAGGACGGGTGGCTGAGCTCGACGAAGGGCTGGAGACCTCGGGAGGAATTCCGCAGGTCCTGACCTTCGGCACCCCATCCGTCGGTGAAATCCTTGCCGAGCGATACCAGCTCGAAGAGCACATCGGCAACGACTCATTGGGCCGTCAGCTGTACCGCGGGATCGATGTGATCCTCCGGCGGCCGGTGGCGGTCGTCCTGCGCTATCCCGGTGGGGAGAGCGCCAAGGAGATGCTGGGCGCGGCCGTCGCCGCCAGCCGGATCGTCCACCCGCACCTGGTCGGCGTCTATGACGCGATCGACGAGGGCCACCGGGCCTATGTGGTCCGGGAGTGGGTCGACGGGATCGCGC
Source organism: Dactylosporangium sp. NPDC000521 (assembly GCF_042898305.1). Lineage (NCBI taxonomy): Bacteria > Bacillati > Actinomycetota > Actinomycetes > Micromonosporales > Micromonosporaceae > Dactylosporangium > Dactylosporangium sp. NPDC000521. The sequence goes on from NZ_JBIAYW010000010.1 coordinate 364,974, forward strand.
TGCGCGACATCGTGGCGTCGGGTCCGCTGGACGCGGGCCGGTCGGTGGCGATCGCGTGGGCGGTCACGGACGCCGTGGCGTCGCTGCACGGGACGGGGATGGCGCACGGCAACGTGCACCCTGGCACGGTGCTCGTCGCGCACGACGGGCGGGTCGTGCTGACCGACGCGCGGGCCGACGATCTGGCGACTCCCGAGACGGACATCCGGGCCATCGGCGCGGTGCTCTACTGCGCGCTGACGGGGTACTGGCCGCATCGCGAGGCCGGCACCTATTCGGTGCCGGACGGCGTGCGGGACAACTCCGGCGCGCTGGCGGCCCCGCGGCAGGTGCGGGCCGGCGTGCCGACGCATCTCGACTCGCTGGTGATGGACCTGCTCAACCCTGACCTGCCACTGCCGTCGGCGGAGTCGCTCGCCGGGGAGCTCGCGTCGTTCGGGCAGTTCGACGACAGCGACCTGGCCGAAGGCGGTGGAGAGGGTGGCGGCGAGCAGCTCGACTTCGAGGCGTTCGACGCCGCGTCACAGTCCAACGTGCCGCCGAAGCCCGCAGGGCGGAAGCTGGCCGTGGGTGTCGTGGGCCTGCTCGTGCTGGCGCTGGCGGGCACGCTCGCCGCGGCGAAGGTGCTCGGCGACCCGGCGGCGCCCAGTCAGGCGCCACCCTCGGCGGCCGGCAGCAGCGCGCCCCAGCAGGCGAAGCCGCCGGCCGGCCAGCCGACGGTGCTGACGCTCAAGCCATCCCAGGTCCGGATCGTCGACCCGAAGGGCAACCGGTCCGAGGTCAAGGACGCCGAGAAGACGATCGACGGCAGCACCGAGACGATCTGGCGCACGGAGCGATACCCGAAGGCCGACTTCGGTGGCAAGAAGGACGGCATGGGCGTCTGGCTCGACCTCGGCGAGGCGAGGCAGATCGTCTCCGTGGAGGTCAAGCTCGCCACCCCGGGAGCCAGCGGTGAGCTGCGCACCGGCACCACCGACTTCGGCAGCGGCGCCACGCAGGACCAGCAGACCGTCGACCAGTACAAGGTGGTCGAAAACACGGCGAAGGCCGCGATGGACCCGACCAACCTGTATGTGGGTCCGGCGCAGCCGACGCGCTACCTGCTCGTCTGGATCACGAAGCTGCCCAAGGAGAGCAGCGGCGGTTATCGAGTTGCCATCGCCGAGATAACCGTTCGAGTCCAGTAGTCCCCACGAGCCGTTCGCGGTCGATAAGGTGCCAGCCGTGGAGGCGGAGCCGGGCGTACGTCAGACGCCGGATGACACCGCCCTTCTGCATGCCCACGCCGCAGGCGATCCGTCCGCGTTCGCGGAGCTCGTCCGGCGGCACCGTGACCGGCTGTGGGCGGTCGCCCTGCGGACCCTCGGCGACCGCGAGGAGGCCGCGGACGCGCTCCAGGACGCGCTGCTGTCCGCGTTCCGGGCGGCCGGCAACTTCCGCGGCGACGCGGCGGTCACGACGTGGCTGCACCGCATCGTGGTCAACGCCTGCCTGGACCGGATCCGGCGACGGCAGTCGCGGCCGACCGTGCCGCTGCCCGAGACGGACGTCACACCCGCCCCTGCGACCGACCGCGACACGGCGATGGACGTGCAGCACGCGCTGCAGCAGCTGGCCGTCGACCAGCGCTCGGCGCTCGTGCTCGTCGACGTGCAGGGCTACTCCGTGGCCGAGGCGGCCGTCATCCTGGGCGTCGCGGAGGGCACCATCAAGAGCAGGTGCGCGCGCGGGCGGGCCCGCCTCGCTGTGATGCTCGGCCACCTGCGGAACCCGGTCGGCAGTAGCGACGTCCCATCACCGACCAGCGCTGAGACAGCGACCGGAGCCGCGGCGATCAGGAAGGAGGGCGGCTCGTGACGATGTTCTCCGACGCCGACCTCGACCTGCTCGCCGACTTCGTCGGTGGCGCGCTGGACGGTACCCCCCAGGCGGATGACGTGCGCCGCCGCGTCAGCACCGACGAGAGCTGGGCCGAGGCGTATACGGCCCTCGTCACCGCCGAGGTGGCCGTCCGGGACGAGCTGACCGCACTGGGTGCCGAGACGCTGGCGATGCCGGCGGACGTCGAGCAGAAGCTGAATGCCGCGCTGCAGGCCGCGGTGGTCGCACCGCTGCCGGACGCTCCGGTGCACGATCTCGCCCGGGCCCGCGAGGCCCGCCGGCACCGCCGGCAGCGGTGGGCGATCGGACTGGCGACGGCGGCCGCGGTGCTCATCTGCGGCGGGTTCGGCGTGAGCCTGATCGTGAGCGAGCAGACCGTCTCCGACCGCCCTGCCACTTCCGCGGCCAACGGCGGCAGCAACAACGGCGCGGCGCCACAGGCCGCCCCCGATTCGGGCTCCGGCGGCACCAAGACGTCCACCCGCTCCGACGCCGCCCTCGTGGCATCCGGCCAGGACTACGGGCCGGGCACGGTCGGCCGGCTGGCCCAGGGTTCACCCCCGGCCGCCGCGATGGCCCCCGACGTCGAGGGCAGCCGCAACGCCGACGTGGCCAAGTCGGCGAAGCCTCCGGCCGGCGTGCCCGAGGCGCTGCAGCGGCTCACTGACCCGGTGGCCAGGGCCGCCTGCCTCAACGCCGTGGTCGGGGAATACGGTGGTCAGGTGGCCGTGGTGGACTATGCCCGGTTCGAGGGGAAGCCGGCGCTGGTCGTCATCGTCGACGGCACACGGGTCGGCGCCGGCAAACGGCTGGTCATCGTGGTCGGGCCGGAGTGCGGCATCGGCGGGGCGATCGCTGACGAGCTTTACCGCGACACTGTCTGACCGTAGTGGTGATGTGGCCCACGCGTCACCCCACAACGGGAATCATCGGTTCGTAGGATGACGTTTTGCTGGCACAGGCTTAACTCGAGGAGTCGACCGTGGACGAGGTCCGCAACCTGATCATTGTGGGGTCCGGCCCCGCCGGGTATACGGCTGCCGTCTATGCGGCCCGGGCCAACCTGAAGCCGCTCGTGATCGAGGGCGTCACGTCCGGTGGCGCGCTGATGACGACCACCGAGGTGGAGAACTTCCCCGGCTTCCCCGACGGCATCCTCGGCCCCGAGCTGATGGACAACATGCGCAAGCAGGCCGAGCACTTCGGGGCCGAGTTCGTCACCGACGACGCGACCCGCGTGGCCCTGGAGGGCCCCGTGAAGAGCGTGTGGGTCGGCGAGGCCGAATACCGTGCCCGCGCCGTCATCCTGTCCACCGGCTCCGCCTGGCGCCCGCTCTCCGTCCCGGGGGAGCAGGAGCTGCTCGGGCGGGGCGTGTCGTCCTGTGCCACCTGTGACGGCTTCTTCTTCCGTAACGAGGACATCGTGGTCGTCGGCGGCGGCGACTCGGCGATGGAGGAGGCGACGTTCCTCACCCGGTTCGCCAAGTCGGTGACGATCGTGCACCGGCGCGACTCGTTCCGGGCCAGCAAGATCATGGCGGAGCGCGCGCTGGCCAACGAGAAGATCCACGTTCGGTGGAACAGTGTGGTGACCGAGGTCCTCGACCGCGGCGGCCGCGTCGGTGGCCTCCGCGTGCAGGACGTCAACACCGGCGAGGAGACCGACCTCGAGGTGGCCGGCGTGTTCGTGGCGATCGGCCATGACCCGCGCAGCGAGCTGTTCCGCGGTCAGGTCGAGCTGGACGACGCCGGCTACGTGAAGGTGGCGTCGCCGAGCACCCGCACCAACATCGAGGGCGTGTTCGCCGCCGGTGACCTGGTCGACCACACGTACCGGCAGGCGATCACCGCCTCTGGCACGGGTTGCGCCGCGGCCCTCGACGCCGAGCGCTACATCGCCACGCTGTAACTCAAACGCTGAGCACGACAGCTTCACAACAGGTAGAGGGAGTGCGTATGGGAGCCATCCAGCCGGTCAGCGACAAGACCTTCGAGGCTGACGTCCTCAAATCCGATATTCCGGTTTTGGTGGACTTCTGGGCTGAGTGGTGCCAGCCGTGCCGGAAGATCGAGACGATGCTCAACGAGATCGCCGTCGGCGACCTGGCCGACAAGGTGAAGATCGTCAAGGTCGACATCGACAGCAACCCCGAAACGGCCCGCGCCTACCAGGTGTTGTCCGTCCCCACACTCACCGTGTTCAAGGACGGCGAGCCTTTCCGGTCGGTCGTCGGTGCGAGCCCGAAGAGCGCCCTGGTGCGTCTCATCGAGTCGGCGCTCGAGCCAGCCTGAGGCCTGCCACAAGCATTGACGCGCCCCGCCTTCAGGTAAGGCGGGGCGCGTTTTCGTCAAAGGCCGCGTGATGACGCGTCCCTGTGCCGTGAGCGGTACGCTGCGGTGCATTCGCTGGCTTTTTCAGGAGGACCACATGCGGGCAATCCGGCGCGGGGCGCGGGGAGCGGCAGTCGCCGAGATCCGCAGCATTCTTGTCGTGCTGGATCTGCTGGCTGACACCACACCGCAGACCGATCCCGAGTTCGACGAGGCCACGGAGCGCGCGGTCCGCGCGTTTCAGCAGAGCCACGGCCTGACGGTCGACGGCGAGGTCGGCGACGAGACGTGGCGGTCCCTGGACGCGGCGCGGTGGCGGCTGGGGCAGCGGGCGCTGTTCCACACCGTCGGCGACCCGTACATCGGCGACGACGTCCGGCAGCTCCAGGAGCGCCTGCTGGAGATGGGCTTCAACCCCGGACGCGCCGACGGGATCTACGGCAGCCGCACGGCCCACGCCGTCGCGCAGTTCCAGCGCGAGGTCGGCCTGCGGCCCGACGGCGAGTGCGGGCCGGCCACGGTCGGTGCGCTGCGCCGCCTCGGCCGCAAGGTGGTCGGCGGCCGCCCGCAGCTGCTCCGCGAGGCGGAGGCCTTCCGCGCCTCCGGTCCGACCCTGCTCGGCAAGCGCATCGTCATCGACCCGGGCCACGGCGGACCCGACACCGGGCACGTCGTCCCCGACGGTCCGCTCCGGTGGGCGGAGGCGGATCTCGTATACGACCTCGCAGCCCGTCTGGAAGGCCGTCTGGCGGCCGCGGGGATGCGGGTGAACCTCACCAGGGGTCCGCAGCCCACAGCGGCTCTGAGTGACCGTGACCGGATTCAGCTTGCCAACGAGCTCGGCGCCGACCTGCTCATCTCGATCCACCTCGACGGCTACCGCAACCCCGAGGCCGAGGGCGTCGCCACCTACCACTACGGCACCGTCTCCGGCCCGACGTCGATCGTCGGCGAGCGGCTCGCCAAGCTCGTGCAGCGCGAGATCGTCGTCCGGACCGGCCTTCGCGACTGCCAGACGCACGCGAAGACGTGGGAGCTGCTGCGCCTCAGCCGGATGCCCGCCGTCCGAGTGGACGTGGGCTACCTGACCTCGCCGTCGGACCGCGAGCGCCTCATCGACCCGGCGTTCCGCGAGCGGGTCGTCGAGGCGATGATGGCCGCGGTGCAGCGCATGTACCTGCCGGTCGAGATCGACGTGCCGACCGGCTCCATCGACGTCAGCCTGCTACGGGCGCTGACCAACAACGCCGTCTGAGCAACTTCCTGAGGCCTTTGCGCTTCTTGAAGCCTGCGCCTTCCTAGGCCTGTGCGCTCCCCAGGGCCTTCAGAGGCCCTGGGGTCGTCAGGCTGTCAGTGTCCTCAGGGCTGCATCGTGCGGGTCGCGGGCCGCACCGGCAGCACCGGGCGGAGCAGCGACTCGGGGCTCATCGAGCCGAGCAGCTTCTCCAGCGCGTACTCGACGTCCGACTTCCACGACAGCGCGGTGCGCAGCTCCAGCCGCAGCCGCGGGTAGCGGGGGTGCGGCCGCACGGTCTTGAACCCGATGGCCGTGAAGAAGTCCGCCGGCGCGAGGCAGCCCTGCTCGTTGCGGCCGGCCTCGTCGACCTCGCCGAACTTCGCGTCGCCGAACGCCTCGATCGCCTTCACGCCGCGCTTCGTCAGGTCCCGCGCGACGCCCTGGACGAGCATCCGCCCCAGCCCGCCGTCCGCGAACGGCTGCACCACGTGCGCGGTCATCAGCAGCACCGCGTCGGGTGACACCGGTGAGGTCGGGAACGCCATCGACCGCGGCACGTACGCCGGGGGAGCGAACATCACGAACCCCGCCGGCATCCCGTCGACATACACCAGCTTGCCGCAGGAGCCCCACTCGAGCAGCGTCTGCGACACCCAGGCCTCTTTTTCGAGACCCGGGTCGCCGTTGGCGCATGCTCTGTCGGCGGCTACCGGGTCGAGCTCCCAGAAGACGCAGGCACGGCACGATCGAGGCAGATCCTCGAGGGTGTCGAGCGTCAAACTCACGAGACGTCGCGACATTGGCCCATCTCCGCGCGCTGCTTACGTTCGGTCAACCAGCATGATGGTACGCACCCATCACCGACCGTGGGAGTCATCCGGCGAGAGTTCCTCACGCGGCACCGAAGTGGTGACTCAGGCACCTCAGCAGCACCGTGCGCCGCGAAGAGGTCACGGGGCGTCGGGCTCCTGCTTGTTCAGTACCGGCGCTGCTTCTCCTTCGGAAGGCGCCGCTGCGCTGGTCGCGGGCGTTGCGGGGCCGCCGGCCGCGCCGGAGCCGCTGGCTGTGCCCGGACTGCTGGCTGCGCCTGGGCCGTTGGCCGTGCCCGGGCTGCTGGCCGTGCCGGGGCTGTTGGCCGGGTCGAGGTCGGCACCACCGGCGGCGGTCGGCTCGCTCGCCGCCGGCTCCGGCGGGTTCGCGTGAATCCCTGCGTCCCCAAGCGCCGCCTCTTCCCGGAACCGCGCCGGCGCCGTCCAGTTGATCCGCGGCGGCTCGGCGAGGGGCCGCCCGCCGAACTCCGCGAGCCAGGCCGCGACCAGCGCCAGGTTCTCCCGCCACTGGTCCTCCGGGATCGGCGGCAGGATGTCGTCCCACAGCGCCAGGAACGTCCCCTGCAGCTGCAGCCGCCCATACGGTCGCGCGAGGAACCACAGGTGCAGGTGCGCGGCGCCATCGCCCCACCGGTTCACGTGGACCCGTGCCACCCCGTCGAGCGACCGGATCGCCCGCTCCAGCCGCACCGTCATCACGCCGAGCTCGGCGGCGAGCATGTTGGGCAGATCGCCGAGGTCGAGGTGCGACCGCGACTCGAGGATCAGGACGGCGGGCAGCCCGGTCGGCCGGTCGAGGCTGCGCACCCGCCACCGGTCGCTCACCCAGATGTACGCCTCGTCCGGCGCCCCGCACGCCCGGCACTCTGCCGGGTTGTCCCCATGCCGCGGCGGCTCGATCGGCACCGGGTCGAGCAGACGCTTCACCCGGAGGTCACCCTCGAACGGGAACGTAGGCCAGTAGGTAAACGAGGGCAGCTGCGATGGCGTCTCGGACACGAGCCGACCCTAGCCCAATCGCAACCCCGCTGTCCGCACCCTGTGGACAGTGCACCCGTAGGCACCTTCGTCCACAGGCACCCAAGTCCCCTACCACGTGGTTTCACGTGAAACGCCAACCCTGTGGATAACCCCTGTGGATAAAGTTCCCCCAGATCGATCCTGAGAGGAAAACCGAACGGCCCAGGATTTTGCGTTTTCCGCTTTTGTACGACTGACGCCAGCCCTTTGCCCGTAGCCGGCCGTCCCAGAGGTGCCTTCGCGGGAGTTTCAGGCCGACCGCCAGTCCGGTGCTGCGGTCCGGTCCGCCTCATGCACTCGCCTGGGTCCACCCGACCACGACGGCCCGCGGCCGCCAAGCCACCGCCCCCATTGCCCGAACGACCTCAAGCCAGCGGACCGACGGGGGCCTTCAACATCGCTCCGACCTCGCGCGGCAGGGTCCCACTCCTCCGACCTCACGCTCCGGCTCCGCGGGCCGACTGGCTTCTTCCGCCGGCCGCCCGTCACGAGCGCGATCCGACTCCATGACCGGCTCCGCCCGCCGACCGTCACTCGCCGCTCCACGCAACCGACTCCGCCGCTCGCCGGACTCGCATGCCGGCCGAGCACGACGGTTCCGCGGACGCGCCCGATCGCCGCGACCAACACAGGCCGGGGGAGTGACCGCAGACCGAATCAGCCGACGCGGGGGTTCCTGCCCGCGCCGTGTCGTGACCACCTCTCGCCGCAGTCTCTCCCGGTCCGACCTCGCCCAGATACAGCACGGTCCGGGCCGCTGCTCGTTCTACAGCTGCCCGGACCGTCGGCCGGATCATTCGCCCCGGACTTCGCCGCGGCTGAGACTTCTCAGTACTACTGCTCCCGCTGCTGCTGCCCACGCTGGTCGACACCGATGATGCCGACGATGCGCTCCAGGTCGTCCACGGTCGCGAACTCGATCGTGATCCGTCCCTTGCGCTGGCCGATGTCGACCTTCACCCGGGTGTCGAACCGGTCCGACAGCCGATCGGCGAGGTCCGACAGGGCGGGCGCGTGCGGCTTGGCCCGCCGCTGCGGCGCAGCCTTCTTCGCCGTGGCGCCCTCGGACACCGCGAGCGAGACCATCTCCTCGGTCGCCCGGACCGACAGGCCCTCCGCGACGATCCGGTGCGCGAGCGTCTCCTGCTCCTCGGAGTTGTCGAGGCCGAGGAGCGCACGGGCGTGGCCGGCGGACAGCACGCCGGCGGCCACACGACGCTGCACCTGCGCGGGCAGGTTCAGGAGCCGGATCGTGTTCGAGATCTGAGGCCGGCTCCGGCCGATCCGCCGCGCCAACTCCTCGTGGGTCGCGCCGAACTCCTCGAGGAGTTGCTGATACGCGGCCGCCTCTTCAAGGGGGTTGAGGTTGGCGCGGTGGATGTTCTCGAGGAGCGCGTCGCGGAGCATCGCGTCGTCGCGGGTCTCGCGGACGATCGCCGGAATCGCTTCCTTGCCCAGCGCCTGGGCCGCGCGCCAGCGGCGCTCGCCCATCACGAGTTCGTACTTCTTCTGCGCACCCGACTCGTCGTCGGACTCGATCGGCTCGGTGAGCTCGCGGACGACGATCGGCTGGAGGAAGCCGACCTCCTGGATCGAGGTCTTCAGCTCCTCGATCGCATCCTCGTCGAAGACCTGCCGCGGCTGCTTCGGGTTCGGCACGATCGACGTCACCGAGATCTCGGCGAACCGCGCGCCCGGCACCGGAGCAAGCTGCTCCACCGTGGACTCTGCGGCGGTCACTCCGTTGGCCGGCGCGTCGGTCGCGGCCGGGGGAGTCGCCAGTGCGGTGGCGGTGCCGCCCGTCGCGCTCTCGGCAGCCGGCGCGGCGGTGGGGATGAGAGCGCCGAGCCCCCGTCCGAGACCTCCACGTCGGTTCGACTTCATGCCACTCCTCCAACCTGCGCGTCATGCGCACCGCGCAGCGCGATTTCCTGCGCCGCCTCGAAGTAGCTCACCGCACCGCGGGAGCCCGGGTCGTACGTCATCACGGACTGGCTGTAGCTCGGCGCCTCGGACACGCGGACGTTGCGGGGGATGACCGCGTTCAGACACTTCTCGCCGAAGTGGTTCCGGACGTCCTGCTCGACCAGGTCCGCAAGACGGGTCCGCCGGTCGTACATCGTCAACAGCACCGTCGAGATGTCGAGCTTGGGGTTGAGGTGCGACCGCACCAGCTCGATGTTGTTCGTGAGGGCCTGCACACCTTCCAGGGCGTAGTACTCACACTGGATCGGAATCAGGACCTCCTCGGCGGCGACGAGTGCGTTGACCGTCAGCAGGCCGAGCGACGGCGGGCAGTCGATGAAGATGTAGTCGTAGTTGCTTCCGCCGGCCTCGATCGCCCGCTTGAGGCGCGACTCGCGGGCGACGACCGAGACGAGCTCGATCTCGGCGCCGGCGAGGTCGATCGTCGCGGGCACGGCCCACAGGTTCGGGATGCCCTCGACCTGCTGGGTCACCGCGTCGAGCGGCGCGCCGTCGATCAAGCAGTCGTACACGTCCGGCACACCGGAGTGGTGGGGGACGTTCAGACCGGTGGAAGCGTTGCCCTGCGGGTCGAGGTCGATCACCAGGACGCGGTTGCCGTGCAGCGCCAGGGCCACGGCGATGTTGACCGCCGTGGTGGTCTTTCCCACCCCGCCCTTCTGGTTCGCCACGCACATCGTGCGCCGCCGTGGCGGACGGGGCATGGTGACGTCCCCGCTCGGATTGAGGATCTCCACGGCGCGCTTTGCCTCCTGTGCCAGCGGGGGGTCTTCGGTTTCACGTGAAACATACGCGTCTGTCATGGCGCCCTCGGTATCCGCGGTGACGACTGACGGGTGTGGCCGTGGGGACGGGGTGCTCCGTCGCTCGGACCTCATATCTGCTCTCGTCTCGGCTTTCGCTTCGTCTGCAGCGGACTGTGAATCGGCTTTGGGCACGACCGGTTTTCCGCCCCGGCCGTAAACAGTACCGGTAGATGCGCGATCGACTGGCCCGCTGCCGTGAAAGTCCACCGTGGTGCCGCGTGTCGTTTCGGCTGGATTCTCGACCCGCGGCTGGGGGACGGGCCGCGCCGGCGGACGGACCCCCCAGCCCTCAATTTCCCGTCCGTCGGCACCCGGAGCACTGGCCGCTTGGGCGGCCGGCTCTGAGCTCTCCCACTGCTGTACCCCACGCCCGTCACCCCTCGGGATCTGGCCGTCGGCGATCTGCCCAGCGTCGGGGGCGCCGGTTCCGATGCTTGTTCCGCCGGGACCGTAGACCGGCGCGCCATGACCGAAACCCGGGGCGCCGTCCTCTTGGCCCGCAGATGCGCCACCGTAGCCCGGGCTATCGTCCGGCCCACTGACTGCACCGTATCCAGAGTGCGCGACGTTCCCAGCGGGCGTGCCGTAGAGGCCTCCAGTACCAGCGCCCGGTCGCGGACCTATCGCTGTTTCACGTGAAACATGAGAGCTGCCATCGCCGTAGTCCGGACCATCACCGCTGTCGCGCACCATGTCAGTCCTGTCCCGCTCGGAAAGATGTGCACTGCCGGCCGTCAGCGACGTTGTGCCCACCTCCGGCTCACCGCCCGACGCGAGGTCTCGAGTGACTGCGGTGCCCGGCGCCGGGAACGCAAGAACGGCGCGCGGCCAGCCTACGGCGCACAGGCGACCTGGGCCATGGCTGATCGGCGCGTCGTTGGGCTTCTCACTCGCAGTCGGCCGTAAGAAGACCAAGAAGCCGTCGACTCGGCGAAGGAGACCGCCGAGTCGCTTGGTCGGTGCGGCCGGCCAGCCGCTGCCGCAGTTTCTGATGTCCATCGTCGAACCCCCGCGTTCCCCCGTGCCCGGAGGACGCTTTCGGCCCGCCCTCCGGTTTACCGCCCGCGCTTGCCCTTCCGGCGCTGCGCGACTTCCCGCTCCCGCACGACCTCAACGACCGTCGTCGGCTCGGCGAGAACGGCGTCCCCGCACAGCCGTACAGACGGCGTGCCCGCTCCAAGCCGGCTCAGGACCTCCGCGTGCTCGGCGATCTCCGCCGCAGCAGAGGATCCCTTGAGCGCGAGCAGTCGCCCACCAATGGCGGTGAGGGGGAGACACCATCCGGCAAGCCGGTCCAGCGGTGCGACTGCTCTGGCGGTGACGACATCGGCGAGGGGAAGCTTCCCGACGCACTCCTCGGCCCGCGCCCGGACCACGGTGGTCCGCTCGAGGCCGAGTGCCGTCACCGCTTCGGTCAGGAAGGCGGTGCGTCGTGCGAGCGGCTCGACCAACGTGACGAACAGGTCGGGACGAGCCACTGCCAGCACCATACCGGGCAGTCCGGCGCCGGAGCCGACGTCGACGACCGTGGCGTCCGATTGGATGAGTTCGCCGAGGACGGCGCAGTTGAGCATGTGGCGTTCCCAGATGCGCGGCGCCTCGCGAGGGCCGATCAGCCCTCGCACCACCCCGTCGGTAACGAGCAACTGAGCGAACCGCTCAGCCAACGGGAGCCGATCGCCGAACACCTTCTCGGCGGCCGGCAACACCTCATGCGGAACAGCACCATCCATGCGGTCAAGCAAATCACGCCGCCCCCGTACGACCGGCCACTGGGGACAGATCGGCGTACGGGGGCGGTGGCAAGACGAGGGCCGCCGGAACCGCGGCCCCGATGTTTCACGTGAAACGCCGCTCCGCGGCAGTGACAGCGTTGCGGAAGAGCATCGCAACGGTCGTGGGGCCGACCCCGCCGACGCGCGGCGTGATGGCGCCCGCGACCTCCGCGCACGACTCGTCCACGTCGGGCAGGAGCCGCCGGCCGGAGTACCGAACCCCGCCGCCGATGACGACCGCGCCGGGCTTCACGTGCTCGGGCTGGATGATGCCCGGCACGCCGGCCGCCGCAATGAGGATGTCGGCCCGCTGCGTGTACCGCGGCCAGTCCGCAACACCGGTGTGCACGACCGTCACGGCGGCGTTGGCGGTCGGCCGCTTCTGCGACAGGAGCATCGCCAGCGGACGCCCCAACGTCGCTCCGCGCCCGAGGATGACGACCTCCCTGCCGCTGACCGGGATCTCGTAGTGCGCGAGGAGCGCCTCGATGCCGGCGGGCGTGCAGGGGAGGGGCCCGGGCATGCCCACCGCAAGACGGCCGAGGTTCAACGGGTGCATGCCGTCGACGTCCATGTCCGGGTCGACCCGCTGCAGCGCAGCGTCGTAGTCGAGGTGCTGCGGCGTCGGGTACTGGATGAGCAACCCATGCACGTCGGGGTCAGCGTTGAACCGGTCGATGACCGCGTGCAGGTCCTCCTGCGTCGCATCTGCCGGCAGGTGCTCATGCGGCGACGCGAACCCGAGCTCCGCCGCCTGCCGCTGCTTGATGCGGATGTACCCAGCGCTCGCATCGTCATCGCCGACAAGGATGGTCGCCAGGGAGGGCACAACCCCCCGCGCGCGCAGCGCCGCCACCCGCGTGGCGACGTCAGCCAGGATCTGCTCGGCGACAGGAGCGCCGGGCAGGAGGACAGCTGTGGTCGTGGACATACGACTCCTCGACGTGAGGACCCAGGCGGTCGACCCTCACAACTCGAGCTCCCCGATGGTCCGTCCCATCCCGGTGCCGCCAGTCGCGTCTACCACCTATTGTCCCCGATCCCGTCCCATCCCGACCACGCGGGGACGAATCCCGGACGAGGAAAGAACCGGAGCCGCCCGCGAACGTCCAGAAGCTCCTCGCGCCCCACTGGACGCTAGGCGCGAGACCGGGTAGCCCCTGGCCGTCCACAGCGGGGGTGATCGAAGGATGAATCCGGCCGTGATGGCGGCCAGAACGCTCCTTCGATCAAGCCAGCACAAGCCTCGACATCGCGAGCGCTGTGCCACCCGGCATTCGGCAGACCTACGAGCGCGAGCCCGTACCACCGCAGCGGAAGCCCCAGGAACAGGGAAGCGGACGGAACCTCGGAGGACCGGGCCAGGAAACCCGCGCCCGCCCACGACAAGCGGGGCGCTGCTCACGACGCGAGAAGGCGCGGGCCGACGTCCCACTTCGAACGCAGGGCAGGAGCGCCAGCAACGGATGTAAGGCGCAGGCATGGGGCGGTGCACTGCGGCGCGGTATGGAAAGCACGGCTCCGGGGAACGGCATGGGCTTACGGTGCGGGCTCCGGCGTGGGGGCACAACCGGGCCGCGTGATGTGGGGCAGCCCCTACGCCGCTACAGGTGCGGTAACAGTACGGCCGGTGCCGGCGCGGCGGCGCTGGCCCGGGATGAACCGCGCGCCGAGTAGGCGGCGGCGACCGGAGAAGCGGCGGGCCAGGCGCCAAGACGCGGGCCGCCGAGAAGACCGAGACGCGGGATTGCGGCGTAAAGGCCAGCGGCCTTGGCCCTAGACGCGGAGTGCGGCCAGCGGGACACGAGCTGCGCGACACAGGGATGCGGGACACCGACGGCGCGACACGGGGATGCGGGGCAGCCCAAACACGAAGGCGCGACGAGCAGACAGAACATGGGCGCGGTGCTCGACCCAGGCGCAAGGGACGGGACACGGACACGGGGACACGGGGACACGGACGCGGGGACACGGACGCGGGGACACGGACGCGGGGACACGGACGCGGGGACGGAGGTGGGACACAGGGCACGGGACAAAGGACGCCGGCGCATGAGCAGCGAGGCCCGGACGCGCAGCGCAAGCCCGAGCGGGCGGCGCGGGCCGCAGGCACTGAGCGGCGCGGGCACGGAGCACAGGCACGGGGCGCGGCATGGGGAGCCCTGGCACGGGGCGCAGGCATGGGCACGAGGCGCAGGCACCGAACGCGGCATGGGGAGCCCTGGCATGGGGCACGAGACGCACGGCGCAGGACGCCGGCACGGAAAACGGGCACGAAAAGCGGCACCCAGAGCGGACACGGCGTGGGTCACGGGTATGGGCAGCGCGGCGCGGGTGCACGGCGTGGAGCGCGGAGCACGGTTGTGGGAAGCACGGCGCGGGGCACGGAAATGCAGGGCATGAGCACGGAGCGCGGGGCAATGCACGACGCTCGACGCGAGGCACGACGCACGGCACAGGGTGCGGTGGAAACGGAGCGCGGCGCGAGGCACGGCGCGAGACACGGCGCACGACGCACGGCGCGAGGCACGGCACAGGGTGCGGTAGAAACGGAGCGCGACGCGAGGCCCGAGACACGGCGCACGGCGCGAGAGACAGAGCACGGCGCAGGTTGCGGGGCACGGAGCGTAGGCGCGGGGAGCGCCGGGGCACCGGGCACCGGGCACCGGCACTGGGCACGACGCATGCAGGCACGAAGCGCAGGCACGGGGCGCAGGCGCGCAACGACCGACTGAGCATGCAGCAGCGTGCCCGAACGCGCCGCAGGGAGAGAACTTGAGCACGCAGGACGAGTGCGGAGACGCACCGAACAAACGCACCGAGCGGAGCCGGCCGATGCACGGGGTGAGCCGCAAACACAAGCGGGGCGCCCCGTACAGGGACGCCCCGCTTGCGATGGCCTGGGTCAGCCGACCGGTCGGACCACGATCCGGCGGGACGGCTCGACGCCTTCGGACTCGCTCTCCACGCCGGGGAGAGCGTTGATGACGTCGTGGACGCACTTGCGCTCGAAGGCGCTCATCGGCTCGAGGCGGACGGCCTCGCCGTACTCCTTCACCTTCTCGGCGGCGTTCTTGGCGATCGCGCCGAGCTCCTTGCGGCGCAGGGCCCGGTAGCCGCCGACGTCCAGGAGAAGACGGCTGGGGGAGCCCGTCTGCCGGAAGACCGCGAGGCGGCTCAGCTCCTGCAGCGCCTCGAGGGTGGCGCCGCGCTGGCCGACGAGCGCCTGGAGGCGGCGGCCGGAGCCGTCGCCGCCCTCGACGACCTCGACGACGGGGCGGCCGCTGACGACGAGCTCGTCGATGTCGCCGTCGTAGTCGAGGATGTCGAGGAGGCCCTCGACGTAGTCGGCCGCGATCTCGCTCTCCCGGAACAGGTCGGCCGCGGCCCGGCCGTTGCCGCCGGAGGCCGCCTTCGCGGCTTCGCCGTCGCCCGAGCCGGCGTCCTCGTCGTCGGCCTCGTCCGCGTCGTCGGCGTCCTCGATCTCGTCGAGGTTGGCGTCCTGATCCGCAGCGTCGTCCTCGGTGCCGCGCGCGTCGAGATCACTGGTGGTGTCGGTCACGAAACTCAT
The DNA here is from genome assembly GCF_042898305.1 of Dactylosporangium sp. NPDC000521. NCBI lineage: Bacteria > Bacillati > Actinomycetota > Actinomycetes > Micromonosporales > Micromonosporaceae > Dactylosporangium > Dactylosporangium sp. NPDC000521. Next base: position 380,414 of record NZ_JBIAYW010000010.1, read on the forward strand.
CTCCGCTTGTTTGGGGCGCCGAGGCGCCGTCACAGGTCGTCGGTGAGGGGTGGTGGTGCACAGGGAGCGCCGCTCGCCGGCCCGGGGAGGGGTGGGCCGGCGGGGTCGCGTCAACCCGACTGCCGCTTCGCGGCGCCACCCTTCTTCGGGTTGATCGGCTTCGCGCCGGGCTTCGGGGCGAGGGCCTTGCCGTTGGCCTGGGCCTGCTTGGCGGCGGCCGCCGCGGCCTGCTGCGCCGCTGCCTCGTCCTTGGCCTTGCTGAGCATCGAGCGGAAGCCGCCGGCCGGCTTCGCCGCGGGGGCGCCACCCTTGGTCAGCGACGGGCCGCCCTTGCTCTTGTACGGGGTCGTGTTGGCGGTCGCGCTCGCCGGCGGCGGGTACTTGTGCAGGACCCAGTACTGCTGGCCGAGGGTGATCGCGTTGTTGGTGACCCAGTAGATGATGACGCCGATGGGGAAGTACCAGCCGGAGGTGAGGGTGAAGAACGGGATGCCGTAGAGCATGAACTTCTGGATCATGCGCTGCTGCGGGTCGCTGTTCCACCCGGTCTTCATAATCATCTGACGCTGGGTCAGGTAGGTCGTCGTGATCATCAGCGCGACGAGGAGCGCGGCCACGATCTTCACGGTGGTCGAGTGGGCGTCGATCTTCGCGAGTTCATCGGTGCTGCTGCTGAACTTGGCGACGATCGGGGCGTCGAAGAGCCGGGCGTCGACCGCACCCAGGAACTCGGGGATGCTCCAGCCGTACAGCTCCATCTGGTGGTTGGAGGTGCCGGGCTTCAGGTGGCGGAGCACGTGCAGGAGGCCGATGAAGACCGGGATCTGCAGGAACATCGGAAGGCAGCCCATGAGCGGGTTGACCTTCTCCTCCTGGTAGAGCTTCATGACCTCCTTCTGGAGGGTCTCCCGGTCGCCCTTGTGCTTCTCCTGCAGCTCCTTCATCTTCGGCTGGATCGCCTGCATCGCACGCTGCGACTTGATCTGCTTCACGAAGATCGGGAACAGCACGACCCGGACCGTGATCACCAGGAACACGATCGCGAGGACCCATTGCCAGTTGGTGCCGAGCGTGCGGTGGTCGGGCACGACCTTGTCCCACACGGTGTGCCAGAACAGCATCACCTGCGAGATCAGCCAGTAGATCCCGCCCATCAGCTTGCTAATCACGACACTGCTCCAGTCACGTCGACTCGGGCTCGGGCGAGGCTCCCCGGCGCGGAGGCACCGGATCGAACCCACCGGGGTGGAATGGGTGGCAGCGCAGCAGCCGCCAGATCGCGAGACCGATTCCCCGGATCGCGCCGTGAGTGCCGACCGCCTCCAGGGCATAAGCGCTGCACGACGGGTAGAACCGACAACGCGCCGGCAACGCCGGGCTTATCCAACGACGGTACGCGACGATGGGAGCGGCAACGACCCGGGCTCCGACGTTCATCGACGCCCCTCCCGGCTTCTGGGGCGACGGGCGGCCGCCAGCGCCGCCTCGAGGTCGCGGCCCAGGTCTTCGTAGCTCGCCGTCGCCGAGGGCGGCAGCGCCCGGACGACGATCATGGCCGCCGGCGGAAGATCGGCCAGGTGCGGCCGGACCAGGTGCCGGAGCCGGCGCTTCACCAGGTTGCGGACGACGGCGTTGCCGACCGCCTTGGAGACCACGAACCCAGCCCGCGCCGGGTGGACCGTGCCGGCCGATGCCGCGTCTGTACCGGCGGCGGCTCCGTCGTCCAGGACCGTGCCGGACGAGGCGTCAGACCCAACCCTACCCAGCGAGCGATCCGCAGACACGACGAAGCCGGCGCGCGCAGACGGTTGATCTGCTGGCGCCGGCTCGACAGTCGACTGCAGGAAATGCACCACGAGGGCTCCGCGACCGGCGCGGCGACCGTTGCGAATGGTGGCGGCGAAGTCTTCCCGCCGCCGCAGACGCTGAGCGGCCGCCAGCACGCTGCCTCCCGGAGGACCCGCGTCGGTCAGGCCGACAGGCGGTCGCGCCCCTTGGCGCGACGCGCCGACAGGATCGCGCGGCCGGCCCGGGTGCGCATGCGCAGCCGGAAACCGTGGGTCTTCGCGCGCCGGCGGTTGTTCGGCTGGAAGGTGCGCTTGCTCACGTCGGGCTCCGTCTTCGTAGCGGCGTAGGGCTGGTAACTGGAGTTTATCAGGGAACGCTTCCCCAGCCGAACCAGGGTACGCGCGGCCCTACAGACCGTCAACGATGCCTCGGATCGGCCCGAAATCCACAGGCTACTTGTGGACAACGGTTGAGTGGTTGTGGACAACGCTGTTAACGTGCCCGGTTGCCGGTCGACACCGCGACGACCGGCAACGGGACACAAAGGACTTTCCGCTACTAATCGGATGCGCCACAGGGGGCATGGCACCGCATCCGACCTGCAGAACCTCCGCCACGGGGCCACGAACGCCGCCGACTCGGCACGGGGCGAGGGGGAATCAGGACGATCCGTCCACGGCACATGACTCGTTGATACACAGGTTGTGGAAAACCTGTGGACAATGGGACCCGGGACGGGCGGAACTTCCGGCGCACGGTCCATTCGCGGTGGGGGGCGACGATGGGGGTGCGCGAACGGTGACTGACACCGACCTCGCAGCGGTATGGCATGCGGCGACCGACGAGCTCGCGGACGAGATCGTCTCGGCGCAGCAGCGTGCCTATCTGCGGCTGACGAGGCTACGGGCCATCGTCGAGGACACCGCGCTGCTCTCCGTGCCTGACGCGTTCACCCGCGACGTCATCGAGTCGCGCCTCCGCCCGGTCATCACCGAGGCGCTGTCCAGGCTGCTCGGCCGGGCCATCCAGGTCGCCGTAACGGTCCGTCCCCCGGAGGACGCGCCACCGCTGCCGGCCCCGTCCGCCTCGCACTGGTCCAACGGCACCGCCGGCCAGCTGGCCGACACGCCCATGGCACCGCACTATCCACAGCCGCAGTACCAGCCACCGCCGCAGCCGACTTACGAGCAGGACCGGCTGATCCAGGACCGGTTGAGCCCGGACCGGTCCAGCCATGACCGGCCGATCCAGGACCGGCCGAGCCCGGACCGGTCCAGCCATGACCGGCTGGGCCAGGACCGGCCGAGCTACGAACAGGACCGGCGGTCACACGAATCACAGGAGCAACGGCCTCAGAGCGACCGCCTGTTCGACCTCCCGTCCGACACCCCCACCGGCACGACCGGTTGGTCGCCGGCGGAACGCACCGAGCACTCCGGCACCGCCTTCGAGGCCGCCCGCGACGAACGCCTGCGCCGCTCACCGCTGCAGGACGAGGAGCCCCTGCCACCCCGGCCGCCGTCGAACCCCGGCACCGGCCGTGAGGACCGTCGCAGCGCCCAGACCCCCGCGGGCGACTCCGCCGGCAACCGGCTCAACCCGAAGTACACGTTCGAGACGTTCGTCATCGGCTCCTCGAACCGCTTCGCCCACGCCGCGTCGGTCGCGGTCGCCGAGTCGCCGGCCAAGGCGTACAACCCGCTGTTCATCTACGGCGGCTCCGGGCTCGGCAAGACGCACCTGCTCCACGCGATCGGCCAGTACGCCACGATGCTCGGCAACGCCCGCTTCGTGCGCTACGTGTCGACGGAGGAGTTCACCAACGACTTCATCAACTCGCTGCGCGACGACAAGACGCAGGCGTTCCAGCGGCGGTACCGCGACGTCGACATCCTCCTGATCGACGACATCCAGTTCCTCGAGACGCGCGAGCGGACGCAGGAGGAGTTCTTCCACACCTTCAACACCCTCCACAACGCCAACAAGCAGATCGTGATCAGCTCCGACCGCTCGCCGCGGCAGCTGGCGACGCTCGAGGACCGCCTGCGGACCCGGTTCGAGTGGGGCCTGCTCGCCGACATCCAGCCGCCGGACCTGGAGACCCGGATCGCGATCCTGCAGAAGAAGGCGGCGCAGGAACGGCTGTTCGCGCCGCCGGACGTGCTGGAGTTCATCGCGTCGCGGGTCGCGTCGTCGATCCGCGAGCTGGAGGGTGCGCTGATCCGCGTCACCGCGTTCGCCAACCTGACCCGCGCGCCCGTCGAGCTCGGCCTCGCCGAGGAGGTGCTGCGCGACTTCATCCCCGACGGCTCCGGGCCCGAGATCACCGCGGACCAGATCATGGCGTCGACCGCGGACTACTTCGGCGTCAGCCTGGAGGACCTGCGCGGGCACAGCCGGTCGCGCGTGCTCGTCAACGCGCGCCAGGTCGCCATGTACCTGTGCCGCGAGCTGACCGATCTCTCCCTGCCACGGATCGGCCAGGCGTTCGGCGGCCGCGACCACACCACCGTCATGCACGCCGACCGCAAGATCCGCCAGCAGATGGCCGAGCGGCGGTCGCTCTACAACCAGATCGCCGAGCTGACCAACCGCATCAAGCAGACGACGTAGGGACCGAGCGTCCCGCAGAGGGCCGGATGGGCGCGTGACGGCGCCGGTCCGGCCCTTCTGTTTGCGGTTGCGGCAGGTGTACGACTGCCGCTTCCCTCCCTGTCCGCGACCCGGATCGGCGGCGCCGACGGCTGTGCACAGCCGAAGACCTGAGCGACGCTCACAAACACCCTGTGGACAACATTGTGGGTTTCTTCGGGGTACCGAGTCGATTTGCGAAGAATGTACTGTCCACCGGCGTTGACCACAGGCTGTGGACAACGTGCGTTATCCACTGTTTCCACAGGCCTCCGACCAGGGATCCAGGCGCTTATGGCGACAAGTTGTCCACACCGCCGTCCCCAGGTTGCCCACAGCTTGTGGGCATATACCCCCGAGGGGTTTGTCAGAGTTATCCACACAATCTGTCCACACAACCTGTGGATAACTTCGTTTGTGCCAACTCTTCGTCACTGTGAGTGGTCGAGCGCTGACAAGTGACGGAGCGGCTACGCATTGCACACAGCGCTCGTCCACAGTCTGTGGATAACTCCTGGGGAAGGCGTGTGGAAGACGTGTGGACACATCCGAAGGGTGACCGAGACGTCGACGCAACGTGAGGAGTGTTCGGGACGAGTTATCCCCAGATGGTGGAGGAACCCTGTGGACCACCGGTGGATAGCCGGTGGACAACGCCTGTGGATAGCCGCTTATCCACAATCCACAACTTTGTACACAGAGGGTTATGCACAGCTCATACCCAGAGACATAACCCGGCTGAGCTGCTAAAACAGGGGTTGTCCACAGAATCCACACCACCTATGACTACGAAGTAAATCTCTTTAAAAGAGAGAAAAAAGCAATCATCAGCAAGTGGATAAGTCTCGGGCCTGAAATTTGGTGGGGTCGGTGCACGGCACCGCCGGGGAAGCCCTAAGGTTCGATGCAGCACCACGCTGAGACGAGACGACGCGGGAGGACCGCGATGAAGTTCCGAGTCGAGCGCGACGCGCTCGCCGATGCCGTCGCCTGGACAGCCAAGAGCCTGCCCAGCCGCCCTTCTGTGCCGGTGCTTGCCGGCGTTCTGCTCAGAGTCGGTGACGGCCGCCTGCAGGTGTCCGGCTTCGACTACGAGGTGTCCAGCCAGGTGACCGTCGAGGTCCAGGCCGACGCCGACGGCGCGACGCTCGTCTCCGGGCGCCTGCTCGCCGAGATCACCAAGTCGCTGCCCGCCAAGCCCGTCGACGTCGCCGCCGTGGGGTCGCACGTCGAGATCACGTGCGGCAGTGCCCGGTTCACGCTGCCGACGATGCCCGTCGAGGACTATCCGACGCTTCCGGAGATGCCCGAGCTGGCCGGCACCGTCGACGCGGCCACCTTCGCCGGCGCCGTCTCGCAGGTGGCGGTCGCCGCCGGCCGCGACGACACGCTGCCGATGCTCACCGGTGTGCGGGTCGAGCTCGAGGGGAGCAAGCTGACGCTGCTCGCCACCGACCGCTACCGCCTCGCCGTGCGCGAGTTGGAGTGGCGGCCCGACGAGCCCGACATGAGCCTCGCCGCTCTCGTGCCGGCGCGCACCCTCGACGACACCGCGAAGACGCTCGGGCCGATCGGTGGCTCGGTCTCCGTCGCGCTGTCGCGGGGCAAGATCGGCGAAGGCATGATCGGCTTCGCCGGCGGCACCCGGCGCACCACGTCACGACTGCTCGACGGCGACTTCCCGAAGGTGCGGGCGCTGCTGCCCGACACGCACAACGCCCAGGCCCGCATCCGGGTCTCCGCGCTCAACGAGGTGGTCCGGCGCGTCGGCCTGGTCGCCGAGCGGTCCACCCCGGTGCGCCTGTCCTTCAGCGCCGACGGTCTCGTGGTCGAGGCCAGCGGCAGCGAGGACGCGCGGGCCAGCGAAGCGATGGACTGCACCTATGAAGGCGAGCCGATGACCATCGCCTTCAACCACCAGTACCTGCTCGACGGCCTCAAGGCGCTCGACGCCCCGATCGCCGTGCTGTCCTTCACTGACCCGAAGAAGCCTGCAGTCATGTCTCCGGCAAAGGATGATGGAGAAATCATCCCTGGATACTGGTACTTGATCATGCCGGTCCGCATCGGCAGCTGAGTTTCGGAGGCACCAGACATGCAGCTCGGTCTCATCGGCTTGGGCAGGATGGGCTTCAACATGCGCGAGCGGCTGCGCGCCGCCGGGCACGAGGTCATCGGCTATGACCACCACCCAGACGTCACCGACGTGTCGTCGCTCAGCGAGCTGGTCGACAAGCTCGCCGCGCCCCGCGTCGTGTGGATCATGGTCCCGGTGCAGTACACGGAGCCGACCATCGACGAGCTTGCGGGTCTGCTGTCCCCCGGTGACATCGTCATCGACGGTGGTAACTCACGCTTCAGCAACGACCGTCCCCGGGCCGAGCGGCTCGCGACCAAGGGCCTCGGCTACCTCGACGTCGGCGTGTCCGGCGGCGTCTGGGGCCGGACCAATGGCTATGCGCTGATGGTCGGCGGCGAGAAGAAGCACGTCGACCACTGCATGCCGATCTTCGAAGGGCTCAAGCCCGAGGGCGAGTTCGGCTTCGCGCACGCCGGCGGCGTCGGCGCCGGGCACTACGCGAAGATGGTCCACAACGGTATCGAGTACGGCATGATGCACGCCTACGCCGAGGGCTACGAGCTGCTCGAAGCCTCCGAATACGTCGAGAACATCCCCGAGGTGTTCAAGTCGTGGCGGGCCGGCTCGGTCGTGCAGTCGTGGCTGCTGGACCTGATGGACCGGGCTCTCGACGAGGACCCCGACCTCTCCGGCCTGCGCGGCTACGCCGACGACACCGGTGAGGGCCGCTGGACGGTCGAGGAGGCCATCCGGCTGGCCGTGCCGATGAACGTGATCGCGGCGTCGCTGTTCGCCCGGTTCGCGTCGCGGCAGGACGACTCGCCGGCCATGAAGGCCGTCGCCGCGCTGCGCAACCAGTTCGGCGGTCACGCGGTCAAGAAGGGCTGAGTTTGTACGTCCGCGGTCTCGAGCTCGTCGACTTCCGCAGTTACGAGCGGGTCGTCGTCGAGTTCGGGCCTGGGGCGTGCGTGCTCGTCGGGTCCAACGGCGTGGGCAAGACCAACCTCGTCGAGGCCCTCGCGTATGTGGCCAGCCTCGAGTCCCACCGGGTCGCGACCGACGCGCCGCTGGTCCGGTTCGGTGCGAGCCGCGCGGTGGTCCGCTGCGCCATCGTCCACGAGGAGCGCGAGCTGCTCGTGGAGCTGTCGATCGAGCCCGGCAAGGCCAACAAGGCACGACTGGGCCGCTCGCCGGTGGCCCGCACCCGCGACATCCTCGGCGCGCTGAAGCTGGTCCTGTTCGCGCCCGAGGATCTGTCGCTGATCCGCGGTGACCCCGGCGAGCGCCGCCGGATGCTGGACGAGCTGCTGGTCACGCGGCAGCCGCGGTTCGCCGGCGTGCGCTCCGACTACGAGCGGGTGCTCAAGCAGCGCAACGCACTGCTGCGCAGCGCGTACCTGGCCCGCAAGACCGGCGGCAGCCGCGGCGGCGACCTGTCGACCCTCGACGTGTGGGACAGCCACCTGGCCCAGCACGGCGCCCAGCTGGTCCGCGCGCGGCTCGACCTGGTCGCCGCGCTCGCGCCGCACGTCGCCAAGGCATACGCGGCGGTCAGCGCCAGCCGGTCCGACGCCCGCATCGCCTACAGCCCGTCGTTTCCGCTGCCGTCGTCCTCGTCACCGGTGCGAGGGGAGCCGGTGCAGGGGGAGATCGAGCAGGCGCTGCTGGCGGCGCTCGGGGAGGCACGCAAGCAGGAGGTCGAGCGAGGGGTGACCCTGGTCGGCCCGCACCGCGACGAGCTGACGCTGACACTTGGCGACCTGCCGGCGAAGGGGTACGCGAGCCACGGGGAGTCCTGGTCCTACGCCCTCGCGCTGCGGCTGGCGGCCTACGATCTGCTGCGGGACGACGCGGTGGAGCCGGTCCTGGTGCTCGACGACGTGTTCGCCGAGCTCGACGTGGGCCGGCGCGAGCGGCTCGCCGAGCTCGTCAGCGGCGCGAGCCAGGTGATCGTCACGTGCGCCGTCGACGACGACGTGCCCCGCGCGCTCCGAGGTGCGCGCTACGAGGTTGGCGGAGGCGAGGTGCGACGTGGCTGACACCGGTGCCGGCCCTGCCGGGGGCTCCAGCGGGCCCCCTGCGGACAAGAGCGGGCCGGAGCTGGCCCGGGCGGCGGTCGAGGCGGCCCTCGCCAAGCGGAAGGCGCAGCCGCGGCGCAAGGCCGTGCCGGAGGGCGGCGGCGACTCGCGGCGGCGGCGTGGGTACACCGGGCCGGGGCCGGATCCGAGGGATCCGCAGTTGTTCGGCGCGCTGCTGGGGCGGATCGTGAAGGCGCGGGGGTGGCAGCGGCCGGCGGCCGAGGCGACCGTGTTCGGCGAGTGGGAGCGGGTCGTCGGCGCCGACGTGGCGGCGCACTGCCGGCCGATCAAGCTGGAGGACGGGGAGCTGACCGTCGAGGCGGAGTCCACGGCGTGGGCGACGCAGCTACGGATGCTGTCCACTCGGCTCATCGCGCGCATCGCGGGTGAGATCGGTCACAACGTCGTGAAGAAGCTGCACATCCACGGGCCGTCGACGCCCTCATGGAGCCGTGGGCCAATGCGGGTGCGTGGCCGAGGTCCACGCGACACCTATGGCTGATCGACCGCCACGCGGACCCGTCCCGTCAGTCCGATGGGCTACGGGCGTCGGGTCCGCTGCTTCGTACAAATGCGGCAAACGCCAAATCTAGAAGTCGGCGTAAACGGCGAATCCGCGGTTGGCGCAGCGCCGGTAGAACTTCGCGAGCACGTCCAGCTCGGCGATCGTGTAACTCCACTGCGGAGCGTTGCCGGTGTCGTCACGCAGCGCGTCGAGACGGCTCTGCAGCCATCGCAGCTGCTGCTCGGCGAGGCGGGAGCCTTCGAGGGCCCGGCGCAGCACCGTGCTCACCGTCTCGAACGTGATCTCGTCGCCGAACTCCTGATGCCCGTTGACGAAGCGCTCGAGCCCGCCGGCGATCCAGGCGCAGTCGTCCGGGCTGATCACCGGATCCTCGTCCTCGGCGGCCGCGTCGGTGGCGAACAGCACCCCGTTGAGCCCGAAGAGCAGGTCGACCAGCTCCGTGTAACCGGTGACACGCACCGTCCCGGTCTTCGCCACGTGGTCCGCCAGCGCCGCCGCCGGCCCCGCGTGCAGCGGCAGCTTCTCTGCCAGCTCGGCGAAGTCGACGAACTCGGCCGGCGCCACCGGGTCGTAGAACCGTCCGGTGCGCGGCCACTGCACGGCGACGTTGTCCAACCCCATCGCGGACCCCTCGCTCTCACACTTGCCCCGCCCCCGCGGCGGGGAACATACGGCACGAATGGCCGCTCGCGCGACCCCCGCAGGTCCCGAACCCGGTGACAGCATCACAGCGCTCGCCGTGCCGCCCATCATCGCCCGTCCGGACCCCTCCCGCGTAGGGGGACCTTCAACCCGTACCGTTCGGGCCGCTACGACGACTACAGGCGCCGTCCCGATGCGAAAATGTCGCAGGGGCACAGTAGGATTACGGGCAGAGCGAAGGCTCTGAGAACCAGCCGACACATCCCCGCGTGCACGCGTCCGCGGTGTCGGCCCGTCAGTGGTCGGGGCGCCCGTTCGACGGGGTGCAGGCCACTCGCGTGCCTGCATCCGTGACCGTAGTGCTCGCACGACTCCGCACGAGACCCGGGGCGCCCTCCAGCGTGGCCGGCCAGTGCGAGAAAGCGACCGAGGGTGGTAGCAAACAAGCCCGAAGCCTCATACGACTCCTCCGCGATCACCGTCCTTGAAGGGCTCGAGGCGGTCCGCAAGCGCCCAGGCATGTACATCGGCTCGACCGGCGAGCGCGGCCTGCACCACCTGGTGTGGGAGGTCGTGGACAACGCCGTCGACGAGGCCCTGGCGGGCTTTTGCGACACCATCGAGGTCACGATCCTCGAGGACGGCGGGGTCCGGGTCGTGGACAACGGTCGTGGCATCCCGGTCGACATCCACCCCAAGGAGCAGCGGCCGACCGTCGAGGTCGTCCTGACCGTGCTGCACGCGGGTGGCAAGTTCGACGGCAAGGCCTATGCGGTCTCCGGTGGCCTGCACGGCGTCGGCATCTCGGTCGTCAACGCGCTGTCCACGCGCATCGACCTGGAGATCCACAAGGACGGGTTCGTCTGGCGGCAGACCTACCGCAACTCGGTGCCCGAGCCGCTGCAGAAGGGCGAGGCGACCGACCGCACCGGCACCAGTGTGACGTTCTTCCCCGACGGCGCGATCTTCGAGACCCTCGAGTTCAACTACGAGACGGTCTACCGGCGCATCCAGGAGTATGCCTTCCTCAACCGCGGGCTGAAGATCGCGCTGCGCGACGAGCGCGCCGACGCGCCCGAGGAGAAGCGGGAGGTGGTCTTCTGCTACGAGAACGGCATCGCCGACTTCGTCCGCCACCTCAACGCGACCAAGACGCCGATCCACCGCTCGGTCGTGGAGTTCGGCTCCGACGGCGAGGGCATCTCGGTCGAGATCGCCATGCAGTGGAACGAGTCGTATGGCGAGAGCGTCTACACGTTCGCCAACACGATCAACACGCATGAGGGCGGCACCCACGAGGAGGGCTTCCGTAGCGCCCTGACCTCCGTCGTCAACAAGTACGGCGCGGACAAGAAGCTGCTCAAGGGTGACGAGAAGCTCACCGGTGAGGACATCCGCGAGGGCCTGGCCGCGATCATCTCGATCAAGCTGGCCAACCCTCAGTTCGAGGGGCAGACGAAGACCAAGCTCGGCAACACCGAGGCCCGCAGCTTCGTGCAGAAGGTGTGCAACGAGTGGCTGGTCGACTGGTTCGACCGCAACCCGGCCGAGGTCAAGACCATCATCACGAAGGCGTCCCAGGCCGCCCGGGCGCGCCTGGCCGCCTCGCAGGCGCGCAAGCTGGCCCGGCGCAAGTCGCTGCTGGAGTCCGGCTCGATGCCCGGCAAGCTGGCCGACTGCCAGTCCAACGACCCCCGGGTCTCCGAGCTGTTCATCGTCGAGGGTGACTCCGCCGGCGGTTCGGCCAAGCAGGGGCGCGACCCGCGGGTCCAGGCGATCCTGCCGATCCGCGGCAAGATCCTCAACGTGGAGAAGGCGCGCATCGACCGCGTGCTCAAGAACAACGAGGTCCAGGCGCTGATCACGGCGCTCGGCACCGGCATCCACGACGAGTTCGACATCGAGAAGCTGCGCTACCACAAGCTGATCCTGATGGCCGACGCCGACGTCGACGGCCAGCACATCCAGACGCTGCTGCTGACGCTGGTGTTCCGGTTCATGCGCCCGCTGATCGAGCTCGGCCACGTGTATCTCGCGGCGCCCCCGCTGTACAAGATCAAGTGGAACAAGAAGGGCGACGACGCGCAGTACGCGTACACCGACCGCGAGCGTGACGGCCTGATCGCGCTGCGCCAGCAGAGCAAGCCCAACGCCAAGCCCGACGACATCCAGCGGTTCAAGGGTCTCGGCGAGATGAACTACCCCGAGCTGTGGGAAACGACGATGAACCCGGCGACCCGCATGCTCCGTCAGGTGACATTGGACGACGCTGCAACCGCGGACGAGCTTTTCAGCGTCCTGATGGGCGAAGACGTGGAAGCGCGCCGCTCGTTCATCCAGCGCAACGCTAAAGACGTCCGGTTCCTCGACATCTGACCGTCGACACTGAGAAAAGGGATAAAGAGTGACGGAACCGACTTCCACTCCGGAGACCCCCGACGAGAGTGGTTCAGCGGTCGCGAGCCGGATCGAACCGATCGGCATCGAAGTCGAGATGCAGCGGTCCTACCTCGACTATGCGATGAGCGTCATCGTCGGTCGGGCCCTGCCGGACGTCCGTGACGGCCTCAAGCCAGTCCACCGCAAGATCCTCTATGCCATGTTCGACGGCGGCTACCGGCCCGACCGCGGCTACGTGAAGTGCGCCCGCGTCGTCGGCGACGTGATGGGTAACTACCACCCGCACGGCGACGCCTCGATCTACGACGCCATGGTCCGCATGGCGCAGAACTGGTCGCTGCGCTACCCGCTGATCGACGGCAACGGCAACTTCGGCTCGCCGGGCAACGACCCCGCCGCCGCCATGCGGTACACGGAGGCCCGGCTCGACCCGCTCGCCATGGAGATGCTGCGGGACATCGACGAGGACACCGTCGACTTCGTCCCCAACTACGACGGCCGGGCCCAGGAGCCCACGATCCTGCCGTCGCGCATCCCCAACCTGCTCGTCAACGGCAGCACCGGCATCGCCGTCGGCATGGCGACCAACATCCCACCGCACAACCTGCGGGAGATCGCCCAGGCCGTCCAGTGGTGCCTGGACAACCCTGACGCCGACGAGGCCGAGACGCTCGACGAGCTGATCAAGATCGTCAAGGGCCCCGACTTCCCGACCAAGGGCCTCATCGTCGGCACGTCCAGCATCATCGACGCGTACCGGACCGGCCGCGGCTCGATCCGCATGCGCGCCGTCGTCGAGGTCGAGGAGGACCCCCGCGGGCGGACCATCCTCGTCGTCACCGAGCTGCCCTACGCGGTCAACCCCGACAACCTGGCCGAGCGCATCGCCGACCTGGTCAAGGAGGGCAAGCTCGCCGGCATCGCCGACATCCGCGAGGAGTCCTCCGGCCGCACCGGCATGCGCCTGGTGATCGTGCTCAAGCGCGACGCCGTCGCGAAGGTCGTCCTCAACAACCTGTACAAGCACACGCAGCTGCAGGAGACGTTCGGCGCCAACATGCTGGCGCTCGTCGACGGCGTGCCCCGCACGCTCAACCTCGCGCAGTTCGTGCGGCACTACGTCACGCACCAGATCGAGGTCATCGTCCGGCGCACCGCATACCGGTTGCGCAAGGCCGAGGAGCGCGCCCACATCCTGCGCGGCCTGGTCAAGGCCCTCGACATGCTCGACGAGGTCATCGCACTCATCCGGCGCTCGCCGAGCGCCGAGGAGTCGAAGAACGGCCTCATGAACCTCCTGGACATCGACGACATCCAGGCCACCGCCATCCTCGACATGCAGCTGCGCCGGCTCGCCGCACTGGAGCGCCAGCGCATCTTCGACGAGCTGGCGAAGATCGAGATCGAGATCGCCGACTACAAGGACATCCTGGCGACGCCGGCCCGGCAGCGGCAGATCATCTCCGAAGAGCTCGCCGAGATCGTCTCCCGCCGCGGCGACGACCGGCGGACCCAGATCATCCCGTTCGACGGCGAGGTCTCCATGGAGGACCTCATCGCGCGGGAGGACGTCGTCGTCACCATCACCCGCACCGGGTATGCAAAGCGCACCAAGGTCGACCTGTACCGCTCGCAGAAGCGCGGCGGAAAGGGCGTCTCCGGTGCGACACTGAGGCAGGACGACATCGTCAGCCACTTCTTCGTGTGCTCGACGCATGACTGGATGCTGTTCTTCACCAACAAGGGGCGCGTCTACCGGGCGAAGGCATATGAGCTGCCGGAGGCGAGTCGCGTCGCGAAGGGTCAGCACGTCGCCAACCTGCTGGCGTTCCAACCTGACGAGCACATCGCGCAGGTGATCGAGATCCCGAACTACCAGGTGTCGCCGTACCTGGTCCTGGCCACCAAGGACGGCCTGGTCAAGAAGACCAAGCTGGAGGAGTTCGACTCCAACCGGTCCGGCGGGATCATCGGCATCAACCTGCGTGACGAGGACGAGCTCGTCGGCGCCGCGCTGCTCGGCCCGGAGGACGACCTCCTGCTTGTCAGCAAGCAGGCGCAGGCGATCCGCTTCACCGCCAATGACGACACCTTGCGCCCCATGGGTCGCGCGACGTCGGGGGTGATCGGCATGCGCTTCGCCGAGGGTGATGAACTGCTGGCGATGGAAGTGGTGCGCGAAGGGATGGACCTGGACGTGTTGGTGGCCACCGATGGTGGTTTCGCCAAGCGGACTCCCATCGAGGAATATCCGGTGCAAGGTCGCGGCGGAAAAGGCGTCCTCACCGCTAAAATCACGTCTCGTCGCGGCGGGCTTGTTGGCGCCGCGGTGATCAGTCCGGATGATGAGCTCTTCGCCATCACCTCAAATGGTGGCGTGATCCGGACTCCTGTGAAGCCTGTACGACGTACGCGGGATCGGAACACAATGGGGGTCAAGCTCATGGACCTGCCGGAGGGTGTGACCATCGTCGCGATCGCCCGTAACGCCGATGAGCCCGACGAACAGGACTAGTTGATGACAGACACACAGGCGAAGTCGGGGAGCGCCTCGGCAGCAACCGATGAGGCCAAGCCGGCCGGAGAGGCTGCCATGACGGGATCCGACTCGGGGGCGCCTGCCGCCGGCGGCGACGCCGGCGCGGTCAACGGGACCAACACGCCCGGCGAGACCACCATCGGCGGCACGCCGAAGTTTCAGCGTGCCCCCGGGATGGCCCCGCCACCCGACTCGTTGACGGTGCCGATCCAGACGCCATCGGTGGCGAAGGGCAAGGCGGGCGTCGTGACGCCTCCGCCGGTCACGCTCGGCTCTGGCGCGCCCGCGGCGCCGACCAGCGGCGCGGCGACCGGCACGGCCAGCGTCGCCGTCGCACGCGCCTCCGTGCGCCCGACCAACGCGGGCGCCACCCAGGCACTGAACACGCCCGCGGCCGCGCCGGCGGTGAGCGGGTCCGCCCGCGTCACCGAGGCGGTCCGCGCCGCCCGCAAGACGGTCAGCTCCGCGGTCGGCCGCGGCCCGCGCCGGGCCCGGCTGCACCTCAAGCGCATCGACCCGTGGTCTGTGATGAAGTTCGCGTTCGCGGTCTCGTTCGTCCTGTTCGTCGTCGTGATCGTCGCAACGTCGGTGCTCTACCTGGCCCTCGACGCGATGGACGTCTTCAACAGCGTCAACAAGGCCCTCGCCGACATCGTCAGCTCCACCGGCGGCCAGGCCAACAACACCTTCCGCATCACCGCGAAGGGCGTCATCGGCGGTGCCGCCCTCCTGGGCGTGGTCAACGTGGTCCTCTTCACCGCGCTGGCCACCCTCGGCTCGTTCATCTACAACGTCTGCGCCGACCTGGTCGGCGGCATCGAGCTGACCCTCGCCGAGAAGGACTGACCTGCGTTTTCCCCCACGGCGGGCGCTTCGACCCGCCGTGGGGGGAACCGGTTTGAGGCTTGGGTGTCGGGTGCGGTAACCTTCATCGTCGCGCTGATACGCCGCTTTTCGCGGGGATCGGTGTAACGGGGCTATAGCTCAGTCGGTTAGAGCGCAGAGCTGATAACTCTGAGGTCGCTGGTTCGATTCCAGCTAGCCCCACATGTGGAAAAAGGTGCTCGTGGTGGTCGCAGTCGTCGGTGCCGCTGCCTATGTCGCCAAGCGCGTGAAGACCGCGAGCGAGGAGCGCGCGCTCTGGCACGAGGCGACCACCGCACCCGACCTGCGCTAGTCGACACCGAGGGATTCCCTCGCTCGGGGGCGTAGCTCAACTGGCAGAGCACCGCCTTTGCAAGGCGGGGGTTAGGGGTTCGAGTCCCCTCGCTTCCACACAATCCTCGCCTTCAGCTGCCCTTTCCCAGACGCCAAGATCGCCCGCTGGACGTCCTGTGGTTCGGCGCCGTCCGTGATGAGCACCGTCGCGAAGAAGTGCCGCAGCGCGTGAAATCTGGCGTGCGTGGTGTCCGGCCAGCCGGCCGCAGCACGCCACTTGCCCCACTCTCTCGACCACGTGCGGTCGGTGAACGGGTTACCCCTCCTCGTTGAGAACAGCAGCTGCGGGGTCCCTCTTTGGGATCGTCGCCGGTGATGTCGATCAGGTCGATTGCGACCGAGCCGAACTCCTTGAGGTGGTCGGCCAGCTGGTCCGCGACCGCGCTGTCCAGGTCGACGGTGCCCTTCGAGCCCGACTTCGGCGGGGCCAGGTAGAAGGAAGCCGGTGTCGTAGTCCTTCGGCGAGTACCGCAGTTGCTGAACGACATGAAGCTCGTCGACCGGCTCGACGCAACGCGGACCTTCCTCAAGGCCGGTCAGCGTGAGAGCGGCCACCTCGGGGCGTATCCGCCGAACTTCACGTCCTGCTGCTGTGGCGCCCCCGGCGTGCTGGTCATCGGCGCGACCCAGGACCCGCGCAAAGAGGTCGTCGAGCTGCGATCAAGCGAACCGTGATCGGATACCTTTCCGATCACGGTTCTCGATCGCGGGACAGCGGAGCGACCCGCCCAGCCGCTAGCATCGCGCTGATTCCCGTCCCCCATTACGGAGACCTCAATGCGCGCACTTGCCGCCGCCGCCTTCGCGGGCGTGGTCGTGGCCGTCCTCCCGGCGACGGCCGCCCTGGCCGCCGACCCCAAGCCGGATATCGTTGTGACCTCCGCCACCGACAAGGCCAGCTATGCCGAGGGCGAGACCTTCACCATCACGGTCACGGTGAAGAACAAGAGCTCCGTCGACGCCAAGCACGTGCACTACACCGGCGGCGACAGCGAGGGCGTTGACGGCATCGTCTACGGCGAGCTGTCGACCGGCTTCGACCTCGCCGCCGGCGCCACCAAGACCGTCCAGCTCACCGGCAAGACCAACCATCAGGCATGGCGGTACGGCCGCGGCTATGTCGCCTTCGAGCTCACCGCCGAGAACGGCGAGGCCAACGACGCCGACAACACCACCGGCGTGGCGCTGCTGGTGCCGGGCGCCTTCGACGATCTCAGCGGCTACGTCTTCCAGGCTGAGTCCCATGACGCCACATGGACGCCCCAGACGCCCGGCGTCCCGGGTGTCAAGGTCGTCGCCACCACCGCGGACGGCAAGACGAAGTACGCTGAGGCCGTTACGGACGCCAAGGGCCTGTTCCGTCTCGCCCACCTCCCAGCCGGCGACGTCCTGCTGACCTTCACCGCCCCGGCGGGCTGGAAGATCATGGCCGGCGAGAACGGCGAGCACGACCAAACTCCGGCGCAGATCAGCGCCAACGAGGGCGACGAGCCGAGCATCTTCGTGACGGCGAAGAAGGTCGCCGTGAGCTCGCCGAGCGTTTCGCCGTCGGCGAGCGCTGGCCCGAGCCTGCCGGTTACCGGCGACAACACCACGCTGATCGTCGGCGCGGGTGCGGTCGCCATCGCGCTCGGCGTCGCGCTGGTGCTCGTCGCACGGCGCCGCCGCGTACACCTGCAGGCCTGATCGAAGGAGTTCGCTCCAGCGGCCGAATGCCCCGCAGGCTGTAGCGTCCCACGCCATGTCGAGCAAGGCGAACGGCGCCGAGGCCCCAGCACCCCGCTGGAGCCTCGGCGCCGCGACAACGCCTTCAACGTGCGCTCCGTCGGCAAGGCCGCCGACGGCCATCGCGAGCACCCCCGGCTCGGCCGGCTTGGAGCGCACGAAGCGGTCCTTGCCCTGTTGAGTGGATATCCAGCCGGCCTGGCGCAGGATCTCCAGCGACCTGACGACCGTCGGCCGGGACGTGTCGAACTCGCTCATCAGCGCGGTCTCGCTGGGGAGCATCACGCCGGTGGGAGCGCGCACGATCAGCGCGACGCGCGCGGGTCAGCGGGTCAGCGGGCCAGGTCTGGGATGACCTCTGCGGTGGGGAGGGCGGCCAGGGCGGCGCCCGGCAGGAGGATCTTGCTGCGGCGCAGGCCGCTGCCCACGATGACCCAGGGGACGTCGACGACGCGGGCGTCGATGAGGACCGGCCAGTCGGCGGGGAGGCCGATGGGCGTGATGCCGCCGTACTCCATGCCGGTCAGGGACACGGCGTCGTCCATGGGGGCGAAGCTGGCCTTGCGGACGTCGAGACGCTTGCGGGCGGTGCCGTTCACGTCGGCGCGGGTGGTGGCCAGGATGACGCAGGCCGCATAGCGGACCGAACCTTCGCGCTTGCCGGCGACGACGACGCAGTTGGCCGACTGCTCCAGGCCCACGTCATACGCCGCGCAGAACTCGGCGGTGTCGGCCAGGGTGGGGTCGATCGGGGCGACCAGGATGTCCGGCAGGTGCAGCGCCGCGAGAACCGGGGCGGCCAGCAGGTCCGGGGCCGACGCGGCCGGGACCGTCTCGAGTTTGCCGATCAACGGCCGTCGTCCAGGGCGAGTGCCTTCATGAAGATGTCTCCGATCTTGGACGGGTCTTGGGCGATGAAGACCGCACCGCCCGTCGCGTCGACGATCTTCTGCATCTCGGCCTGGTTCACTTCGGAGCCGACGCCGATGATGATGATCTGCACCGGCTGGTCCTTGTTCTCCGCTTTTCGCAACGAGCTGACGAGCGTTTCGAGGGACATGCCGGCGGGGTTGTTGTTGCGGCCGCCGGTGATGACCACGACGGAGTTGCCGCGGGTGGGGTCCCAGCCCTGCTGGACCGACTGGTACGCGGCGAACACCGTGTCATAGAGGTTACTGCCGCCCTTGGGGTTGGGCTTCAGGCCGCCCAGTGCGCTGCGGAGCTGGTCGCGCTGGGCGTTCAGCGGGCCGATGGGCACCAGCTGCTGGTGGCCTGTGGAGAACGACCAGAGGCCGACCGCCCAGCTCTCGGGGAACATGTCCAGGCCTCCGAGCGAGGCCTGGACGGCGATCTGCTGCTTGCTGAGGCCGCCGGCGGTCGGGACGGTCGTCTTCATCGCCGCGGAGGTGTCGAGGACCGCCAGCATGCGCGACGGCTGGGTGATCTCGATCCACATCTGCAGCGCCGCGTTGATGACCTTCGGCTCCGGCACGGGGGTGACGGAGCCGCCGGTCGACGCGCTGGGGCCGAGGGTCATGTTGGCGCCGACGCTGCCGTCGTTGGCGCGCAGCTGGTGCGCGGAGAGCAGGTTGCGGAAGTCGGCCCCGGTCAGCACGGCGCGGAACTGCTCCGCGGCGGCGGCCCGGTTGGGTGACAGGCGGGGCATCGCGGCGAACGGATAGTCCAGCGCGATCGGCGCCGGGTCCGGGTAGACCGCGATGAGCGGGACCGCCGGCCCGGTCGCGTTGTACGCGTGCAGCGCCTGCTCCGACAGCGGCGCCAGCGTCACCGCGGTGGACAGCGTCCGCGGGTCGGCGTCGCGCGGGAACCGGGCCATGAGGCCCGACTGCTGCTCCGACTTGCCGCTGGTCAGGGCCTTGATCGCGCCGACGGTCAGCGCGTCGCCCTCAGGGCCGAACTGATCCCGTACCGACGCCATCGCCACCATCGTGGAGATGCCGACGGCGTCGTGCTTGGGGTCGACGATGCCCGGGGTGATCCGGGTGTCGCCGACGATCTGCTGCAGCACCTGCTTCCAGGTGAGCTTGTTCTCCAGCCAGCCGAGCGACTTCGCCGTCGGCTCGGGCACCGCCAGCACTATCGGGCTGCGCGCCAGCGACGGTGCGACCTGCGGCACCAGGTCCTCGCGGGCGGCGCGCATGCGCTGAAGCCAGATCGAGGAGTCCGGGATCCATACGTGCGGCACCTGCGTCTTGCCGTCGGCCTGGCCGAGCGTGTTGATGGAGACGCCGTGCTCACCGGCGATCGCCGCGGCGACCTCCGATGCGCCCACGGCGACCACATCGACCGCGACACACTCATTGTTGACCCGCGGCTCGGTCTTGACCCACCGAGTCGCCGCGTCCTTGATGGCCGGCGCGATCTCCGGGCTCGCCGCGACTGACAGCCGCACCGTGCCCGAGCACCCCGCCGACGACATCACTTGGTAGCCGCCATAGACGGCACCGATGACGACGAGGGGAAGGATCATGCCGGCGGCGAGTGCGACGAACCCGTTGCTTCTCAGGTCCGCCGCTGCGTGCCGTCCTCTCACGGGTACCAATATTCCCTAGATACGAGGTAAATGGGTCCCGCGTTCGGCTATTCGTCGCACAAGTTCGCGCGACACGAGTACACTACGCACTTCCACGATCACGTTGAGTCCGAAACTTGTTCGGATTCTTTCGGTAGCCTTTGCAGATCGTTTGGACGAATTCGCGCGCCCCGGCGCCGTTGCCGGGCCGCCAGGTGCACGCGAGGTCCACCGCGACGACCCGCCCCGTCGCGATGATCTCCTCGACCTTCGCGAGCACCGCCCCGAGCGACGGCCCGCCCGGCACGGGAAAGAGCAGGCCGGGTAGCTCCGCCGCGTCCACCACGTCGAGATCCACATGTACGACGAGCGGGCCTTCCGGAAGTTCAAGATCGCGGAGTTGGTACCGGCGGATCCCCGACCCCCGCAGGTACTCCTCCTCGGCCGGATCGAGGTCCCGGGCGTCGACCAGCACGGCCCGCTCCTCGGCCAGCGCCCGGATCCCGAGCCGATCGGCGATGAGCTCCGGCCGGTACCCCACGAGCACCCGCAACGGCATCCCGCCGATGTACCCCGAGGTGGTCGTCTCCAGCGTCTGCACGTCACCGTGCGCGTCGAACCACACGATCGCCGGGTCGACCCCGCGCCGCTGCAGGCCGGCGACGGTCCCCAGCGCGGTGGTGCAGTCCCCGGAGATCACCACGGGCGCCTCGGCGCCGCTCACCTCGTCGGCGACCCGTTCGTACAGCACCGCCAGCCGCCCCCAGATGTCACCATCCCCGGGGAACTCGACGGTGACGGTCACGTCCGCAGGCTCGTCGACCAGGCCGTCCAGCCGTTCGTCCAAGTGGTAGGGAACGTAGATCGTGGTCATGCCCCCAGTCTCTCCCGGCCTCTCCGGCGTCGCCTGGGGACCACCGCCGGCGCGTGGCCTGCCGGCCCGGGTCACCGTCCTGTCCGGCCCGTCCGGCGTCGGCAAGACCCGGCTCGCCGACGCGTACGCCGGCCAGTGCATCGCCG
This sequence comes from Dactylosporangium sp. NPDC000521, assembly GCF_042898305.1. Classification (NCBI taxonomy): domain Bacteria; kingdom Bacillati; phylum Actinomycetota; class Actinomycetes; order Micromonosporales; family Micromonosporaceae; genus Dactylosporangium; species Dactylosporangium sp. NPDC000521. The sequence goes on from NZ_JBIAYW010000010.1 coordinate 401,594, forward strand.
ACGGCTGGCCGCTGGTCCTGCGACTGTCCGCGACGGGTGAGTCGCTGGCCCTCGACTGGCTGGAGACCGGCCGTGTCGACGAAGGCATCCAGCTCCTCTCGCAGGTGCTGGCCGATCAGTTGGCGTCTGCCGCTCCTGTACCGGAGTGCATCGCCAACATCGAGCACAACCTCGCCGACGCCTACCGGCTCGCGGGCCGCGACGCGGAGGCGAAGGCGCTGTATCAGCGGTGCATCGCCGGCTACCCGCGCGGCGGGGTCGTGGAGCTCACGGCGCGGGGCGGGCCGGCCGCGCTGCGCTGAACCGTGCGGGTGGAGACCACGGCCGCGGCGGCGAGCAGGGCGAGCATCAGGGACGTGATGAGCCGGACGCCGACGATGTGCGGGCCGTGGTAGCCGAGCTGCCACGTCACCAGGGCGCCGGCGGTGAACACGGCGGCGGTCGTCGGCCAGAAGAGCTTCGGCGACCGCGCGACCGGTGGTGGCGTGCCGTGCCACTCGCGCAGGAGGCGGTGGCTTCCGGCGTACCAGATGAACAACGGCGTCAGGAGCAGGGAGGCGTAGTCGCTGGTCTGCCGCACGGCGAACCACGAGGCCAGCGGGCCGGGGTGGGTGACGAGGTCCCACAGCAGGTGGCTGGCGACCCCGATCGCCGCCGAGCTCACCGTGATCCACCACGGGTGGCGGACCCGGCCGAGGACGCCGTAGTCGCGGGCCCAGCCGCCTTCGCGGCCCAGGTGCGCGGCGACGGCCGGGGCGCCCAGGCGGATGAGCCACGCGATGAGCAGCGCGACCGGCACGCTGAACCACAGCGCGCCGAACAGGTGGTCGGGCTCGTAGCCCCAGGCGTGCACGCCGTGCCGCGGCGCCGGGACCGGGAGCCGGTCGAAGAGGTACGCGGTGTCGGGTGCCGCGGCCCCGGCGACCAGCGCGACGCCGTCGAACCACCCGGGCCGCCACAGCTTCAGCGGCAGGACGGCGAGCGGATGCGTCGGCAGCGTCGAAGGCACACCGTCATCCTGCTACAGCAGGCCGAGGACTCTCGCCGGTCCGCCGCTGCCGCCCTTGTACCGCGGGACCCCCACCACGATCGTCGCGCCGGCCTCAGGGAGGGCGGCCAGGCCGGCGAGGTGCTCCAGGCCGTACCGGCGCCCGTGCAGCCAGATCCGGTGCACTGGGCAGCCGCCGCGCTCGCCCGAGGGGGTGTCCAGGCTCGGCGTGTCGATCCCGATCGCGCCGGCCTGAGGCCGTTCCGCCACGAGGAACTCGGCCACCTCGGGCGCGAACGCCGGCCAGTGCGGCTGGTCCTGCGGGTCGAGCCCGAGGTACGCCCGCCGGTCGTCGATCCGCTCGGACCAGCCGGTCAGCGCGAGGACCGCGGACCGATCCGGCAGCGGGCCGTTGCGGCGCTCCCAGGTGCGTACATCGGCGACCTCGACGACGGCGTCGGCCCTGTCGGCCGCCCGGTCGCGGATGTCGATCACCGCGGCGTGCAGGACCAGGTCCGCCGCCGGGATGTCGTCGACGGTCCGCTCGCCGTCGGCGAAGTGGGCGGGCGCGTCCAGGTGCGTGCCCCAGTGCTCGTCCAGGTCCCACCGCTGCGAGAAGCACACCCCGCTCACGAAGTCCTTGGACGCCGCGACGCGCGCCGCGGCGCTGGACGGGTGCCCCGGAAACTCCGGCGACAGGACGTGCGACAGGTCAACAACAGATCGACCAAACCCGATCATTCCCCGACGCTACCACCGCTCCGCGCGCAGCTCGCGGTGATGTTGCACGTGAAACATCCTGCACTCCCGGCTGATCATGCACCACCGGATCCGGCCGGGGGGTGCGGCCGTTCGTGGGTCGACCCGGCGGCCTGGGCGTGCGACGTTGTCGGCTGTGACATTGCTTGCCAAGGGTGGTAACACGTCGGTGCAGGTCAACGCCGTCCGCGTGGTCGTCGGCTGGCAGCAGGGAGCGGGGGTGCCCGACGTCGACTGCACGGCGTTGCTGCTGGACACCGGCGGCAAGGTGCGCGGCGACGCCGACATGGTGTTCTACAACCAGCCGAAGCACCCGGGCGGCGCCGTCACCCACGACGGGAAGCAGCAGGCAGGTGGCTGGGGGTACGACGCGGTGAGCGTCGACCTGCGGGGCGTGGAGCCGGCCGTCGACCGGATCGTGGTCGCCGCGTCGGCGGACGGCGGCTCGTTCGGGCAGGTTCCCGGGCTGCACGCCACGGTCTACGACACCGCCACCGGCGCCGAGATCGCCCGGTTCACCGACATGCGGGCCACGACGGAGACCGCGTTCGTCGTCGGTGAGCTGTACCGCCGGCAGGGCGCCTGGAAGTTCCGCGCCGTCGGGCAGGGATGGGACACCGGCCTGGCCGGCCTGGCGACCGCCTTCGGCATCTCGATCTCCGATGACCCCCCGGCGCCTGCGACGAGGCAGCAGCCTGCGCCCGCACCGGCGCAGCAGCCCGCACCGGCGCAGCAGCTCGCGTCGGCGCAGCAGCTCGCGTCGGCGCAGCAGCCGGCGGTCCGGTTCACCAAGGGCGAGGAGCGGCTGCCCGCCGCCGACCGGCAGCGGCTCAACCTGCGCAAACAGCAGGTGCTGGTGTCGCTGGCGAAGCGCGGGGCCGCCGGGATCCGGGCCAGGGTCATCGTGGTGCTCGACGCGTCGGGGTCGATGCACCGCCTGTACAAGACCGGCATCGTCAGCCAGGCGGTCGAGCGCATGGCCGCGGTCGCCGCTCAGCTCGACGACGACGGGACCATGCAGGTGTGGGCGTTCGCCGACCTCGCCCGCCAGTTGCCGGATCTGACCATCGCCGAGATGCCCGGATGGCTCGCTACCCAGACGCCGAAACGGCCCTCGGGCGTGGGCGGCAGCAACAACGAGGCGAGCGTCATCGACCAGGTGCGGCGCTGGACCGCCGCGAACCCGGTGCCCGACCCCACCCTGGTGCTGTTCTTCTCCGACGGCGGCGTCCACCGCAACGCCGAGATCGAGCGCCAGCTGCGCGCCGCCGCCAGCGAGCCGACGTTCTGGCAGTTCATCGGCCTGGGCAGAGGCAACTACGGCATTCTCGAGCGGTTCGACCGGATGGAGGGGCGGGTCGTGGACAACGTCGGCTTCTTCGCGGTCGACGACATCTCGAAGGTCAGCGACGCCGAGCTCTACGACCGCCTGCTCAGCGAGTTTCCGACCTGGATCCCGGAGGTCAGGAGGCTAGGCATCCTGCGGTGAGGCGGCCGAGCGGACCTGGCGCTGCAGGCGGTTGAGGATGGCGGTGCCGCCGCGGACGCGCAGCGGGCTGATCGCCGTCGCGAGGCCCATCCGCTGGTACAGGTCCGACGGGACGGCCAGGACCTCGGCGGCGGTGGCACCCTCGAGGCCTTCGCTCAGGATGCCCGCGAAGGCGCGGGTCGTCGGCGCCTCGGGCGGGCAGTCGAAGTAGAGCTCGACCTGGTCCGCGGGTGTCACCACCGCCTTGAGGAAGAAGGGCGTCTGGCACTCGGGCACCTGCTCCATGCCTTCGTGCCCGTCGAACGACGCCGGCAGGGGGCGGACCGCGTCGGCGAACTCGAGCAGCATCTCCAGCACCACGTCACGGGGCGCGGAGGCGAACTCGTCGACGATGATTGCCAGCTTGCCGGGCATGTCCATACCCACAAATCTAGCCGCTCAGTTGTTGGGAGCGGCCTTGCTGATGCCGCCGAGGACCGAGTCGGGGTCGATCTCCTCGGCCAGGTCGCCGATGGAGACGATGCCGACGAGGCCCTGCGACTCGTCGCAGACGAGGACGCGCCGCACGGCCTGGTCGCGCATGAGCAGCGCCGCGGTGTGGATGGAGTCCTCGGGGCGGACCGTGACGAGGTCGCGGGTGACGATCTCGCCGATCGTCGTGGCGGCGGGGTCGCAGCGCTCCGCGACGGCGCGCACGACGATGTCGCGGTCGGTGACCACGCCGGTGAGGCCGGGGCCATCGGCCACCACGACGTCGCCGATGTCCTGCTCTCGCATGGTGCGAGCGGCCTCGGCGAGGGTCGTCTCACTCGGGAGATACACAACATTGGTGGTCATCACGTCGCGGACGGTCTGCATCGTCATGGTTGCCCTCCCGGCTGTTGATGCTCGTTTGTTACCCGAACCCGGAAGGGCTGAACCAGGTGTGGCGTGCGGCAAAGTCGCTTCCAACCCCCCTGGTGCCCTGAAAGGATGCGATGCAGACAGCAGACCATGGGGAGGTTGTGCGGTGGCGGGGTGGACCAGCTATGTCGCGGTCGGTGACAGCTTCACCGAAGGAATGGACGATCCGAGACCGGACGGCAAGGGCTACCGCGGCTGGGCGGATCTGGTGGCGGGCTGCCTCGCCCAGGACCAGCCGGACTTCCGCTACGCCAACCTCGCGGTGCGGGGGCGGCTCTTCGACAACATCGTCGCCGAGCAGGTGCCGCTCGCCACGGCGATGAAGCCCGACCTGATCAGCTTCGCCGGCGGCGGCAACGACGCGCTGCGGCGCGGGTTCGAGGTGGACACGCTGGTCGCCCGGTTCGACAGGACGATCGAGCGGCTGCGGTCGACTGGCGCCGACGTGATCCTCTTCCGCTTCGCGGACCTGACCGGCAGGATGCCGGGCGGCAAGATGCTGCGCCCCCGGGTCGACGCGCTCAACACCGCGATCGACGGCATCGGCGCGAAGCACGGCGCCCATGTGGTGAACATGTGGGACGACGCCGAGTTCGCCAACCCGCGGCTGTGGGGGATCGACCGGCTGCACCTCTCGCCGGCCGGGCACCGCCGGGTCGCCGGCCACGTGCTGACGGCGCTCGGCGTCGACTGCGACGCATCGTGGCTGGCCGCACCACCACCGCCGGAGGACCTGTCGTGGATGTCGCGCACGGCGGCCGACGCGCGCTGGGCGACGCAACATCTCGCCCCGTGGGTGAAGCGGCGGCTGACCGGAAAATCTTCCGGGGACAGAGTGACCGCCAAACGGCCCGAGCTCGCGCCGCTAGATTGAACTCATGAAACTCGTCACCACCGACTGGCTGGCCGACCGGCTCCACGACGACGGTCTCGTCGTCGTCGAGTCCGACGAGGATGTGCTGCTGTACGACACCGGTCACATCCCCGGCGCCGTGAAGGTCGACTGGCACACCGAGCTCAACGACCAGGTCACTCGCGACTATCTCGACGCGGAAGGCTTCGCCGCGCTCTGCGAGGCCAAGGGCATCGGCCCCGACGACACCATCGTGTTCTACGGCGACAACTTCAACTGGTGGGCGACCTACGCGCTGTGGGTGTTCTCCCTCTTCGGCCACCGCGACCTGCGGATCCTCGACGGCGGCCGGGCCAAGTGGATCGCCGAGGGGCGTCCGGTCACCAAGGACGCGCCGGGCCGCGCGAAGACCACCTACCCGGTGCCGACCAGGGACGACGAGGGGATCCGCGCGTTCCGTGAGGACGTCCTGGCGCACATCGCCGCCGACCGCCCGCTGGTCGACGTCCGCTCACCCGGCGAATACACCGGCGAGCTGCTGCACATGCCCGACTATCCGCAGGAGGGCGCCCTGCGCGGCGGCCACATCCCCGGCGCGGTCAGCAAGCCGTGGAAGCAGGCGACCCAGGAGGACGGCACCTTCAAGCCGGTCGACGAGCTGCGCCAGATCTACATGGAAGAGCTCGGCCTCTCCCCGGACGACGACGTCATCGCCTACTGCCGCATCGGCGAGCGCTCATCCCACACATGGTTCGTGCTGACGCATCTGCTGGGCTTTCAGCACGTACGAAACTACGACGGCTCCTGGACCGAGTGGGGCAACCTGGTCCGCGTCCCGGTCGTTAAAGGCAGCAGCCCGAAGTAGCGACAAGCAGGACGGCGGCCCACTGCAGGGGGCCGCCGCCCTGTGCAGGCGAGCGAACGGCGGCCCGGTGTGGGCCGCCGTTCGTCAGGCGCGGGCTATTCGTTCTCGGCCGGCAGGCTGACCAGGTAGTCGACCACCTCGGAGAAGCGGGCGCTGGCCATGGCGACGCACAGGTCGGCGGCGCCGTAGTACAGGCGGAGCTCATCGCGGGCCTCATCGTGGACCAGGCCGGTGGGGAAGACGACGTTGGGAACGTCGCCGACCCGTTCGTACTCGGCCTCGGGGCCCAGGACCCAGCTCGGCGTCCGCCGGATGATTTTCGTGGGGTCGTCCAGGTCGAGCATGACCAGGCCCACGCGGTACAGCGACGTCGCGACCATCTGCTTGACGCCGTGGTAGACGCAGAGCCAGCCGTGCGGGGTCTCGACCGGCGGCGGGCCCATGCCGATCCGGGTGGCATCCCACCAGGGCCCGGAGCGCGCCTGCATGACCGGTTCGGGGGTGGTCCACGCCTGCAGGTCCGTGGACTTCGACAGCCACACGTCGGCCCGCGCGGACAGCACCGACACGGGCCGGTGGAACAGCACGTACTGGCCGTCGATCTTGCGAGGGAGCAGGGAGGCGTTCTTGTCCTCGGGCGGCATGACGATGCCGAGCGGCTCGACCGACTCGAAGTCCTCGGTGCGGGCGAGCGCGACGCAGGGGCCGCTGGGTCCGTACGCGGTGTAGGCGATCACGTAGCCGCCGAGTCCGTCGACGTACGTGACGCGCGGGTCCTCGACGCCCCAGCAGCTGTGCTGGTCGGTCGGGTCGTCGGCGATGAGCGGCTTGGCGTCCACGACCCAGTCGGCGCGGCCGTCCTTGCTGCGGGCGACGGTCAGGTGCGAGATGCCCCGCCGGTCCTCGATCCTGCACAGCAGGACCGTGTCACCGTTGTGCAGGCAGGCGCCCGGGTTGAACACGCTGTTGATCGGATAGGGCCAATCCCTGGCCGTGAGCAGGGGATTGGTGGGTTCCCGGTGGAACAGCTCCGCGTCAAAGTGCATCAGGTTGGCCCTCCGTGGTGCGCAGGCGGGGCGGCTGGGCGGTCGCGCTGAAGCCGGCCGAGGCCCGTCCGACGGCCCGGGTGCCCGTCGGCGCCTTGTTCGGAGTTGGTCGTGACGGGCCGGTGACCGGCAGTGACGTCGGGACCGGCGTCGTGGCGACGACAGGGTGGGGCAGAGCGGCCAAACCGGCCTTGAGCAGGCTGAGTAGCGCTTGGTAATAGGCTAGCGTGGACTCGGCACCCTGGTTCCCATTTGGCTCAGTAGCAGACAAACCATCATGGCAGGCGCCCGTCGCATCGACGTAGAGCCGCGCGCCGGCCCGGTTCCTGCCGAGGAACCAGGAGTAGCCCCAGCCCGCCAGCCGCGCCAGCGCAGGGTCCGCGGTGTGCTGCCAGGCGTCGACCATCGCCTCGGTGATCGCGGCCGCGTCCAGCGGCTGCTCGTCGCCGTCGTCCGCCAGCCACACCGCCGGCGACTCGCCCCGCCGGTGCCACCGGTTGCCGACGCAGCGCAGGGTGCCGTCGGCGAGCCCGACGTGCTGGGCGTACCAGTCCAGCGCCGCGATCGCCCGCGCCGCCACCGCGTCGTCCTCCAGCAGCGCCGCGCCGAGCAGCATCGCCTGCGGGAGCCGGGCGTTGTCGTAGGTCAGCTCCGGCTCGAACCAGCGCCACGACGGGTCCACCGCCGACGTCTCGACCAGCGCCTCGTCGAGCCGGCGCAGCAGCGGCGCCGCCTGCTCGGTGCGGCCCGCCCGGGCCAGGCCGATCAGCGCGTACGCGGCGGTCCGCAGCCCGATGTCCGGCAGCTGGTGGGTGCGCGCGCCCAGCTCGTCGAGCAGCGCTGCGGCCGGCCGCCGGATGTCGTCGGGGACGGCCGGCGTGCCGACCAGGACGCCGAGCGCCCAGACGGCCCGGCCGACGTGGTCGCCCTGGTGCGGCCAGTCCTGCCACGTGCCGTGGTAGCTCAGCACGTTGTGCATCGCGCCCGACGGGTCGTAGGCGGCGGTCAGGAAGCGGATCGACTGGCGCAGCCAGCGCGTCGCCTGGGCCGTCTGCTTCGCGTCGATGCCGACCGCGAGCAGGTCCGCCGCGACGATCGCGAGCCGGGCGACGTCGTCGACGCAGTAGCCGGACGACAGCTCCGGGCTGGACCCCTGCGAGAACTGGATGATGCCGATCTCGTCGGTGAGCCGGTCCAGGTGCGCGAGGTTGAGCAGCGGGGCGGCCGCGGTCGAGTGACCGGGGCGGGCCGTCGCGGCCTGCGTCTGGCGCAGCACGTCGGCGACCAGCTCCGCCTCCCGCGCGGCGACCGCCGGCCAGGGCAGCCACACAGCACACGCCTCCGCCACCGACTTCGCGGCGGCGAGCGCGCGGCCGTCGGTGAGCAGGTCCGTGATCTCCGTCGCGAGCGCCGCGTAGTCGCCGCAGGGCACCACCCGTCCGGCGCCGCCGGCGAGCATGTCCTCCGCGTAGCTGTACGACGTCGACACCGCGGGCAGGCCCGCACCCAGCGCGAACGTGAGCGCACCCGAGCAGATCTGCTCCGGCGACCGGTACGGCGTGACGAACAGCGTGCTCGCGTGCAGGATCGCCGACAGCTCGTCCAGGCCCAGGAAGGCGTCGACGAAGTGCACGTGGCCGGTCAGGCCCAGCAGCTCCACGCGGGATCGCAGGCTGTCCCGGTAGGCCTCGCCGTCGCGCCGCTTGATCTCCGGATGCGTCGCGCCCGCCACGATGTACTGCGTGTCGGGGTGCTCCTTGACCACCGCGGCCAGCGCGTCGATCGCGATGTCGATGCCTTTGCCCTCGCTGAGCAGGCCGAACGTGGTGAGGGTCGGCTTGCCGGCGACCGTCTCCAGCAGCTCGCGGAGCTCAGGACGCAGCGTCGCGGGGTCCGGCGGCTGGCGCATCGCCTCGGGCGCGCCGTGCGGGACCACGACCAGCTGGTGGCCGGCGGCCACGCCGGTGCGGATCGCGACCCGGCGGGCGGTCTCGGTGAAGACCGTGACCCTCGCCGCCCGGGCGCACAGTGCGCGCAGCGTCGCCGCCTGTCCGGACGAGGGGCGCGACAGCACCGTGTGCAGCGTCAACAGGTAAGGAATGCCGCACGCGTTGAGCGCGCGGGTCAGCTCGAGCAGGTGAGAGCCGTCGGTGCCGCCGAAGATCCCGTACTCGTGCTGGATCAGCACGACCTGGACGCCGGCCTCCCGCATGGCGCGGGCGGCGGCGGAGTAATCCTCGATGCGGTCCTGATTGATGGTGACGACGACCTCGTCACCGTAGCTGTGCCCGTCACGGTCGATGGCCACGACGACTGTTTCCAGTTCGTCGCTGGCGACACCAAGTGCCTCCCGCAGATCCGCGGTGTACGTCGCGAGCCCGCAACGGCGAGGCAGATAGGTCGACACGATACCGAGGCGATAGGTCGCGGCAGGGTGTGACATGAGCACATTGTTACCCCCGGTCCTGCCAAAAAACCTTGATACGGCCGGATGCGGCTCTGGGGTGAATGTGCTGCTCAGTACGTCTTCATGGAAACCCTGTCGCGGCGTGACGATTCGGGTGAATTATCGTTCAATTGTCACGTAGAGTATTCGGTCCCCACGTGGGCAGCGGTTCGCGCGACTCGATCCATTCCGGCGGCACGCCGATCGTGCCGCCGGAGGTGCCGACGCCCGTGTGCGCCGCGACGATCCCGCCCGCGATCGCGCACATCGAATCGGTGTCGCCACCCACTCGTACACACGCCGCCAATGCCGATGGATAGTCGTCGAGATACCGCGCGGCCGCCCACAGCGCGAACGGCACGGTGTCCTGCGCCAATGCGTGCGCGCCGTTACCGAGGTCCGCCGCCACCCTTCCGGGATCGGACACTTCCGCCATGCGGGCGGCGCGGCCGATGCCGTCCCGGACGTCGGACGGCGGCAATGCGTTGAGCACCATGCGCAGCAGCGACTCGCGCGGCGTGTGCCGGGCCGCCAGCGCCGCCGCGAGGGCGACCGCCACGGCACCCGACACGCCTTCCGGATGCTGGTGGGTGACCTCCGCCGACAGCGCCGCCTGCCGCGCCGCGACGTCGGGGTCGCCGGCGAAGAACGCGCCCAGCGGTGCGACCCGCATCGCCGCCCCGTTGCCCGCGGAGCCGCGGCCGGCGAACAGGGCGCCGGCGGCGACCCGCCACGGGACGCCCTCGTCGATGCTGGTCAGCACCGATCGCGCGCCGCGGCCGTAGCCCCGGTCGTGGCTCCAGCGCTGCGCGAACGCGCCCGCCAGCCAGTCCTGGTCGACCCGGCCGTCCCGGCGGAGCCCTTCCAGCAGCGTGCAGGCCATCTCGGTGTCGTCGGTCCAGCGCCACGGCGCCGGCGGCGGGGCGAACCGGGCCCCGTCGGGCAGCGGCGGGTGCATCTCGAACGGTGCGGCGAGCGCGTCACCGACGGAGAGCCCGGTCAGGCTGTCGAGCGCGGCGCGGAGGTCCACCCGCCGAAAATAGTCGATGCGCGCCGGGAACTGGACCGGCGGACCGGGGCTCGTGGTGGGCATGAAGCGTCGCGAACTGCTCGGCCTGACCGGAGCCGCCCTGGTGGCGTCCTGCGGGTCCGGCCCGAAGCCGAAGAAGGTGGAGCCCGGCGAGCTGCTCGCCGTCTCCGTGGGGGACGGGCTGACCGTCGTGGAGTCCGGCACCGGCCGCCGGGTCGTGACACCCGCGGCGACCCTCGCGACCGCCGACGGCGGGCGGCTCGTCAGCGCCGTCGCCGAGTCGGGCGCCTCGCGCATCGTCACCCGCGACGCGCGCACCGGCGATGTCGTCGCGCAGACGACGGTCCGGGGCGCCGGCCGGCTGGCCGCGGTCGCACCCGACGCCGGGCTGGTCGCGCTCGTCGACGGTGATCCTGCGGGCCGGCTGGAGACGACGATCGTGGTCGCCGGGCCGGCGGGCGAGCGGCACCGGCTGACGCTGCCGGGGTTCGTGCAGCCGGAGGCGTTCTCCTCCACCGGCACGAGCCTCTTCGTGCTGGACATGCTGCCGCCGGAGCATCCGGACAGCTACCGGGTGCGGGTGCTCGACCTCGCGGCGGGGCAGCTCACCGCGCTGAACCTGCCGAACGCGAACGCGGGCGTGAAGGTCCTCGTGCCGGAGGGCGCGGAGGAGCAGATGCGCGGCGAAGGGCGGCAGGCGGTCTTCGACGCGCGGCGGCACCGGCTCTTCACGCTGTACAGCCACCAGCCGGACCACGTGCACGTCCGCGACCTGCTGCACCCGGAGACGGGGGCGCGGGACGGCAGGCCGGACGTGCACGCGTTCGTGCACACGCTCAGCGTCGCCGACGGGTGGGCGGTCTGCGTCGACCTGCCGCCGTCGTTCGGCACGGGGCCGGTCGAAGGGCTGACGATCGCGCAGCGCGGTGACGAGGTGTGGGTCGCCGACGCGGGCAAAGGCGTCCTTGCGGTCATTTCCGCCGATGTACTGGCTGTCACGCAGGAGGCCCGGTTCGCGCCGGTGGCCGGCCGGGCCCGGCTGGCGGTGTCCGATTCGGATGCGTACCTCGCGGCCGGGCGGCAGGTGCAGGTGTTCGACACCGGTTCGAAGTCGCCGCGGGCGACCTGGACCCTGCCGGGCGACGCGCGGGGCGTCGCGGTGTCGGGCACGCAGCTGTACGTGGGGCAGGCGGAGGCCGTACACCGGCTGGATCCCGCAACCGGGGCATTGACGGCGACCGTCGCTGTGCCAGGGCTTACCGCCGTGGAGCACGTGCTGGGGTGAGAACGGGGCGGAGAATGTCGGTGGGTCGCGGTAGCGTGCGCGCGTGGATCGGACGTTCCAGGTGGACCTGCGCGGGGTCGTGGACCTGCTCAGCCACCACCTCTATGCGAGCCCGCGCGTGTATGTGCGCGAGCTGCTCCAGAATGCCGTCGACGCGATCACCGCGCGGCGTGCGCTCGACCCGGCGGCACCGGCACGGGTGCGCATCGACCCGCCCGACGTGACCGGCGACGGCACCCTGCGCGTGTCCGACACCGGGATCGGCCTGACCGAGGAGCAGGTCCACCAGTTCCTGGCCACGATCGGGCGCAGCTCCAAGCGCGACGACTTCGGCTTCGCCCGGCACGACTTCCTCGGCCAGTTCGGCATCGGCCTGCTCTCCTGCTTCCTCGTCGCCGACGAGATCCGCGTCCTGACCAGGGCGGAAGGCAGCCCGACGGTGCTGTGGCGCGGCTTCGCCGACGGCCGTTACAGCGTCGCGCCCGCCGGCGAGGACCGGCTGCACGTCGGCACGACCGTGACGCTGGTGCCCCGGCGCGACGCCGACCAGTGGCTGCTGCGGCGGACCGTGACCGAGCTCGCCACCCTCTACGGGTCGCTGCTGCCGGTGACCGTCGAGGTCGGCGACGTCCAGGTCACCGGCGACGGCTTGCCGTGGCGGGCGGGCGGTGACAACCGGCGCGAGCGGCTCGTCGCGCACTGCCGTGAGGTCTTCGGGTTCACCCCGTTCGACGTCGTGGAGCTGTCGGTGGCCGAGGCGGGGCTGACCGGGGTCGCGTTCGTGCTGCCCACCCCGGCCAACCCGGCGGCCCGCGCCGGCCACCGCGTCTATCTCAAGCGGATGCTGCTCGCCGAGGGCGCCGAGGGCGTCCTGCCCGAGTGGGCGTTCTTCGCGCGGTGCGTGTTCGACGCCGGCGAGCTGCGCCCGACCGCGAGCCGCGAGGCGCTCTATGAGGACCAGCTGCTCGAGTCGACCCGCGAGGCGCTCGGTGACCAGCTGCGCGGCTGGCTGGTCCGGCTCGCCACCCGCGACCCGCGGCGGCTGACGGAGTTCCTGGAGATCCACCACCTCGGCGTCAAGGCGCTCGCCGTGCACGACGACGAGATGCTGCGCCTGGTCGAGCGCTGGTGGCCGATGGAGACCAACGCGGGCCGGATGACGCTCGCCGACTTCCGTGCCCAGCACGGCCTCGTGCGATACACGGTGCAGGTCGACGAGTTCCGCCAGATCGGGGCGGTCGCGGCGGCGCAGGGCATGCCGGTGGTCAACGCCGGCTATGTGTATGACGCGCAGCTCATCGAGCGGCTGCCGCTGATCGAGCCGGGCGCGCTGATCGAGCGGGTCGAGCCCAGCGACCTGACCACGCACTTCGACGCGCTGGAGCCGGGGCTGGAGCTGGCCCGGCGGCCGTTCGTGGCCCGCGCGCAGCGTGCCATGGACCGGCTCGGCTGCGAGGTCGTCCTGCGCGCGTTCGACCCGGCGGGCATGCCGGCCATGTATCTGGTGAACCGGTCGGCCGCGTTCGCCGCCGAGCTGCGGGCCACCCGGGAGCGGGTCGACGAGGTGTGGGCCGACGTGCTGGACGCCCTCGCCCGCACCGACGACCAGGACCGGCCCCAGCTGGTGCTGAACCATCGCAACCCGCTGGTCCGCCGGGTCAGCGAGCTCGCCGACGAGGACCTGGTGCGCCTCGCCGTCGAGGGGCTGTACGGTCAGGCGCTGCTGCTCGGCCACCATCCGCTGCGGCCGGCGGACGCCGCGCTGCTCAACAGCTCATTCCTGGGCCTGCTCAACAAGGCGGTCGCGCATGAAGACTGAAGACGAGCTCTGGGCCCTGCTGCGCGAGGCCGACCACATGCCCTACGGCAGTGGCCAGATCGCGCTGGTCGAGCAGATCGTGCAGCACGCCGACGCCGGCGGCTTCGACGAGCTGCGCTTCGCGGCGCGGATGCAGGCCACGACGGCGTATGTGCACGGCGGGGAGACGGCGAAGTCGTTCGTGACGTTCTCGTGGTGCCGCGCGGAGTACGACGCACACCCGGAGCGCTTCGACCGGCACGCCGAGAGCCTGCTGCTGTGGCAGTTCAAGTACATGGTGTCGGGCCTGCTGAAGTTTCCGGAGGTGCCGCTCGGCCGCACGCAGGACGTGCTCGACGACATGGAGCGCCGCTTCCGCGCCGGCGGGCACAGCCTGCAGGCCGTCTACTCCTACCGGCACGCCGTGGCCGCGCACGTCGGCGACCCGGCCGCCGACGAGTGGTATGAGCAGTGGTGCGCGACGCCCCGCGACGACAACTCCGACTGTGTCGGCTGCGACCCGACGTCGAAGGTGTATCACCTGGTGTCGGCCGGCGACGACGAGGCCGCGGTCGCGCTCGCCCAGCCGGTGCTCGCCGGCCACCTCACCTGCGCCGAGCAGCCGCAGTCGATCCTGACGTCGCTGCTGGTGCCGTATCTGCGCACGGGTCGGCTCACGGAGGCCGCCGACGCGCACCGCCGCGCCTACCGCAGCCTGCGGGGCAACCTGGCCGACCTGCAGCGCATCGGCGAGCACGTGGTGTTCTGCGCGCGGACCGGCAACGAGACCCGGGGCCTGGAGATCGTCGAGCGGCACCTGAGCTGGCTCGACAAGGCCCCGCACCCGCAGGCCGACATGTGGTTCTCCGCCGCGGCGGCGCTGCTGCTCAGCCGCCTCGACGCCACGGTCGTGATCACCGAGGTGCCGGCGTCGGAGCGGGCCGCCGGAGGCGCGCCGGCAGGCGGAGGCGCCGGGGCCGCGGCGTCCAGGGAAGGCGACGAGGGCCTGCCGGTCTCGGGGCGCGCCGCCGGGGGCTTGCCGGCGCCGGTGCTCGCCGAGCGGCTCGCCGCGCGGGCACGGGCCCTGGCGGCGCGCTTCGACGCCCGCAACGGCACGTCCAACATCGGCGACCTCATCGAGGCCCGGCTGCACGCCGAGCCGCTCGTGGACCACCTGCCGCTCAGCGCCGTGGCCCGCACGCTGCGGACCGCCGCCGTGCCCGCCCCCGCGAGCGCTTCCAGCCCGCCGCGCCCGCTGCCGACCGACCCGGCGGGGCTGCTCGACCGGGCGGAGGAGCTGTTCGAGGAGTACCGCTTCACCGAGGCACGGGCCGCGTGGCAGCGCTTCGACGAACTCGCCGACGACCCGGAGCCCGCGCTGGCGGTCCGGCGGGTGGAGGGCCGTGGGCGGATGGCGGGCGTCGACGAGGAGCCGGAGGTGGCCGAGGCGGCATTCCTGGAGGCCGCCGCCGGCTACCGGAAGCTCGGCGACGAGCGGAGCGCGCTGATCGCCGAGGCCCGCGCGCTGCTCGCCCCCGACGCCGAGGACCGGCAGGAGGAGGTCCTGGCCCGGCTGACCGAGGTCACCGAGCGGATCGTCGCGATCGGCGACGCCGACACCCGGGCCGAGGCGCGGCTGCGACTCGAGTATCCGCTGCTGGCGCTCGACCGGCTCGACGACGCTCTCGCCGCGGTCGAGGCCGCGGTCGCCGAGGGGCCGGCCCGCCCGGCGCTGCGGGCCGAGCTGGCCGGGCGGCGCGCCAGGTGCCTGCTGGTGCTGGAGCGCTTCGAGGAGGCGGTGACGGCCGCCGCCGACTGCCGGGAGCAGTATGGCCGGCTCGGCGATCCGCCGCCGGTCGCGCTCGCGGCGCTGATCCAGGGGCACGCGCTGGCCAACCTCGAGCGGTTCGACGACGCGGTGGCGGCGTTCGAGGCCGCGCTCGCCGCCGCGGTCGAGCGCGACCCGCGGCTGTCGGCGCTGGTCGGCCGGGGGCGGGCCAGGCTGGCCGGCGGGCACCCGGCCGAGGCGGTCGACGATCTCGTCGAGGCGATCGCCGACCACGTCGCGCACGGCGAGGACGGGCCCGCCGCGATCCTGCGCTTCGACCTGGCCAACGCCTACGACCAGGCCGGGCAGCCGCTCGACGCGGCCGAGGCGGCGGAGAGCGCGATCGACGTGCTCGACCGGATCGGCGCCCAGGAGTACGCCGACCGCACCCGCTACCTGCTGTCGCGCATCTACCGGGAGCTCGACGAGCCCGACCAGGCGCTCGCGCTGCTGGAGACGCTTGCCGGCAACCTCGACGGGTTCGACAATCTGCAGTCCCGGGGCCGGATGCTGCAGGAGGCGGCCCAGCTGCTCTACCGGGCCGACCGCGACGCGCAGGCCGCCGAGCGGTTCGGCGCGGCCGCGGACGCGTTCGGGGCGGCCGGAGTGGTCCAGGCCGAGCTGTACAACCGCCGGATGCGGGCCCTCGCGCTGCGCTGGGCCGGCAGCGGCGAGGAGTCACTTGCCGCGCTCGCCGAGGCCGATGCGCTCGCCGGCTCGTTGAGCCAGACGGTCGATCCGTCCGAGCCGTGGCTGGTCTGGCAGCGGGCGATGCTGGACTGCGACGCCGCGCGGGTGCTGCTCGGCGCCGGCCAGGGCGACGAGGCCCTGACCCGGGTCCGCGGCGCCGCGGACGTGCTGCGCGGCATCGGCGCGCTCGGCGAGGCCCTCGAGGCCGACCTGCTGCACGCCGAGCTGCTGCTGCGCTCCGGCGACCCGGCACCCGCCGAACCGCTGCTGCGCTCGGTGCTCGGCACGGCCCCCGCGGGCTCGCAGGCCGGGCAGAACGCGGCCTGGATGCTGGCCGAGGCGCTGGAGGCGATGGATCGCTCGGAGGAGGCCGCCGAGATCCGCCAGCTCCACCTCGGGCAGTGACAAACTTAACGACCGTTCAGCAATTGTCTTCACACGAGGTTAGGCTTTCCCCATGACGCTGGAGCAATCGGCTCCCATGACGCCGGAGCGATCAGCTCCCGTGACACCGGAGCACTCGGCTCCCATGACGCTGGAGCAATCGGCCGTGCGCCCACCTGCACAGACCCGCGGTGCCGGGCCTGCCGGACAACGCCGCCGTTCACGGCGGGAGGAGATCCTCGAGATCGCCGTCGGGCTCTTCGCGACCCGCGGCTATCACGGCGTGTCGATGGACGACATCGGCGCGGCGGCCGGCGTGACCGGCCCGGCCCTCTACCACCACTTCGCCGGCAAGGAGGCGATGCTGGCGGCCGCGCTCATCCCGGTCAGCGAGCAGCTGCTCGACGGCGGGCAGAAGCGCATCACCGAGGCGTCCGACGACCCGGCCGCCGCGCTCGCCGCGCTGGTCGACTTCCACGTCGAGTTCGCCCTCGCCAACCCGGCGGTCATCGCCCTGCACCTGCACGAGCTCGACCGGCTGCCCGAGGAGCCCCGCCGGCAGATCCGGCGCCTGCAGCGGCTCTATGTCGAGGAGTGGGTCAGCACGCTCACCGCGCTGCGCGGCGAGCTCAACGCCGGTGAGGCCCGCGTCCTCGCCCACGCCGCCTTCGGTCTGATGAACTCCACGCCGTTCCTCGGCGGCGAGGTCGACCGGGCGCGCCGCGCCGAGCTGCTGCGCGCCGCGACACTCTCCGCGCTGCAAGGGTGACCCTCTGAGGGTTATCCACAGGCCAGTCACGTGTTAACCCACAGAGTTATCCACAGGAGACGGTTCGGATGCTGAGTTCGCTGCTCGTCGCCAACCGCGGAGAGATCGCCCGCAGGATCATCCGCACCGCGCGCAGGCTGCGGATCCACACCGTCGCCGTGCACTCTGAGGCCGACGCCGGGCTGCCCTTCGTCAGCGAGGCCGACGAGGCGGTGCTGATCGGCCCGGCCAACCCGGCCCAGTCGTACCGCAACACCGAAGCGATCCTGGCCGCGGCGAAGTCGACCGGCGTGGAGGCGATCCACCCCGGCTACGGCTTCCTGTCGGAGAACGCGGCCTTCGCCGCCACCGTCACCGAGCACGGCCTGATCTGGGTCGGCCCCGGGCCCGACGCGATCGCCGCCATGGGCGACAAGATCAACGCCAGGAACCTGATGGCCGCCGCCGGCGTGCCGGTCGCGCCGGGCAGCACCGACCCCGCCGCCACCGTCGAGGACGCCGTCGCCGCCGCGGCCTCGATCGGCTTCCCCGTGATGGTGAAGGCCGCCGCGGGTGGCGGTGGCATGGGCATGGCGGTCGCCGCCGACGAGGCCGCCCTGGTCGTGGAGTACGAGAAGGTCCGCGGCTTCGCCGAGCGCATGTTCGGCGACGGCTCGGTGCTCATCGAGCGCTACTTCCCCCGCGTCCGCCACGTCGAGGTGCAGATCCTCGGCCTCGCCGACGGCCGGGTCGTCGCGCTCGGCGAGCGCGAGTGCTCGGTGCAGCGGCGCAACCAGAAGCTCGTCGAGGAGACGCCGTCGCCGGCCCTCGACCCGCGGCAGCGCGCCGACCTGCTCGCCGCCGCCGTCCGGGCGGGAGAGGCGGTCGGCTACCGCAACGCCGGCACCGTCGAGTGCCTGTTCGACCCGACCTCCGGGCAGTTCTTCTTCCTGGAGATGAACACGCGCCTGCAGGTCGAGCACCCGGTCACCGAGGCCGTGTTCGGCGTCGACCTGGTCGAGGAGCAGCTGCGGGTCGCGTCCGGCCTCGCGCCGACCTTCGACCCCGCGGCGCTGCGCGTCACCGGCCACGCCGTCGAGGTCAGGGTCAACGCCGAGGACCCGAAGCGCTTCCTGCCCGGCCCCGGCGCGATCACGACCTGGGTCGAGCCGACCGGCGACGGGGTGCGCGTGGACGCCGGGTACGGGCCGGGCAACGTCGTCACGCCCAACTACGACTCGCTGATGGCGAAGCTCGTCGTGCACGGCACCGACCGCGCCGACGCGCTGGCGAAGCTGCGGGCCGCCGTCGCCGGGTTCGAGGTCGTGGGGCCGAAGGTCAACCTGCCGTTCTTCGCCGAGCTGCTCGACAACGCCGAGTTCCTCTCCGGCGACTACGACACCGGCATCGTGAGCCGGATGCGCCCAGGAGGTGCGCGGTGAGCTTCATCTCCATCCGTGAGGTCGGGCCCCGCGACGGCCTGCAGAACGAGGAGCCCGTTCCCGCCGCCGCCAAGGTACGGCTGCTCGACGCGCTGTCCGCGACCGGTGTCGGCCGGATCGAGGCGGTGTCGTTCGTCCACCCGAGGGCGATCCCGCAGATGGCCGACGCCGACGAGGTGTGGGCCGCCGCGGTCAAGAACCCCGCGGTGCACTACTCGGCGCTCGTGCCCAACTCGCGGGGCGCCGAGCGGGCGCTCAAGGCCGGCTTCGGCGAGATCGAGGTCGTCGTGTCGGCGTCCGAGACGCACAACCAGCGCAATGTGAACCGGTCGACGGGCGAGTCGCTGGACGACATCGCCGCGCTGATCGCGCTGCTGCACGGCGCCGGCGCCACCGCCGAGGTGATCATCTCCACCAGCTTCGGCTGCCCGTTCGAGGGCGACATCGACCCGGCGCGGGTGGCCGGCATCGTCGACCGGGTGGTCGCCGACGGCGCGGACCGGGTCGCGTTCGGCGACACGACCGGCATGGCCACCCCGCGCCGCGTGCAGGAGGTCGTCGGCCTCGTCCGCGACCGCCACCCCGACCTGCCGCTGCTGCTGCACTTCCACAACACCCGCGGCGCCGCCCTCGCCAACATCCTCACCGCGATGCAGCTGGGGATCACCGAGTTCGACGCGAGCGTCGGCGGGCTCGGCGGCTGCCCATACGCGCCGGGAGCCACCGGCAACGTCGCGACCGAGGAGGTCGTGCACCTGCTGCACGACATGGGCCACGACACCGGCATCGACCTCAAGGCGATGATCGAGGCGGCGGCGATGGCGCAGGAGATCGTCGGGCGGGAGCTGCCATCGGGCGTGCTCAAGGCCGGTCCGCGAATCCCTTTCTGACGCCCACTGTCCCACTTGTGCCCGATTCGCCGGGATAGTGGCGTGTCCCCGGCCGGGACGATTCGTTGCTCAGTACGGAAACAGTCAGATGTCGGGCGACCCGCCCGGCAATGAGCCCGTACTGAGAGGCAGCCATGGCCCGGTCGAGGAGCGAGCGCAACCCGCGCACGGCCCCCTGTGCCCGGTCTGCTGCCCGTCTCGCCGTCAAGGGTCTGGTCGTCGCCGGTTTCGCCGGCGTGGCCTGGCTGCTGTCGGCGTCGGCGGCGCACGCCTCGGAGTCGTCGGGCTCGGACGGTTTCGCGTCCGGGGCCTCTCTGATCGCGCCGGTGACCAACCTGGTCACCGGGGGCGGCGGGACAGGACTCGACCTGCTCGACCTCCGCGCCGGCGGCAGCCGTCACGGCGCTGGTGGTCACGCCCCTGCCGGTGAGCGCACCTTCGGTCACATCGGGTCCACCGGTGTGGTTTCCGGGGTGTCACCGCACGAGTCGAGGGGTGACCTGCTCACCGGGACGGTGCTGACCGTCCTGCGACCGGTGACGGGCACCGTCCTGGCCGCGACCGACGGGGTCACGGACACGGCGGCCGGCAAAGCCGCCACTCCGGTCTCCACCAAGATGCCCCGCTTGACGACGGTGAACGCGTCGAGCGCCACGAACTCACGCACCAAGAGGCCGGCAAAGGCCGGCATCACGATCACCCGCAAGACGCAGACGCAGGAGCCGGCCGTCCAGGCCGAGCCGGTCGGCGTCGGGTCACCCGGCGACGTCGTAGCCGCGGCGACCGGCACCTCCCGTGCCGGCGTCGACTCGACACGCGTCGTCGTCTCCCGTGCCATGGGTCAGCTCGACCGGCTCGACGCCGGCGACGCCACGCACGAGAATCCGGTCGCGGACCGGACCGAAGCGCAGGGTACGCACCACGTGCCGCTGCTGCCCCGCCCGGCGCCCGTTCCGGCACCGGCGGTCGGCATCACCTCGGGAGCCCCGGGCACCGGCTCGGGCCTCAACCACGACGGTGGCGCCGCCGCCACGCTGCCCGCCGCTCCGGCCGGCACGAAGGTGGTCACCTTCAGGCTGGATGCGGTCGACGACGCCGAGCTGCGGCTGCTCGCAGCCGAGGAGCCGACAGTCTCACCCGACTGAGGCCGGCCGGCCAGCCGACGCGAAGCGAAGCGGGCCGAGCCGGAGCCAGCCGGGGTCCGTAGACCCGCATCGACCACATCGCGGCATCTCGCAACACCGAACACGCACCATCCGGGCGCACGTCGACAGGGCGGAGCCGGGCAGAGCCTGCCCGCACGCAGCTTTGCGGCTCCGATCCGCGCCCACGCAAGCAGCACTGAACAGAAACACCTACCGAAGGGTCTCACTTTCACCATGAAGACGTGGGTTCGTAAGTCGCTCAACGTGGGCGTGCTTTCCGCGGGCTTCCTGCTCATCTCGGGCGGGGCCGCGCACGCCGACTGGACGACTGGCTACAACGCCGGCCTGCTCAACGGCAATCAGTTCGACACCACCCTCCAGCTGCCGGTCAACGTCTGCGGCAACTCGATCGCGGTGCTCGGCTTCGCCGACGCGTCCTGCGGCGGCGGCGCCGCGGCGGTCGACACCGAGAGCGCCACCACCGAGGACTGGACGACCGGCTACAACGCGGGCGTCGCCAACGGCAACCAGCTCGACACCACCCTGCAGGTGCCGGTCAACGTCAGCGGCAACGCCGTCAGCGTCCTGGGCTTCTCGAGCGCGTCGAGCCAGGGTGGCGCGTACGCCGTCAAGGGCGGCGTGGCCTCCGACAAGGGCCGGGGCAACGG
Source organism: Dactylosporangium sp. NPDC000521 (assembly GCF_042898305.1). Taxonomy (NCBI): domain Bacteria; kingdom Bacillati; phylum Actinomycetota; class Actinomycetes; order Micromonosporales; family Micromonosporaceae; genus Dactylosporangium; species Dactylosporangium sp. NPDC000521. The sequence goes on from NZ_JBIAYW010000010.1 coordinate 422,851, forward strand.
GCACGGCCACGGCCACGGCCGGGGTCACGGGCACGGCGGCAACGGCGGCAACAACGGTGGCTACGCCGGGAACAACAACGGTGGCTACGCCGCCGACGACGACTACACCGAGAGCGTCGGCAACCGCACCGAGGACTGGACCTCGGGCTACAACGCGGGTCTGCTCAACGGCAACCAGTTCGACACCACGCTGCAGCTGCCGGTCAACCTGAGCGGCAACGCGATCAGCGTGTTCGGCTTCTCCAGCGCGCAGAGCGCCGGCGGTGCCTGGGCGGTCAAGGGTGAGAGCGCCTCCACCGAGAGCGCGACCACCGAGGACTGGACCACGGGCTACAACGCGGGCCTGCTCAACGGCAACCAGTTCGACACCACGGTCCAGGCGCCGATCAACGTCTGCGGCAACGCGATCGCGGTGCTCGGCTTCTCCAGCGCCTCCTGCGGCGGCGGCGCGGTCGCCGTCGACGGCGACGGTGCCGGCTGGGGCGGCGGCAACGGGCACGGTCACGGCCACCACGGCAACGGCGGCGGCAACGGCGGCTACGGTGACGACGACTGGGACGACAACGGCAACGGTGGCGGCAACGGCGGCTACGGTGACGACGACGCCGACGGTGGCTACGGCAACAGCAACCACCAGGGCAACCCGGGCGCGTACAACAACGCCTCGGGCAACGCCAGCAACATGGGCGCGCACGGCGCCTCCGCGTCGCACGGCAAGGTGAAGACCAAGAAGGTCTCCTCCGAGCACAGCCGTGGCAACGGCGCCGGCACCGGCACCGCGAACGACGGCGGCTACGGCAACGGCGGCGGCAACAACAACGGTGGCTACGGCAACGGCAACAACAACGGCGGCTACGGCAACGGCAACGGCAGCGACAACGGCGGCTACGGCAACGGCGCCGGCAACGGTGGCCACGGCCGTGGCCACGGCCACCACGGGCGCGGCAACGGCGGCGGCTCGAGCAACGGCGGCGGCGCCGTCGCCGTCAAGGGCTCCTGCAGCGACTGGACCACGGGCTACAACGCCGGTCTGCTGAACGGGAACCAGTTCGACACCACGCTGCAGGTCCCGATCAACATCAGCGGCAACGCGATCAGCCTGTTCGGCTTCTCGCAGGCCTCCAGCCAGGGCGGCGCGGTCGCGTACTCCTGCTGACACCGGTGCCGGGGTCCCTCTGATCCGCAGGGGGACCCGGGGCCACGCCGGGCGCACACCGACCCGTGCCCGACGAGCCATTGGTACTTGACCTCCGCTTCGGCTAACCTGAACGATCGTTAGGCATAACGATCGTTCAGGTTGCTGACGCGGAGGTCGCGCCATGGTGGAGGGTCTTCGGAAACGCGTCGAGGCCGGCGGTGCCGAGAAGTACCACGCGGCCAACGCCGCCCGGGGCAAGCTCTTCGCCCGTGAGCGGGTTGCCCTGCTCGTCGACGAAGGAACCTTCGTCGAGGACGGGATTTTCGCCAACGTGCTGGCCGAAGGCCTCCCGGCCGACGGCGTCATCACCGGCACCGCGACCGTCGACGGCCGGCCCGTCTGCCTGATGGCCAACGACTCCACGGTCAAGGCCGGCTCCTGGGGGGCCCGCACCGTCGAGAAGATCATCCGGATCATCGAGAAGGCCTACGACACCGGCGTCCCCATGGTGTACCTGGTGGACTCCGCCGGCGCCCGCATCACCGACCAGGTCGAGCTCTTCCCCGGCCGGCGGGGCGCCGGGCGCATCTTCCACACGCAGGTCCGCGCCAGCGGCAGCATCCCGCAGGCCTGCGCCCTGTTCGGCCCGTCGGCCGCCGGCGGCGCCTACATCCCCGCCTTCTGCGACGTCGTCGCGATGGTCGAGGGCAACGCGTCGATGTACCTGGGCTCCGACCGGATGGTCGAGATGGTCACCGGCGAGAAGACCACCCTCGAGGCGATGGGCGGCGCACGGGTGCACTGCGCGGAGTCCGGCGTCGGGCACTTCCTGTGCAAGACCGAGGCCGAGGCGATCGGGACGGTCCGGCGCTACCTGTCCTACCTGCCGTCCAACTGGACGCAGCCCGCGCCGGTCGCCGAGGCGGCCGACGCCACCGGCCTGCCCGAGATCCCCGCCAGCGAGCGCCAGGCCTTCGACATGCGCCGGTTCGTGAAGGGCCTGGTCGACGAGGGCTCGTTCTTCGAGATCCAGGCGCTGTGGGCGCGGGAGCTCACCGTCGGCTTCGCCCGCATCGACGGCAGGCCCGTCGGTGTCGTCGCCAACAACTCGATGTTCAAGGGTGGCGTGCTCTTCGTCGACTCCGCCGACAAGGCGACCCGATTCGTGCAGCTCTGCGACGCGTTCAACGTGCCGCTGCTCTTCCTGGCCGACGTCCCCGGCTTCATGGTCGGCTCGGCCGTGGAGAAGCAGGGCATCATCCGGCACGGCGCCAAGATGATCACCGCGATCTCCGAGGCGACCGTGCCCAAGCTCTGCGTCGTGGTCCGCAAGGCGTATGGGGCCGGCCTCTACGCCATGGCCGGCCCGGGGTTCGAGCCCGACGCCACCATCGCCCTGCCCACCGCCAAGATCGCCGTGATGGGCGCGGAGGCGGCCGTCAACGCGGTCTACGCCAACAAGATCGCCGCGCTGCCCGACGACGAGGCGCGCGCCGCGTTCGTCGCCACGGCCCGGGCCGAGTACGAGCGCGACATCGACATCATGCGCCTGGCCAGCGAGCTGGTCGTCGACACGGTCGTCGAGCCGGACGCGCTGCGCGACGAGGTGGCCCGCCGGTTCGCCGCCGCCACCGGGAAAGACCGCCAATTCTCCCGCCGACGTCACGGCGTCACGCCTGTCTGAGAGGCAATTGTCATGGTCGACTTCACCCTCGGCGAGGAGCTCGAGGCCCTCCGCCACAGCGTCCGCGAGTTCGCCAACGACGTCGTGGCACCGGTCATCGGCGACTACTACGAGCGGCACGCGTTCCCGTACGACATCGTGCGCCAGATGGGCAAGATGGGCCTCTTCGGCCTGCCCTTCCCGGAGGAGCACGGCGGCATGGGCGGCGACTACTTCGCCCTCTGTGTCGCCCTGGAGGAGCTGGCCCGCGTCGACTCCTCCGTCGCGGTCACCCTTGAGGCCGGCATCTCCCTCGGCGCTATGCCGATCTACCGCTTCGGCACCGACGAGCAGCGGGCCCATTGGCTGCCGCGGCTCGTCACCGGCGAGGCGCTGGCCGCCTTCGGCCTCACCGAGCCGGGTGCCGGCTCCGACGCGGGCGGCACCCAGACCCGCGCGGTGCTGGACGAGGCCACCGGCGAGTGGGTGATCAACGGCTCGAAGGCATTCATCACCAACTCCGGCACCGACATCACCGCCCTGGTCACCGTCACGGCCGTCACCGGGGTCAACCCGGACGGCTCGAAGGAGCTCTCCTCGATCATCGTGCCGAGCGGCACGCCCGGCTTCACGGTGCAGCCCGGCTACTCCAAGGTCGGCTGGTGCGCCTCCGACACGCACGAGCTGAGCTTCTCCGACTGCCGGGTGCCGGCCGCCAACCTACTCGGGCAGCGTGGCCGCGGGTATGCGCAGTTCCTGCAGATCCTCGACGAGGGGCGGGTCGCGTTCGCGGCGCTCGGCGTCGGGCTCGCCCAGGGCTGCGTCGACGAGTCGGTGGCCTACGCCAAGCAGCGCCGGGCGTTCGGCAAGGCGATCGGTGAGTACCAGGCGATCCAGTTCAAGCTCGCCGACATGGAGGCCCGCGCGCACACCGCCCGGCTGGCCTACTACGACGCGGCGTCCCGGCTGGTGAACGGCCGGGAGTTCAAGCGCCAGGCCGCCATCGCGAAGCTGCAGGCCAGCGACGCCGCGGTCACCAACGCCCGCGAGGCGACCCAGGTGCACGGCGGCTACGGCTTCATGAACGAGACGCCCGTGGCCCGCATGTGGCGCGACGCGAAGATCCTGGAGATCGGTGAGGGCACGTCCGAGGTACAGCGGATGATCATCTCCCGGTCGTTGGGTCTCTGACCGCCCTCCCGTGATCCGGTAAACCTGTCGCCGCCATGGCGGCAAAAAAGTCTTCCGGATCACGGGAGCGGTGGCGGGACGGGGGATTTCGTCGAGTTGCGCGGGCGTGCTTGCATACTGCGATGTTCGCGAAACTGGGCACGCTCATGGACCGCTACCGGTGGCCTGTCATCGGGGTGTGGCTGGCTGTGACCGTGGCCGGTGCGGTCTTCGGTGGCGCGCTGTTCGACCGGCTCGCCACCACGACCACCAACCGGGCCGACAGCGAATCGGCGATCGCGCAGCACCGCATCGACGAGCTGGCGCCCGAAGGGTCGATGGTCATCGCCGTCATCGAGGGCAAGGACGTCTACGACCCGGGGCTCAACGCGAGCGTCACCAAGGCCAGCCAGGAGATCAAGGCGATGGCCGGGGTGAAGGAGGTCAAGGACCTCTACAACGGCCCCGGCGGGCAGATCGGCGCCGACAACATGAGCTCGACGGTGCGGGTCGAGCTCGACCCGAAGCTCGGTGAGGCGGCCCGCGAGCAGCTCGAGGACAAGGTCAAGGCGCGCCTGAAGCTGATCGAGGCGCCGAAGGTGACGGTCGGCGGGACGAAGATCGCGGAGCGGGCGTTCGGCGAGCAGTCGGTGCGGGACCTCGCGATCGGGGAGAGCATCGCGCTGGTCGCGCTGCTCGTCGTGCTGGTGCTGATCTTCGGCGGGGTGGTCGCCGCGGGGCTGCCGCTCGCGGTCGCGGTCGTCGGGGTCACGGGGTCGCTGCTGCTGCTGTTGGTGCTCAGCTTCGCGACGAAGGTGAGCGAGTACTCCCTGAACGTCGTGACGCTGCTCGGGATCGGGCTCGCCGTCGACTACTCGCTGCTCATCGTCGCCCGCTTCCGGGAGGAGCGGCTCACGCACGAGCCGGCCGAGGCGATCGTCGAGGCGGTCGCCCGCTCGGGCCGGGCGGTCGCGATCTCCGGCATCGCGGTCGCGGCGACCCTCGCGGGGCTGACCGTGTTCGCCGAGCCGCTGCTCGCCGCGGTCGCGCTCGGCGGGGCCGCCGTCGTCGTGCTGGCGACGGTCGCGGCGCTCACGCTGGTGCCGGCGCTGCTCTCACTCGCGAAGGACAAGATCCCCGCGGCGGGCGAGGGCCGGTTCACCTTCAAGACCGACCTGCTCGCGAAGCTGGCCACCAAGGCGCAGCAGTCGCCGGCGACGGTCGCGCTCGCTGTGACGGCGGGCCTGCTGGTGCTGGCGGCGCCGCTGCTCGGGGCGAACTTCGCCAACTCCGACGCGCGGGCGCTGCCGCACAGCAACGAGGCGCGGCAGGCCTACGACGCGCTGCAGAAGAAGTTCAACGACGAGCATCCGGAAGACGTGGTCGTGCTGCTGGAGGCCGGCCCCGAGCGCGCCGACGTCCGCTTGTTCATGAACCAGGTCAACAAGGACCTCACCCGCCAGGTGTTCCGCCAGGAGGTGCGGCCCGACGTGCCCAAGGGCTGGACGGTCCTCGACCTGACCCCGAAGGGTGAGGTCGGCGGGCAGGAGGGCCTTGACCTGGTGCGCAAGGTGCGGGCCATGCCCACGCCGTTTCCGAAGTGGGTCACCGGCCCGAGCGCCGAGGTCGTCGACTACCAGGACTCCCTCGCGCGCCGGCTGCCGATCGCGGCGCTCATCGTGCTGGTCGTGACCGTCGTGGTGCTGTTCATGCTCACCGGCTCGGTCGTCATCCCGCTCAAGGCCGTCCTGATGAACCTGCTGACCCTGATCGCCACGCTCGGCGTCCTGGTTGTGGTGTTCCAGTGGGGCTGGGGGCAGATCCCGCTCTTCTTCGACTCCTGGGGCGGCATCGACCTGACGACGCCGGTGCTGCTGTTCGTGTTCATCTTCGGCCTGTCGATGGACTACGAGGTCTTCCTCCTGGCGCGGATCAAGGAGGAGTACGACCAGCGCCCGGACACCAACCGGGCGGTCCTGCGCGGCATCACGAAGTCCGGCCCGGTCGTGACGGCGGCCGCGATCTGCATCGTCATCGTGTTCCTCGGCTTCGCCGTCGGCGGCCTGGTCGCGGTGAAGGAGATCGGCGTCGGCATGACGGTCGCCGTGGTCATCGACGTCACGGTGGTGCGCGGGCTGCTGCTGCCGGCGCTCATGACGATGCTCGACAGCTGGAACTGGTGGGCGCCGAGGTTCCTCGGACCGCTGGGCGCGAACCCGCTGGGCGCGGGCGGGCGGCCGGGGGCCAGGGCCACGAAGCCGGTGGGCACGGGCGGGCGGCGGAGGGCGAAGGCCACGAAGCCGGCAGCACCGGACCGCACGTCTGGGGGCACGGCCGCGGCAGCACGGACAGAAGCAGAGCCGATCAATGTGCCGGGGCATGGTCGTACAACAGCGGCAAACGCCGATGCGGGATCGGACGACCTCACGGTCGAGATGCCCTCGCTCACGGACGGCCCAACGCATAGACAATCGTCGTAGTTCCGACGCCTGGCTACTTCCAGGCGGCTCCGATTAGTACCCTTCCACAACATGTCTCCAGTTGCGGATCATGATCCGCGGGGCGCCGGGGCAGGGTTCGCCGCCGCGTTGCGGACCCGCCGCCTGGCCCGGGGACTGACCCAGGAGGAGCTGGCCGGACGGGCCGGCCTCGGCGTGCGCACTTTGCGTGAGCTGGAGCGGGGCCGGGTCGCGCGGCCGCAGCGGGGCACCCTCGCGCTGCTCGCCGATGCCCTCGACCTCGTCGGCGCCGACCGCGAGGACTTCCTCACCGGCACCGTCACCGCCGTCCCGGCGACCCTGCCGCTGCCGACCGCGCCCGCGCTGATCGGCCGCGACGCCGACGTCGCCGAGCTGATCGACCTGCTGGCGCACGCCGACCTGGTCGCGCTCGTCGGCCTCGCGGGCGTCGGCAAGACCGGCCTCGCCCACGCCGTCGCGCACGCGACCAGCGGCACCGCGGTCTCCGTGACGATCACCGACGTGTCCCAGCCGACCGACGTGTTCGCCGCGGTCGCCGCCGTCTTCGGGGTCGCCCGCGCCGAGGAGCTGCCCGACCGGCCGGCGCTGCTGGTCCTCGACGGGATCGACCGCTCGCACCGCAGCGCGGTCAAGGCGATCGGCTGGCTGCGGGCCCGCGTGCCGTCGGTGAAGATCCTCGCGACCAGCCGGCGCCCGCTCGCGGGCGTGGTCCCCGGCGCCGTCGACTGGCGGGTCGAGCCGCTGGAGCTGCCGTCGCCCGCCTCAGGCACCTCGGCCTCCTCGGCCGAAGTGCGCCGCGTGCCGGCGGTCGCGCTGTTCCTCGACCGGCTCCGGCAGGTGCGGCGCGAGCCGGTGACCGACGCGGAGATCCCGGCGGTCGCCGAGCTGGTCCGGCGCCTCGACGGGCTGCCGCTCGCGATCGAGCTCGCCGCCGCCCGCGGGCGGGTCCTCGAGCTGCCGGAGCTGCTGTCCCGGTACGGCAACCGCGTCCTCGACCTCGCCGCCACCGACCCCGCCGGGCAGCGGCTCCGCGACGCCGTCGCCGCGAGCTACCACCTGCTGGACGAGCCGGAGCAGGCCGCGCTCCGCCGGTTGGCGATGTTCCGCGGGCGGTGGTCGCTGGAGCTGGCCGAGGCGCTGCTCGGGTTCGACGCCGAGGCGGTGCTCGACCGGCTCGTCGGGCTCGGCCTCGTGAGCGTCCGCGGCCCCGGCGACCTGCGCTTCCGCCTTCTCGACGTGGTCCGCGACTTCGCCACCGAGCGCAGCGTCGAGCACCTTGAGCTGCGCGCCCTGCGGATCCGGCACGCCGAGGTCATCACCCGGCTCGCCGTCCGGCTGGCGACCGACCTCGTCGGGCCGGCCAGCGGCGCCGCCGTGTCGCGCCTGGACTATCTCAACAGCGACATCCGGACGGCGCTGCGGTACGCCGCCGTCCGCGAACCCGTGATCGCGCTGCGCCTCGCTGGGGCGATCCCGCGCTGGTGCCGGCTGCGGGGCCGGGACGTCGAGGGGCACAAGCTGCTGCGGCGGCTGCTCGACGACCCGCGCACCGCCGGATGCGACCCGTTGATCCGGGCGACCGCGCAGGTCGCGGCGGGGATGCTCGCGATGGCGCACGGGCGGGGGTTCGCCGAGCTCTGGCCGACCGAGTCGGCGCTCGAGGTGCTTGTCGGGCACGGGGACGTCGCGGGGGAGCTCACCGCGCGCGCGGTCCTCTCCGGGATCTGGCAGGCGGTCGGCGGCGCCGACGATTCCCGCCGGCACGCCGAGGCGATGCTCGGGCTGGCGATCCGGACCGGCCGGATCCGCGAGATCGCCGTCTCGCAGAACAACCTGGCTTGGCACGACATCCGCGCCGGCGACCTGGCCACCGCGGCCCGCCGGCTGGCCGGCGCCGGGCGTCGCGCCGCCGAGGCCGGTGACGCCCGCGTTCAGGCCCTCACGCAGGCGAACCTGGCGGAGGTCGCGCGCCTGGACCGCCGCTTCGACGAGGCCGTCGAGCTTGCCCGCCGGGCGGCGTTCGCGTCCGCGGAGGTCGGCGACCCCACCCACCACGTCCGGGCGCTCGGCACGCTCGGGCAGGCGCTCGCCGAGTCGGGGCATCCGCAGGAGGCGGCCGACGTCCTGGCCGAGCTGGCCGAGCTGCCGGGGAGCGCCGGGTTCACGGCGATGATCAGCGGCTATCTCGCACTGGCGCGAGAAGACCGGCCGGCGGCGGCGGTCGCGTTCGAATCCGCGGCGAACCTGCTCGCCGGTCGCGATGACATCCGCGATGTACTGGAGGCGCTCGCCGCACTGGCCGCCTGTGCCCCGCCGGACGACCGGAAGCGGGTGCTGGGCGAGCTGGCCGGGATCTGCGCGCGGGGCGGGCTGGTGCTGCTGCCGCGGGAGCGCGCGCTGCTGGGGCCGTCCGAGCTCTGAGGTCTGAGGTCTTGGGCGCTTCGGGGTTTGGGCGCTTCGAAGGCTTGGGTGTTTCGAGGGCTTCGGCTTTGAGGCACGGACGAAGACCCCCCGGGCGCGTGTTGCCTTCCCACCTGCTTCGTCCGTGCCGGTCCCCTGTGGGGCCTCCCCGAGGCGGACACTAACGAAGTCGAAGGCCCGGAATGCGGCTTTGCGGGGGTTTCACGACCTCGGACCGGCAGAAGCTGCCGGTGATCCTGCCGGTCGCTTTCGCTCCGTTCACGCGGCGTGGTGCGCCTCGGCCGCGCGGGTCGGGTCCGCCACGCCGGAGGTGGCGCCGGGGCGGACGGCGTCGCGGATCGTGCGGAGCCCATCCAGTAGCGTCGCCAGGTGCTCCGGCGACAGCCGGCCGGTGAACCACGTGTCGATCAGCGCGAGGTGATCCGGCAGGACCTCGTGCATCTTGGCCACGCCGGCGGGCGTCACGACGGTGAACGAGCCGCGCCGGTCGGTCGGGCAGGCGCGGCGGGTCGCCAGGCCGTCGCGCTCCAGGCGGTCGACGACCCGGGTCACGCCGCTGGTCGACAGGCCGGTCTGCGCCGCGAGGTCGGTCATCCGCAGCTCGCCACCCGGCGACCGGGCCAGCCTGACCAGCACCTCGAAGTCGACGTTGCCGAGGCCGTGCTCGGCCAGCTGGACGTTGAGACGCGCGGTCACACCGGTGAAGGCCTCGACGAACAGGCCCATGGCGGTGATTCGCGGATCTTCGAGCATCTCATCGGTCACAGTGGCAGTCTATAACAGAAGAGCTTGACAAACGAGACTCTGCCGTGAGTATATTTGCTTCAGCAAACTTCTCCGCCACAGCTCATCTGGAGGGCATCATGACCGCACCGGTCGGCACCCGCGAGTACAACGGCGTCGCGATCCCGACGCCGGGCAAGTTCGACATCGACCCGGCGCACACGCGGGTCAGCTTCGTCGCGAAGCACCTCATGGTGAGCAAGGTCCGCGGCGGCTTCACCAGGGCGACCGGCACCATCGTCATCGCCGAGGACCCGCTGCAGTCGCACGTCGAGGTCGAGATCGACGCCGCCAGCATCGACACCGGCGTGGCCGACCGCGACGGTCACCTGCGCAGTGCCGACTTCCTCGACGCCGAGAAGTGGCCGGCGCTGACCTTCAAGAGCACCCGCGTGACCGGCTTCTCCGGCGGCGAGTTCAAGCTGGTCGGAGACCTGACCATCCGCGACGTCACGCGCGAGGTCGAGCTCGACGTCGAGTTCGAGGGTCACGCGAAGAGCCCGTGGGGCCAGGAGGTCATCGGGTTCAGCGCGACCGCCGAGATCGACCGCGAGGACTTCGGCATCACCTGGAACCAGGCGCTGGAGACCGGCGGCGTGCTCGTCGGCAAGAAGGTCAAGATCGAGATCGGTGCCGAGGCCGTGCGCCAGGCCTGAGCCTGAATTGCGGTTTTGCTCCTTACGCCGGAGTTTGACCATGGTGCGGAGGGTGGGCAAAATCTCCCACCCTCCGCAAGGTTTTGATCACCCTAGGCTGAGGTTGTGCCCGTTTTGTCCCTAGCGGTACATCCCGACCACTCCTAACGTGGAGGGTCCACGGGGCCGGCCGGGGATTTGGGGAACGAATGGGGCAAGACGTCATACGGGGTGCGTTCACGCGGGAAGACCGTGCCCGATATCGGTATAAGGTCCGCCGATGTCTTGATGTCTTCGCACTCATGCTCAACGACTTCCGGTTCGATTCAGACCGGCCGATGACAGGGCTCGAGATCGAGCTCAACCTCATCGATCCCGAGGCGCAGCCCGCCATGCGCAACGCCGAGGTGCTCGCCGACCTGGCGGATCCGTCGTTCCAGACGGAGCTCGGCCAGTTCAACCTCGAGATCAACGTGGCGCCCAGGGTCATCGAGGGCGACGGCCTCGACGTGTACGAGCGGGAGGTCCTCGCCAGCCTCGTCCACGCCGACGAGCGTGCCCGCAAGTCGGACGCCCAGCTGGTGCTCATCGGGATCCTGCCGACCCTGCGCCCCGAGCACACGGTGCTGGCCAACCTGTCCAACAACCCGCGCTACCAGCTGCTCAACGAGCAGATCATCAACGCGCGCGGCGAGGACATCGCCCTGGACATCCGCGGGCAGGAGCGGCTGGAGGCGGAGTCGGACTCGATCGCCGCCGAGTCCGCGTGCACCAGCGTCCAGTTTCACCTGCAGGTCGCCCCCGAAGACTTCGCCATGCACTGGAACGCGTCCCAGGCGATCGCCGGCATTCAGGTCGCGGTCGGCGCCAACTCGCCGTACCTCTTCGGCAAGCGCCTCTGGGCGGAGACCCGTATCGCGCTGTTCGAGCAGGCCACCGACACCCGTCCAGAAGAGCTGAAGGCCCAGGGCGTGCGGCCGCGGGTCTGGTTCGGCGAGCGCTGGATCACGTCGATCTTCGACCTGTTCGAGGAGAACGTCCGCTACTTCCCGCCGCTGCTGCCCATCACCGACGACGAGGACCCCGTCGCCGTCCTCGAGGCCGGCGGCGTGCCTCACCTGGGCGAGCTGCGCCTGCACAACGGCACGATCTACCGCTGGAACCGGCCGGTCTACGACGTCATGAACGGCCGCCCGCACCTGCGCGTCGAGAACCGCGTCCTGCCCGCCGGCCCCACCGTCGTCGACCAGGTCGCCAACGCCGCGTTCTACTTCGGACTGGTCGGCGAGCTCGTCCAGCAGGACCGCCCGATCTGGACCCAGATGACGTTCTCTGCCGCCGAGGAGAACTTCCACACCGCCGCCCGCGAAGGCCTCGACGCCCGTCTCTGGTGGCCCGACCGCGGCGAGGTGCAGGTCGCCGAGCTGGTCCTGGACGAGCTGCTGCCGCTGGCCTCGGCGGGCCTGGACCGCTTCGGCGTCCGCCCGGCCACCCGCGACCGCCTGCTCGGCGTGATCGAGGGCCGCTGCCGCACCGGCCGCAACGGCGCCGCCTGGCAGACCGAGACCGTCAACGACCTGCAGTCCAGGCACCACCTCGACCGCTATGCCGCGCTTCGCGCCATGCTCCAGCGCTACAGCGTCGGCCTGCACGCCAACGAGCCCGTCCACACCTGGCCCATCTGACCCACCCCGCCGTTTCGCACGCTCCGCTCAGGGGCGCTGAGCGGAGGCCGAGGCGGCGGTGGGGCCGGACCGTTGCGGCTACTCGGCGGACTTGCCGCGGCCGCGGCCTCGGGGGCGGCCCGGGGCGGGCTTGGCGGGCTCCGGGGTCGAGGGTGCGGTGTCGGTCGGCCACAAGGGTTCGACGGAGCCGCGCGCCGGGGCCGGCTTCTTCGGCGCGGGGTCGGGGTCGTCGCTGACGGTGTCCTCGGCGTACGCGCGGTTGGCGGACTCGGAGGCATAGGTACGGCCCGAGGACTCGCCGCCGTAGGCGCGGGACGGGGCGTAGGCGTCGGACTCGAGGTCCTTGGCCGAGTCCAGATCGGCGGCCTTGGTGGCCGTGGACTTGGTGACGGCGGCGTTGCCCGTGGACGCCGGGGGCTTGGCGGCGGCCGGAGACTTGCCGGTCGCGCCGATCGTGACCGGCTCGGGGGTGCGGTCAGGGGCGGCGGACCAGGGGTCGTCGGCGTCCTGGGGCTCGCCCTTGTCGGCGCGGCGGCGAACTTCCGCGGCGTCGGCGTCGGCCAGGGCCTGGGTCCAGTCGGCGATGTCGGAGGCGGCTCGGGCCTCGCGCTCCGCGGCGGCGGCCTGGCGGGCGGCGCGGGCCTGGGCACGGGAGCCGCGGGGGCCGATGGCCGAGACGATGACGGAGCCCGCGAGGCCGGCGAGGACCGCATACGGGGCGATGACGAACGCCGACAGCTGCGGGTCGCGCTCGCCGACGGCGGGAGCGGCGAGGAAGTAGGCGAGAGCGATCAGGAGCGGGCCGGCCGCGCCGGAGACCGCGACGCCCACGCGGTTGTCGCCGCGGCGGCTGGCGGGCCACGCGGCGAGGGCGCCGATGACCAGCGCGATGAAGAGCATGAGGAGCGCGCCCGGCAGGTTCACCATGTTGTGGATCCAGGTGACGTCGGTGAACTGCCAGGTGCCGAGCTGGGCGGCGGTGGCGAGGTTGCCGTCGGCGCGGACCACGTCGACGACCGCGACGACCGCGAGGATCCACACCCAGGCCGAGGAGGCGATGACGTTGGCCGCGATCGCGCGGGCGGCCAGGGCACCGACCGCGATCAGCAGGCCGACGATGATGCCGGCGATCGCATAGCCGCCGGCGGTGAAGTAGGGCGCGACGTTGTCGGGGCGGGGCGTGCGCGACGGCACGGCGACCAGCGGCACGACGATGAGGGCGCCGACCGCGGCGGACAGCGCGATCACGATCCGCCAGGCGGCGGTCAGAGCGTGTGCCCCGGGGGTCGAGGCGTTGCCCGCGACCGGGGTGTCGGCGGGGCTGAGCCGGTCGGCGCACAGCGCGCCGATGACCGTCGAGGACGCCGCGAGCCAGGCCACCCAGGCCAGGCTGCTGACCCAGATGGTCGCGCTGTTGCCGGTCGGCTGCCAGGAGATGATGCCCAGGCCGTAGCCAAGACCGAGCTGCGCGGCACCGGCGCCCGCCGCGACACCGATCGCGGTGAATATTGAGGTTGCCCAGCTACGTGCGGCCATGCCGCGCAGCGTACGCCCAGCCGTCCACCCGGGCGAGTCGATGTCAACGGAACGTCAGGCCGTGCAGGCGGCCGTCGCGCAGGGTGGACCTGAGGTGGGCAACCTGTCCACTGACAGGCGATTTGTCGGACAAGGTGGTGAACTGATACCCATGCCAGACGAGCCGGACGACACCGCCCCGTTCGATCGACCGCCACGGCCAGGACCGGACCCGACGCGGCCCGAAGCGGCGGACCCCGACGCGACCAGGATCGGCCCGGCCGGCCAGGACCCCGACGCGACCAGGATCGGGGACGGCACGTCGCCGCTGCGGCCCGACGACAGCGGCGCCACCAGGATCGGCGGCCCACTCGGCGGCGACGAGCCACCGCGGTGGTCTGGCCGCGCCAACGTCCCCCAGCCGGGTGACCCGTCGCTCCGCCCGGCAGCCGCGCCGGAGGAGTGGATCGAGGAGGACCCGTACCAGGGACGCTCCTGGTTCACCCCGGTGATCATCGGCGTCGTCGCGCTGGTCCTCGTCGGCGCGTTGAGCTACGGCCTGTACCTCATCTATCAGGCCACCGCGGACGGCGAGAACGCACCCTCCGGCCAGCTGCCGGTGCCGACAGAGGCCGGCAGTACAGTCGTGCCGTCGCCGACACCGCAGCCGGCGACCGCCGCCCCGACGTCGGCGGCGCCCACCGGGACCACCGCGGCCCAGCCGACCAGCGTCACGATCCCGACGCTGAAGGGCAACAGCCTCGCCCAGGCGACGATCAAGCTGCAGCAGCTCGGGCTCGAGGTGAAGGTCGTCCGCCGTGCCGACGCCTCAGTGGAGCCCGGCGAGGTCGCGGGGACGGACCCGGGCGCGGGCGAGATCGTCGCGCCGGGCGAGACCATCACCCTCTACGTGGCGACCGAGCCGTCGAAGGCGCCGTCGAGCGGGTCCCCGTCAGCTGCGCCCAGTTAGGAGCCAGCTCTTCGCGATCGCCTGCTACGCGGATGCGGACACTGGCACCCGGCTCGCGGTCCGGGCGGCAGGACGGGTGACGAAGCCCGGCTGCAGGCCTTGGAGCTGCACGAAGATGGACCGGCGCTCGACGGCGTCCCCGGTGCCGTTGAGCTGGTAGCCGTCCAGCCACGCCCACCCGTCATAGGTCTGCCAGTCGTGCACCCGGATCACCCGGAACAGCATCGGCTGCACGAACTGCACGCTTGCGGCCTTGGTCACGCGCAGCACGTCACCGGTCTTCGGTAACACAGGTAGGGCTCCTGTCATCCGTCGGCAGGGGGAGATCGGTCACGGGCATCCCGTAACCGCCGATGGGGTCGATCGTTTGTCGCTGCGTCCGCAGTGGTGCCGTGGTCGTCTTGTGTCTCGTTGGCGCGAAGATGAACAGACCGTGACCGCCGCCACACCCACAGATTGCACCAGGGCGATGATCAATGCAACTTGCAGTGAGAAATTTCCATCTCACGCATGAGGGTGCCGCTCCCGAGTGGCGGGACCCCCGCGAGGTGACGAAAATGTCGTGCCGGACCGGGTTGCGGACCTTCGTGAGGTTGCGCTGATCTGTAGGCATCGGAAATTCCGTGGTCCGGCGCGGAGGTACAAGCGTGGCAAGTCGACGAGGCAGCCCGACGCTGCGACGCAGGCAACTCGGCATGGAGTTGCGCCGTCTCCGTGAGGCGGCACACGTCACCATTGATCATGTCGCCGAGAGGCTGGAATGTTCCGGGTCCAAGATCTCGCGGATCGAAACGGGACAGACCGGTGTCACCCCGCGCGACGTAAGGGACATGCTGGACATCTATGGTGTCGAGCCGCAATACGCCGAGCAGTTGCTGAAGATCGCCAGGGAGGCACGGCAGAAGGGTTGGTGGCAGCTCTACGGTGACGTGCTCACCGGAGCTTACGTAGGCCTCGAGGCGGCCGCCGACCACATTCGTTCATATGAGGCGCTCGTCGTCCCCGGCCTGCTGCAGACCGAGGAATACGCACAGGCCATGATCCACGCGGCCCGTCCGGACATCAGTGTCACGGAGATCGAGAAACGCGTGCGTGTCCGAATGAGCCGCCAATCGTTGGTCACCCAGGATGACCCGATAGATCTCTGGGTGGTGCTGGACGAGGCCGTGCTGCGCCGCCCGGTCGGCGGAAGAGCGGTCATGCGCCGTCAGCTCGAGCACCTGAGCACGGCGGCGGGATGGCCGAACGTGACCCTCCAGGTCCTGCCCTTCTCCGCCGGTGCCCATGCCGGGATGGACGGGACATTCACGATGTTGCTGTACGACGAGTCCGCTGGGCAAAACTTCGTGTTCGCCTCGAACGCGGCCGGCGGCCTCTTTCTCGAGAAGGACGACGAGCTGCAGCGCTACGGATTCATCTTTGACTACTTGCGCGCGAACGCACTCCGTCCGGACGAGTCGATGTCAATGATCGTGAAGCTGGCAAAGGAGTTGTAGTGGAGATTGAGGCCAAGGGCTTCAGCGTGAACCTTCAAGGTGCCAGCTGGCGCAAGAGCACTCGCAGCGGTCCGTACTCGGACAACTGCGTCGAGGTGGCGTTCGTCGGCGGGGCCGTCGCGCTGCGGGACTCGAAGGACAAGGCCGGCGCGGTGCTGCTGTTCACCCCTGAGGAGTGGCTGGCCTTCGTCGGGGGGACGAAGGACGGCGAATTCGATCTCGCGTAGGTGAAACGCCAGGTCAAAATCGACCGGCCCGGCCCGCGACGGTGGTATCGCCGTTGCGGACCGGGCCGGTCATCGTTGTATTCGATGAGCGCTCAGGAACTTCACGCCAGCTCCGAACACCCGAGTCAGATAAGGCTTGTATCCGATGAACAATGGCCCCGACAACTTCGGCAACGGATCGGCGAAGACCGACGACCGTTTCTCCGGGCAGCTCGGTAGCTACCGCCCGGGCGGCCGCCGGGACGTCATCGGCGACGGGCCGATCGACGAACTGTCGCCGCGCAACGGCTCGCCGCTGGACCGTGGCTCGTCGCCGCTGGACCGTGCCTCATCGCCGTTGGATCGTGCGTCACTGCCGCTGGACAACTCACCGATCGCCGCGTCGCTGACGCCGCCGAAGCTGCCCGAGTCGTCCCTGGTGGCGGACCTCAGCCCGCTGACCGAGCCGATGTTCGGCCGCGGCGGCGTGCTGCAGGACTCCTGGCTGGACGGCCCCAGCCAGTCGATGGCCGACCACCCGCTGCTGCGGGGGCTCCTGCTGGAGCTGCCGCCGAAGGGCACGATGCCGCAGCAGGAGTGGCTGGACCGCTGGTTCGAGGCGGCCCGCTCGATCCTGGAGCTCATCTACTCGCAAGAGGCCCGTGGCTTGAAGTGATTCGCCGTGCTCGCCGGTCGACAGGTCGAATCCCATGCCGTAGAAAGCAGGGGAGGCTCGACCTGGGGAGGTCGGACGGGCTCCGGTGCGCGCGAGCGCGCCGGGCCCGTCGATAAGTTGAACCCATGAGCTATCCCAAGATCGAGCTGCACGTGCACCTCGAAGGGGCGATCCCGCCCGCGACGCTGCTGGAGATCGCCCGGCGCAACGACCTGCCGCTGCCGGTCGACACCGTCGAGGGCGTGCTGGGGCTCTACGAGTTCACCGACTTCAAGAAGTTCGTCGAGGTCTGGATCCTCACCACGAACTGCCTGCGCACCGCGGACGACTTCCGCCAGATCGTGGTCGACTACGCCGGCGTGGCGGCGTCACACGGTGCGGTGTACCTGGAGGCGATCTTCTCTCCGGGGGAGCGGGCCCAGCGCGGTGTGGCCTGGGAGGACCTGTACGAGGGGTACACCGACGGCATCGTCGAGGCGCAGGAGCGGCACGGCGTGATCGTCCGGCTGACCCCGGACCTCTACCGCGGCATGCCGGTCGACGTGGCGGAGGACGTCGCCCGGTGGAGTGTGCGCTACGCGGACCGGGGCATCGTCGGCCTCGGGCTCGGCGGCAACGAGCAGGCGGGTCCCGCGGCGCCCTATGCGAAGGCGTTCGAGCTGGCCCGCGACGGCGGACTGGCGGTCGTGCCGCACGCCGGCGAGTCGGCCGGCGCGGAGTCGGTCCGCGAGATCCTGACCCTCGCACCCGACCGGCTGCGGCACGGCATCCGTGCCGTCGAGGATGCCGGTGTACTGGCTGAGATCGTCGATCGAGGTCTGGTGCTGGACGTCTGCCCGACCTCGAACGTGCGTACCCGGTCGGTGCCGTCGCTCGCGGCGCACCCGCTGCCGGCACTCCTGGCGGCAGGAGTGCCCTGCACGGTCAACACCGACGACCCGGCGATGTTCAACACCGATCTGGCTCAAGAGCACCGCGTCGCTGCCGATCTCGGTCTCAGTGCGAGGGACGCCTTCCTGGCCGGCGTCGCGGGCGCCGCCTGCGACGACGACACTCGCACACTGCTGAAGAGCAAGATCAGTGATATCGGCTGAATGTCCGATTGGCGGGCTACGTTCGTCCTGGGGCGGTGTCGCAAAGTTGATGGTCGATCTTGAAATGTCCGCTTAGCTTTGGGCGGGTTCGCTGGTGGGAACGGGGGAGGCAAGGGTGAGTGACGTGTCTGATCTGATGTTCGCATTGATGAGTGGCGGCGGCCTCCTGGCCCTCAGCATCGGTGCATTCGGCGTGCTGGACGCCTACCACAAGCGCGGGATCGGCGAGAAGCGCGTCGACTGGCTGATCGGCCTCTACGCGTTCGGCGTCGTCATGAACATCGTCGCCTACGTGCTGCTCGACCGCTGGTACATCGCGGCGCCGCTGGCGCTCATGCTGGTGCCGGCCGAGCGCGCGCTGGAGAAGCGCGGCACGTTCAAGCGCCGGGCCGTCAAGGTCGACGCGATCACCGGTCGCTGAGCACAGACGACACTGACGCCGGTCCCGCGGGGACCGGCGTCACGCTGTGCTTCCAGCCGTGCTTCAGACCGGACTTCCGGCCGTGCGTCAGGCGTCGCGCGCGGCGGGCGTCAGGCGTCGCGCGCGGCGGGCGTCAGGCCAAGCCTTCGGCTGAGCTTCCGGCCGGGCTCAGACCGCGAACGTGTTCAGCGGCTCCGTGGCAGGCGCCGGCGGCGTGGCCCGCCACAGGCGGGTCTTCTGCGCGCCGAGCCGGGCCAGGTAGGCCGGGTTGAGCAGCACGTAGCGGCGCCAGAGCCGCTTGGGCTCCAGGCCGAGCCGCCACAGCCACTCCAGGGCGTACTTCTGCATCCACGCGGGCGGGTTCTTCAGCCCACCGGCGTGATAGTCGAACGCCGCGCCCACCGCCAGCATCGGCGCGTCCACCAGGTGGCGCATGCCGTAGACGAAGATCTCCTGGCGGGGGCAGCCGAGGCCGACCATCACCACGCGTGCGCCGGACGCCTTGATCCGCGCCGCGATCTGCTCGGGCTCACCCGGCTGCGCCGAGCGGAACTTCGACGCCTCCATGCCGGCGATCCTGAGCGCCGGGAACCGCTCGTGCAGCTTGCTGACCAGCAGTTCGAGCGTCTGCTCGGTCGAGCCGTACAGGTACACCGGCAGGCCCTGCTCCGCGCTGGCCCGCAGGACCCGCAGCGTGAGCTCCGGGCCGTAGACCCGGTCGGCGAGCCGCGCCCGGTGCAGCAGGTTGAGCGCCCAGCGCACCGGCTGCCCGTCGGGCGTCACGAGGTCGAACGCGTTGAGCCTGGCACCGTGCGCCTTGTCCTGCACGCCGGTCATCACGCCGTGCACGGCGAGCGCCGTCACCGCGAGCGGCCGGCCCTCCCGGGCGGCGCTCATGACCTTCTCGACGGCGCTGTCGTAGTCGACGGCGCTGACCTGCACGCCGAGAACGTTTCGCTTGCCCTGGTCGATCAAGTCAGGCCGCCGGGGTCCACTTGCCGACGTTGGCCTCGTAGATCTCCTGGCAGATCATCGGCACGTCGTACACCTGCTTCCAGTCCGGGTAGTCCAGCTGGAAGCGCTCGTTGGACCCGATCCACCACTGGTGGTCGCCGACCCGGTTGGCGTCGTGGTATTCGGTGACCATCTCGTTGCCGGTGATCCGCTGCGCGAGCGCGAACACCTCCAGGTGCGAGGTGTTGGAGTGCCGCCCGCCACCGAGGTTGTAGACCGCGGCGCTGCGCGGCGCCCGGAAGAAGGCCTCGAACGCGGCGACCACGTCGTGCGAGTGGATCGCGTCGCGGACCATCTTGCCCTTGTACCCGAAGATCTTGTACGTGCGGCGCTCCATCGCGCACCGCATCACATACCCGAGGAAGCCGTGCAGCTCGGTCGCCGAGTGCGCCGGCCCGGTCAGCGTCCCACCCCGGAAGCACGCGGTCTTCATGTCGAAGTAGCGCCCGTACTCCTGCACCATCACGTCGGCGGCGACCTTGGAGGCCCCGAAGACGGAATGCAGACAGGCGTCGATCGACATGTCCTCCTTGATGCCGTTCGCGTACGGGTGGCCCGCCTCGATCTCCCAGCGCGTCTCCTGCTCGACCAGCGGCAGGCTGTTGGGCCGGTCCCCATACACCTTGTTGGTCGAACAGTGGATGAACGGCGCCTCGATGCAGTGCTCCCGCACGTTCTGCAGCATGTTCAGCGTCCCGCCGGCGTTCACGTCGAAGTCCGTGAACGGGTCCCGCACCGCCCAGTCATGGCTCGGCTGCGCCGCCGTGTGCACCACCAGCGCCACGTCCTTGCCGTAGCGCTTGAAGATCCGAGCGAGCGCGTCCCGGTCCCGGATGTCCACGTCGTGGTGCGTGTAGGAGTCCCCGAGGTCGCTCGTCAGCTGGACGACATTCCACGCGGTGGAGGCCTCGGCCCCGAAGAACTGCTTCCGCATGTCGTTGTCGATGCCCACGACATCCAGCCCCAACGAGGCGAAGTGCCGGACAGCCTCGGACCCGATCAACCCGGCCGAACCGGTGACGATGACGACGCTCACGAGCAGAACTCCTTGCCACTCCAGCAGGACCGGCCGAGCATACCCCCTACCCAGAGTCACAAATTTGACCAGTACATCAGCCAAAGCGCAGACGTAGAGCGCGACGACCAGACCGACCACCGACGCCCGAACAGCAACCACCGACGCTTCTGAGGGGGCGTGGGTGGAGCGAAGCTCCCCCAATGGGGAGCGAGGCGACAGCCTCGCGCGAGGAATGACGAGACGAAAAATGAGCGCACTCCGCGAGTGGAGTGCGCTCATCGTCTCGTGGGGAAGGGGGGAGTTGAACCCCCACGCCCTTTCGGGCACACGGACCTGAACCGTGCGCGTCTGCCATTCCGCCACTTCCCCTGGCGTGCCCCCAGCGTAGCGTGTGCCAACTCGGCGATTTCACCGGGTTAGTACTAGGCTGCCCTGGGCGCCACGGAAGAGTAGCACGGGCTAGCCGGTGAGGATGCAACCGGGCGTGCGACGTCCGGATACCATCATGACCTCGGAACCCGAGGAGGAACCGGTGAGTGTGCTGCAGCGCTTCGAGAAGCGCCTAGAGGGCCTGGTCGAGGGGGCCTTCGCAAAGGTCTTCAAGGGGGTCGTCCACCCCGTGGAGATCCTCAACGCCATGCAACGGGAGGCGGAAGCCCACAAGGCGATTCTGGCTGGCGGGCGCACGCTCGTGCCGAATCGCTATGTGATCGATCTGTCGCCCTATGACCACAGCCGGCTGGCGCCGTACGCCGCCGCGCTCGCCCAGGAGCTCGCCCAGTCGCAGGCGGAGTTCATCGGCGAGCAGGGGTGGACGGTCTACGGCGACGTCATCGTCGAGATCGAGCGGGGTGACGGCCTCGACACCGGCATGTTCCGGGTGACGGCCGAGGTCTACACCGGCGGCGAGGTCGCGCCGCAGGCCGCGCCCGACCCGTATGGCGGTTACAACCAGGGCGGTGGCTATGGTCCCGGCCCCGGTGGGCCGGCCCGCAACGTACGACTGGTGTCCGGCGACGGGCGAAGCTACCCTCTGTCGATCGGCTCGACCGTGATCGGCCGGGGCGATCAGGCCAACATGCGGCTGCCAGATGTCGGCATCTCGCGTCGTCACGCGCGACTCGACTTCGACGGTGCGCAGGTGGTGCTCACCGATCTCGGCTCGACGAACGGCACGATGGTCAACGGTCAACGCGTCTCCGCGGTCGCGTTGAATCCCGGTGACATGATCCAGCTCGGCACGACCACGCTCACCTACCGCGTGGATGGCTGAAGTTCCTGCACCACGTGGTCGACGTTAGGCGGATCTGCATGAGTGCACCTGCTCGACCGGGCCTCCGAGCCCCTGATAGGTCGTAGATGGAATTTGTCATTACGGTCGCCCGCTACGGGTTGCTCGTGCTGCTGTGGATCTTCGTGTTCACGGTGGTGGGAGTGATCCGGCGCGACCTGTTCGCGGGCTCTCGAACGAGCCGGATCGTCGCCGCACCCCGGGGGGTTGGTGCGGCGACGGCTCCTGGCCGTCCGGCGAAGGTGAAGCGCGGCAAGACCGCCCACCAGCTCTTCGTCACCGCCGGTTCGCTGGCGGGCACCCGGATCACACTCGGTGAGGCACCGATCACAATCGGCCGCGCCGAGGATTCGACGCTGGTGATCACCGATGACTACGCCTCGGCGAAGCACGCCCGCCTCGTGCCCCGCGCCGGCCAGTGGTACCTCGAGGATCTCGGCTCGACCAACGGCACCTACCTCGACAAGACCAAGGTCGGCGCTCCTACCCCCGTCCCCCTCGGCGTGCCGATTCGCATCGGCCGCACTTCTCTCGAGTTACGGCCATGACCCTCACCTTGCGCTACGCGGCCCGCAGTGACCGCGGTCTGATTCGGAGTGGGAACCAGGACTCCGTCTACGCCGGACCGCGGCTGCTCGCCGTTGCCGACGGAATGGGCGGCATGGCCGCCGGTGACGTCGCCAGCAACATCGTCATCGCCACCATGGCGCCGCTCGACGAGGATGTGCCCGGCAACGCCATGATCGACACGCTTCGCGGCGCCGTCGACCTGGCCAACCAGCAGATCCGCGACGCCGTCGAGGAAAACCCGGCCATGGAAGGCATGGGCACCACCCTCACCGCCATGCTGTTCTCCGGCAGCAAGATGGGCATGGTCCACATCGGCGACTCCCGCGCGTACATCGTGCGTGACGGGGAGTTCGCCCAGGTGACCAAGGACGACACGTACGTCCAGATGCTCGTCGACGAGGGCCGGATCAGCCTGGAGGAGGCCAACAGCCATCCCCAGCGCTCGCTGCTGACGCGCGCCCTCGACGGGCGCGACGCCGACCCCGAGTACTCGGTGCGCCAGGTCAAGACGGGCGACCGCTACCTGCTGTGCAGCGACGGGCTCTCCGGCGTGGTCAGCGCCGAGACGATCGAGTCGACGCTGCGCGAATACGTCGACCCCAACCAGTGCGCCGGCCGGCTCATCGAGCTCGCGCTGCGCGGTGGCGGCCCCGACAACATCACCGTGATCGTCGCCGACGTCACCGACGAGGACATCGTCGAGGAGCGGCCGATCGTCGGGGGTGCGGCCGCCCAGGACCGCGGCATGGCCACGTCCGCCGACCAGTCGATGTCCTCGGCCCGGGGCGCCGCGCTCGCCGCGCCGCGCCCGCCGGTGCCGGAATCCGACGAGGAGGCGCGGGCCCGCGCCGCGGCGACCGCCCGTGACGACGCCGGCCGCCCGAAGCGCCATCCGGTGCGCACCGTCGTCCTGCTGGTGGTGCTGCTGGGCCTGCTCGGCGGCGGTCTCTGGTACGGATGGAGCGTCACCCAGTCGCGCTACTACGTGGGCGCGACCGACGACGGCACCGTCGCGATCTTCAAGGGCGTCCCGGGCAAGATCGCTTGGATCGACCTGTCCGAGGTCTATGAGCAGAGCGACCTCAAGCTCGACGACCTGACGCCGGCCGCCCAGGGCACTGTCAAGCAGGGCATCCAGGTCGACAACCTGGACCAGGCCAAGGATAAGCTCGCGGCGCTGACCGACCCCGAGAACCCGTCGCGGAAGCAGCCGTGCCCGAGCGGCGAGCCGACCACCGACGCGTCCGCCAGTGCGACCGGCGCGGTCGTGCCCGGCGTGACCGCCAGCGTCTCGGCCGGCACGGGTGCCGCGTCGCCGGCGCCGACCACGGCAGTGGCGACCACCGAGCCGCCGATGGCGTCCGAGACCCCGATCCCGTCCGCCAGCTGCTGATCCGACGATGACCCTGACCGCGAGGCCAAGAGGAATTCTGCTGTGACCGCAACAGCCATCCCTTCTCCGCCACCCTCGGACCCGGGTGGCGGGGCCGGTGCGCCACGGCCGCGCACCCGACGCAACGTCGAGCTGGGGTTGCTGCTGTTCGTCGCCGCGATCCTGGTCATCTACGCGGCGGTCGTCGAGGGCAACGCGATCGGCGAGGTCACCCCGGACTTCTGGGTGCAGACCGCGATCCTCGCGATCATCTTCGCGGTCGCCCACGTGGCGATCCGCTTCCTGGCGCCGTACGCCGACCCGGTGATCCTGCCGGCGGTCGCGTTGATCAACGGCCTCGGCGTCGCCTTCCTGCGCCGGCTCGACCTGGCCCTCACCAAGGCCCCCGAGCGGGCCGACCTGAGCGTCTTCGGCGGGGACGGCTTCCGCCAGCTCGGGTGGACCGCCGCGGCCGTGGTCGGCGCGGTCGTCCTGATGGTGATCGTGCGGGACCACAGGTCGCTGTCGCGCTACGCGTACACGCTGGGGCTCACCGGCATCGTGCTGGTGCTGATCCCGGCCGTGCTGCCGGCGCGGTTCTCCTCGATCAACGGCGCCAAGCTGTGGATCAAGTTCCCGGGCTTCTCGATCCAGCCCGGTGAGTTCGCCAAGATCTTCCTGCTGGTCTTCTTCGCCTACTACCTGGTGCGCAAGCGCGAGGTGCTGTCGATGGCGAGCAAGCGCATCCTCGGCATCGACTTCCCCCGCGGTCGCGACCTGGGCCCGGTCGTGCTGGTCTGGCTGCTGTCGCTGATGGTCCTCATCTTCGAGAAGGACCTCGGCACCTCGCTCATGTACTTCGGCATGTTCGTCGTGACGCTCTACATCGCGACGGTCCGGGTCAGCTGGCTCATCATCGGCCTGGGCTTCTTCCTGGGCGGCGCATTCCTCGCGTACTTCCTCGGCAAGACCGTCGGCGGGCCGTTCCTCAACTTCTCCGAGCGCGCGACCACCTGGCTCGACCCGTTCGCCGACGCGGACAGGAAGGGCTACCAGCTGGTCCAGTCGCTGCTCGGCCTCGGCACCGGCGGCCTGACCGGGGCCGGCCCCGGCGCGGGCCAGCCGCTCAAGGTGCCCGAGGTGCGCACCGACTTCATCTTCTCCGGCATGGGCGAGGAGATCGGGCTCTTCGGCCTGACCGCCCTGCTCGTGGTCTACCTGCTGCTGGTCGAGCGGGGCCTGCGCGCCGCGATCAACGTGCGGGACTCCTTCGGCAAGCTGTTCGCCGGTGGCCTCGCGTTCACGCTGGGGTTGCAGGTGTTCGTCATTGTGGGTGGCATCAGCCAGCTCATCCCGCTGACGGGCCAGACCACGCCGTTCCTCTCGGCGGGTGGCTCATCGCTGGTGGCCAACTGGCTGCTGATCGGTCTGCTGCTGCGCATCTCTGACGCGTCGCGACGCCCGGCCGGCGGTGCGCCGTCGATCGGGCTGGGCGGGGTGTCCACCGGTGGTGGAGGCGGCGCGCCGGTCCAGATCCAAGAGCTTCCCACGGAGGTCGTGCGATGAACGCCCCACTTCGCCGGGTCGGCGTCGTGGCGCTGGTGCTGTTCGCGATGCTGTTCGTGAATCTGAACTACCGCCAGGTGGTCAAGGCCGACGACTACCGGACGCACCCGCGCAACGGACGGGTCCAGGCCAGCGAGTACGAGCGCGCCCGCGGCAAGATCATCAACGCGCAGGGCATCGCGATCGCCGACTCGCAGCAGACCGGCGACACGCTGAAGTTCCTCCGCACGTATCCGCTCAAGGACAAGTACGCGCACGTCGTCGGCTTCAAGCCGGTCAACCTCGGCGCGACCAACCTGGAGAAGCTCAACAACGACTTCCTGGTCGGCACCTCCGACAAGCAGGCCGCCGACCGGTTCGCCGCGCTGTTCACGGGCAAGGACCCGGCCGGCGGCAACGTGCTGCTGACGCTGTCGCAGGCGACGCAGGAGGCCGCGTACACCCAGCTCGGCAACAACAAGAAGGGCGTGAAGAGCGGCGCGGTCGTGGCGATGGACCCGACCACCGGCGCGATCCTCGCCGAGGTGTCGCTGCCCAGCTACGACCCCAACCTGCTGAGCACCCACGACATCAACGCCGCCAGCGCCAACTACAAGAAGCTGGACACCGACCCGACCAAGCCGATGCTCAACCGGGCGGTGCAGGAGATCTACCCGCCCGGGTCGACCTTCAAGATCATCACTTCGGCGGCGGCGCTGTCCGCGGACTCGTCGCTGACGCCCGACTCGGTCGTGCCGGGCGGCGAGTTCTACCAGCCGCCGCAGACGTCGACGTTCCGCATCAAGAACGCCCACGAGGGCATCTGCCCCGACCAGATCACGCTGAAGCAGGCGCTGACCGTGTCGTGCAACACGGTCTTCGCCCGCATGGGCGTCGAGCGGCTCGGCGCGGAGAGGCTCAAGGCGATGGCGCAGGCGTTCGGCTTCGAGACCCAGCCGCGCTTCATCGAGGACCAGGACAAGAACTACTGCAACGTCGCGGCCAGCCACACCGGCCCGATGACCGCAGGCGACGACAACCGCGTCGACCCGCCGGCCGTGGCTCAGTCGAGCATCGGACAGCGGGAAGTGAAGATGTCTCCGCTGCAAGGCGCCATGATTGCGTCGACGGTCGCCAACGGGGGTCGCGAGATGCGGCCCTACATCGTCGACCGTCTGCAGAACGCCGACCTGTCCAACGCCGACCGGACCGACCCGAAGGAGCTGGGCCGCCCGATCAGCGGCGACGTGGCAGCTTCGCTGCAGCAGATGATGTTCAGTGTCGTCACCTCCCGTGACGGCACGGGCCGCAACGCCAACATCCCCGGCTTGCAGGTCGGCGGTAAGACCGGAACGGCGGAGGACGGTGACGATGCCGGTGACCACGGCTGGTTCATCGGCTTCGCAATGAAGGACGGCAAGCCGATCATCTCGGTCGCGGTCTTCCTCGAGAACGCTGGCAAGGGCGGCAGCGCGGAGGCGGCTCGCATCGCCGGCCTGGTCATGAAGGCATACGCGGACGAAAAGGGCATCAAATAATGAGGTGCGCGACATGTTGAGCGCCGGCACCACGCTGGGTGGGCGCTACCGCCTGGACGAGCGCATCGCCGGCGGTGGGATGGGTGACGTGTGGCGTGGCACCGACGAGGTGCTCGGCCGCACGGTCGCCATCAAGGTGCTGCTGCCCGCGCTGCTGGAGGAGGCCGGCTTCGCCGAGCGCTTCCGCGGCGAGGCGCGCACGATGGCCACCATCAACCACCCCGGCGTGGTGGACATCTACGACTACGGCAGCGAAGGCGGCACCGCCTTCCTGATCATGGAGTACGTGGAGGGCGACGCCCTCTCCCGCACGCTGTCCCGTGTCGGCCGGCTCACCCCGGCCCGCGCCATGGCGCTCGTCGCCCAGGCCGCCGACGCGCTGCACGCCGCGCACGAGAAGGGCATCGTCCACCGTGACGTGAAGCCCGGCAACCTGCTCGTGCGGCCCAACGGCACGCTGGTCCTGACCGACTTCGGCATCGCCCGCTCCGCCGCCGTCGCGCAGCTCACCGCCGCCGGCTCGGTGCTCGGCACCGCCTCCTACATCTCGCCGGAGCAGGCCTCGGGCGCGCAGGCCACCCCGCTGTCGGACGTGTACGCCCTCGGCGTGGTCGCCTACCAGTGCCTGTCCGGGCAGCGCCCCTTCGAGGGCGACAACCCGCTGCAGATCGCGATGCGGCACGTCCGGGACATGCCGCCGCCGTTGCCCGCCGACATCCCGCCGCCGATCGCGCAGCTCGTCGAGCGCGCGATGGCCAAGGACCCGTCGGCCCGCTGGCCCAGCGCCGCCGCGCTCGCGCAGGCCGCCCGCCGGGTCTCCGGCGCCGGTGGCGGCACCTCCGCGGGCCCCGGCATCCCGATGGCGGCGCCGCTCGGCCCGCCCGGGTCGCCGGTCGGACCGCCCGGGTCGCCCGTCGCGTACACCCCCGTCTCCGGCCCTCCGGTCTCCGGCGGCCCGATGTCGGGTGCGTTCGGCACGCCAGTCTCCGGTGGCGCGCCCACGTCCGGTGCCGGCGGCACGCGGATCATGCCCGGTGCCGCGGTCCCGCCGCCGCCGGGTCTCGCCGCGGTGGCCGGTGGGCATGCCGCCCGCGGTGCGGCGGGCGTCCCGCCGCCGCCCAGCAACGAGACCGCCTACTTCCCCGGCGACGCCGGCAACTACCCGCCCACCGGCGGTTACCAGCCGACCCCGCCGTCCAACAACCGGCCGGGCGGCAACCGCAACACGATGGTGCTGCTCGGTGTGGCCGCCGCGGTGCTGGTGCTGCTGCTGGGCGCCGGTGGCATCTGGTACGCGATGAGCGGCAACGACACGAAGGAAGAGCCCGGCGCCCAGGGCACCACGGCGGCGGCCACGCCGGCGCCGACCAGCGCGAAGCCGACCGGCAAGACGGTAAAGATCCCGTGCGACTGGAACAGGTTGCAGTCGCGGCAGACTGTGGTCCGGCAGCTACGGCAGCAGGGCTTCAAGGTCAAGGAGACCCCGATGGACGGCAAGAAGCCGGTCCCGGGCCAGGTCCTGAAGGTCGAGCCGTGCGGCGACGCCGTGCCCGTGGGCGACATCGAGGTGTTCTACCAGGAGGGCGGCGGCAAGCTGCCGACCGCTGAGCCGTCGGACGACAACGATGGTGCGGACGAGTCGCCGAGCGCCGGCAACTCCTCGCAGCCGGCTGGCGGCAACAAGCCGTCCTGCCCGCCCGGCGAGACAAACGTCGGCGGCCTGTGCGTCAAGACAGGGTGATCCGTCCCGCCGGACGGGTGCGTCCCGGCGGGCCGGAGCGTCCCGACGGGCTGGATCGGAATGGGTTCTCGTCGCAAGACGTGGCAAGGTAAGAGTCGATGACCGAAGGACGACACGACATGACCGCCCAGCCTCGCCTCCTCGGCGGCCGATACCAGGTCGGGGAGCTGCTTGGCTATGGCGGCATGGCCGAGGTCCATCGCGGCCGTGACCTGCGTCTTGGCCGCGATGTCGCGATCAAGACCCTGCGCACCGACCTGGCCCGCGACGCGACCTTCCAACTGAGGTTCCGCCGTGAGGCGCAGAATGCGGCCTCGCTCAACCACCCCGCGATCGTCGCCGTGTATGACACCGGCGAGGAGCGGGGACCGGCGGGCGAGGAGCTGCCCTACATCGTCATGGAGTTCGTCAACGGCCGCACCCTCAAAGAGGTGCTCGCGGCCGAGGGGCGGCTCATGCCGAGGCGGGCCCTGGAGATCACGGCCGACATCTGCGCGGCGCTGGAGTTCAGCCACCGGCACGGCATCATCCACCGGGACATCAAGCCCGGCAACGTGATGCTCACCCAGACCGGCCAGGTCAAGGTGATGGACTTCGGCATCGCGCGGGCACTGGCCAGCGGCGCCACGACGATGACGCAGACCTCCGCGGTCATCGGCACCGCGCAGTACCTGTCGCCGGAGCAGGCCCGCGGCGAGCCCGTCGACGCCCGCAGCGACGTCTATGCGTCTGGCTGCGTGCTCTTCGAGCTGCTGTGCGGTCATCCGCCGTTCGTCGGGGACAACCCGGTGTCGGTGGCGTATCAGCACGTCCGGGAAGACCCGCGGCCGCCGAGCAGCAGCAACCGTGACGTGACCCCCGAGATCGACGCGGTCGTGCTCAAGGCCCTGGCCAAGAACCCGCTCAACCGCTACCAGAGCGCCGGCGAGATGCGCGCCGACGTCATGCGCGCGGCCGCCGGCCGGCCCGTGTCGGCGCCGCCGGTGATGACCGAGGACGAGATGCAGACCGTGATGGCGGCGCAGACCGCCTACCGGCCCTCGCCGCCCGCCTCGCGCCAGCCCGCCCGCGCCGCGCAGCGGCAGAAGCGGAAGAACTCCACCGGCATCGCGGTCGCGCTCACGGTGCTGAGCCTGCTCGCGGTCGCCGCGCTGTCGATCGGGCTCTACCTGGCCAACCAGGAGCCGACGGTGACGGTGCCCGACATCGTCGGCAAGAGCGAGCAGGAGGCGCGCGACGCGCTGCGCCAGGCGAAGCTGGAGGGCGACGGGCGCACCGGCCCCAACGAGAACTGTAAGCAAAACACCGTCATCCAGCAGAACCCGGCGAAGGACCAGCAGGTCAAGGTCGGCGCCCAGATCGACTACGTCCTCTGTGGCGCGCCCTCGATGGCCATCATCCCGACGCTGATCCGGTCCACCCAGAAGGACGCCGAGCAGCAGCTGACCAACCTCAACCTGAAGTCCAATGTGGTCCTGAAGGACGGTTACCAGCCGAAGGATGAGGTCATCGGGTCCGACCCGCCGGCCGGCTCATCGGTGAAGGTCGGCTCCACGGTCACGATCTACGTCTCGAAGAACAACCAGGCGGTCATGCCCGACGTCGCGAACAAGACCCTCGCGCAGGCGCAGGCGCTGCTCGAGACGGCCGGCTTCTCGGCGGATCCGAAGACGTCGGAGACGCAGGTGATCGACCCGACGAAGGACGGCCTGGTCGTCAGCGCGTCACAGCCGGCCGGCAGGGTGCTGATGAAGACAGAGGTGATCACCCTGAAGATCGGGGTGCTGGCGGGCGGCAACCAGTCCAGCTCACCGAAGCCGAGCGTCACCGCCTCACCCGGCAATTAGGCCCGGTTCACCCGGTTTTTCACCCATCACCGTACGTACCCTGTGGATAACACGGCAGTTATCCACAGGGTTATGCACAGCTTCGGCGCTGGCTTTGCCCCCTCGGCGCGGGATGTGCGCCTACGCGAACGCGGCGATCCGGCGGGCTTCCACCTCGGCGACGAGCTCGGGGGCCCGCTCCAGCGCGGCGGGGAGGCCGCAGGCGGCCAGCCAGTTCGCCAGCATCTGGTGGCCGCCCTGGGTGAGCACCGACTCGGGGTGGAACTGCACGCCCTCGATCGGCAGCTCGCGGTGGCGCATCGCCATGACCACGCCCGACTCCGTGCGGCCGGTCACCTCGATCTCCGGCGGCAGCGTCGACTCCACCACGGCGAGCGAGTGGTAGCGGGTCGCGATGAACGGGTCCGGCAGCCCCTTGAGGACGCCCTGGCCGCCGTGGGTGACCAGAGAGGTCTTCCCGTGCAGCAGTTCGGGCGCGCGGGTCACGGTGGCGCCGAAGGCCGCGCCGAACGCCTGGTGCCCGAGGCAGACGCCGAAGATCGGGATCTTGCCCGCGTATTCATGGATGACCGACATGCAGATCCCGGCCCGCTCCGGCGTGCCCGGCCCGGGGGAGAGCAGGATGCCGGCCGGTCTCGCCGCGCCGATCTCCTCCACCGAGATCTCGTCGTTGCGGCGCACGTCGCACTCGACGCCGAGCTGGCCCAGGTACTGGACCAGGTTGAACACGAACGAGTCGTAGTTGTCGACGACCAGGATGCGCAAGCGGCTCACCTAGCTCGGTAGGACCTGCGGGGCTGACGGCGTCTTCGTGGGCAGCTTCGACGGCTGCTTGGAAGGCTGCGTCGACGACTGTGTCGACGGCCGGGTCGACGGCTCCGTGCCCGGCTCCTGCAATTGTCCGCCGGCCGGGTCGGTGGTCTCGACCTGGACGTCGTCGAACGGCAGGATCGGCTCGACCGCCGGGAAGACCTTGTACCACAGCAGCGCCCCGAGCGCACCGATCAGGATCACCGAGACCAGCGACTTGAGCTGCCATTGCTTGAAGGGAATGTGCCGCCAGATCCATCCGTACACGCGGCTATCCCTTCAGCTCGGCCGGGTCGCCGGTGGAGACGGGCTGGGACCGGTCGAGCTTCGCGTGCACGACGAGCCGCTGGTAGTTGTTGAACTTCGGGTTGCACGTCGTCATCGTCAGCAGCGCCTCGGTCGGCGCCACCCCGGGCTTGTTCGGCACCGGCGCGACGACCTGGACCGCCGTCGGCAGCACGATCTCGTGGCCGGACACGCGGTAGACATACCAGGTCTCCGCGGTCTTGATGACCACCGGATCGCCGGGCTTGAGCTGGTCGAGGTCCCACCAGATCGCCGGCGTGCGGTGCCCGGCCATCGAGAAGTTGCCGATCTGGCCCGGCAGCGCCGTGTCCGGGTAGTGCCCCGGCGCGTAGCGGATGTCGGCGGCGGTCACGCCCTGCACGACGGCCCACTTCTTCTTCAGCCGCGGGATGTGGACGGAGGCGATCACCGCCCCGTTGGCGGGCTTGGCGACCGGTGCGGGCGGCCCGGACGGCGACACGGTCGGGTCGGGCTCCGGGTGCGCCCACTGCTGCTCCAGCTGGCGGTTGAGCTCGTCCTGGTGCGCCTCGACGATGGCCGACTTGCCCCAGACCTCGTAGCCGGCGAAGAGCAGCACGATGAGGCCGAACGTGATCAGCAGCTCGCCGGTGCCGCGGCTGACCGCCCGCACGACCGTGCCGAAGGTGGTCCTGGTGTATTCGGAGTACACGCTGCGATAACCCTCCTGGGTGCGGACCGGCCGCAACGGCACGACCTTGACACCCTTTTCGGTGTCAGGCTCGGAAGTCGCGTCCGGTTCATCCTGGGGGGTGGCTTTCGGGGTTGTTTCTGGCACCGAGGGGAGCTTCGGCAGCACCGTGGTGGCGTCGGCCCCTCCTGGCGCCGCGCCGTGCTCGGTGAACTTCGGGATGTAGGCCGTGGCGTCCGCCGGTCCCGCCGTGGCGGCCTCGGGCGTCTCGGGGCTCTGCAAGGGCGGGCGGTCGTCCCGGATGCGGGGGATCATCCGGGTCGCGATGTCGTCCTGATCCAGGGCGCGGTGTCGGGGTCGGTGCGAGTCGTTCATGCCGCCGCTCCCGGTGCCGGCCGGAGCCGAACTGTGTTCATCGTTCGCGGCTCCTTGCTCCGCTGCGCCCGCTCATGGTCAGGACCCGGTCGTCGCCGACCGCAGCGCGGTGGAGCCGTCGTAGGCCTTCGCCTGCACGTCTGCCTCCATCCGCACCTGGTAGCCCAGGCCGAAGTTGTCCGCGGCGTTCCTGAACAGCGCAACTCCCTCCGTGTCGTCGAGCGAGCGCTGGAGGCGCACCTGGTCACCGATCGCGGCGATCTCGAACGGTGGTGAATACACCTGACCATCGAGCAGCAG
Organism: Dactylosporangium sp. NPDC000521; assembly: GCF_042898305.1. Classification (NCBI taxonomy): domain Bacteria; kingdom Bacillati; phylum Actinomycetota; class Actinomycetes; order Micromonosporales; family Micromonosporaceae; genus Dactylosporangium; species Dactylosporangium sp. NPDC000521. The sequence continues at coordinate 455,580 of NZ_JBIAYW010000010.1, forward strand.
CGTGTTGCCCACGCAGCGTACCGCGCTCGTGGAGATGACCCGGACTCCCATGAGCGTCATCGCCTCGGCGCCACCGGCCCACAACGCGTTGACCACGGCCTGTACGTCCTGCTGGTGGACCACGAGATCGTCCGGACGGGCACCAGCCGGGCGGCTGCCGTCGGGCCTTCTGGGCGCGTCGTCGAGCACGACCACGAGCCCGGGGCCGTGCAGCGCGGTCAGCCCGGCGCCGGCCAGCTCGCTCTCGCCGCGGCGGCGCTGCTCGCCGACGGCGCCGTCCGCGCCCTCCTGGCTCTGCTGCTGCGCCTCGATCTCGCCGCGCAGCCGGGCGGCCCGGGCGCGGGCCGTGGCGATTTCCTGTTTTCTTCCAGCGATCAGGTTGGTCAGCTCGGGGCGCCGGTCGTCGCGCAGATCCGTGCCGCCCGCGGTCGCCGCCGTCAACGAGAAGAGCAGCCCGGCCGCCGCGAACACCAGCGGGGTCGCCGCTGACCAGCCGAAACGCTGTCCCCCGCGGGGGTGCGGCAGCATAGCGCGACCGAGCCTGCGCAGGGCGCGAGCCCAGGAGGAATCGCCTGATGTGTACTCCACCACGACCCCTCCCCCCGCGCGCGTGCCGACTTGACTACGCTAGACGTAGAACATTATTCAGGCCGACGCTGGCGGAGGTGGCGGCGTCACGTGGATAGTGTTGGCCAGACGACCCCTCCAGGAGAGCGCCGTGCCGAAGTCGACAGTTCGTAAGAAGAAGGTGTACACGCCGCCGGCGGAGTTGCGCCCACAGGAGACGGTGGCCGCCAAGCGCCGTCCGAGTCCCGTCTGGGTGCCGATCCTCGCGGTGAGTCTCATCGTGATCGGCATCGGGTGGCTGGTGACCTACTACCTGACGCAGGGCTTCTTCGACGTGGAAGCGTTCTCCGCCGTGGCCAAGCTGCAGTACTGGAACCTGGCGATCGGGTTCGGGTTCCTCGTGGCCTCGCTCGGCGTCCTGTCCAAGTGGCGCTGATCTAACCGCTGCTCCGTCACAGCCCCCTCGATGCGTTCGCGTGCCGAGGGGGCATTTGGCGCTATTCCGTCACAACTTGCGGCGTCGCCTGTGGGCCTTCCGTCCCCGTGTCATACGTTTGCTGCGACAAACTTCACGTTACTCATGAGTAACCAGGGGGGCTAAGGTCTCCTGAAGGACCAGCGGCGTTGGAGGCATCGGCATGGGCCCAGTGCAGATCATCGCGACCAGTGTCGCGGCGGTGATCACCGTCGTGGCCATCGCACTCGTGGTGCGCACCGTACGCCGGATGCTCTCCGTGGTGCGACTGGGTCAACCCGACCCGTCCCGGAGCGGCCCGCGCGGCCTGCGCCTCAAGACGATGCTCACGGAGACGCTCGGGCACACCAGGATGCTGCGCTGGACCGTGGTCGGCGCCGCGCACTGGTTCGTCATGATCGCATTCCTGGCGCTGTCGTCGCTGGTACTGGAGGCCTACTTCGAGGTCGCCGTCCCGGACCATGGCCTGCCGGTGATCGGCGCCTGGAACGTCTACGGCCTGGTCACCGAGTGGATCGGCGTGCTCGGCTTCATCGGCATCCTGGTCCTGATGGGCATCCGCCTGCGCAACCTGCCGGGCAACCCCAACCGCCGCTCCCGCTTCACCGGCTCGACGATGTGGCAGGCGTACTACGTCGAGTACACGATCCTCGCCGTCCTGCTCTGCGGCTTCTTCATCCGTGGGTTCAAGGCCGCCAACGACACCCTCGAGTGGCCCGTGTGGGCCGCGCCGGTCAGCCACGCGCTCGGCGCGGTGCTGCCCGCCAGCGCCGCCGCCGTCAGCCTCATCGCCATGCTGAAGATCGTCGTCTCGATGACGTGGGTCATCGTGATCGCCAGCAACATCACGATGGGCGTCGCATGGCACCGCTTCCTGGCGTTCTTCAACATCTACTTCAAGCGCGACCCGGGCCGCGCCGGCTCCGGTCTCGGCGGCCTGCGGCCGATGATGAGCGAGGGCAAGCCGCTCGACTTCGAGGAGGCCGACCCGGAGAAGGACCAGTTCGGCGTCGCGCAGGTCGAGCAGTTCACGTGGAAGGGCATCCTCGACTTCTCCACCTGCACCGAGTGCGGGCGGTGCCAGTCGCAGTGCCCGGCCTGGAACACCGGCAAGCCGCTCTCGCCGAAGCTGCTGATCCTGAGCCTGCGCGACCACGCCTACGCGAAGGCGCCCTACCTGCTGGCGGGCGGCCCGTCGGCGGCCGAGGAGGCGCTGGCCAAGGTCGACGTCCTCGCCCTCGCGGAGAAGGACCGGCCGCTGATCGGCGGCGTCGACGAGAACGGCGTCATCGACCCCGACGTGCTGTGGTCGTGCACCACCTGCGGCGCCTGCGTCGAGCAGTGCCCGGTCGACATCGAGCACGTCGACCACATCGTGGACATGCGCCGCTACCAGGTGCTCATCGAGTCCAACTTCCCGACCGAGGCCGGCGTGATGCTGCGCAACCTCGAGAACAAGGGCAACCCGTGGGGCGCCGCCCAGTCGACCCGTGAGGACTGGACCAAGGGCCTGGACTTCACGGTGCCGAACGTGGCCGACGGCGGCGACTTCGAGTACCTGTTCTGGGTCGGCTGCGCCGGCGCCTTCGAGGACCGCGCGAAGAAGACGACCCGCGCCGTCGCCACCCTGCTCAACGAGGCGGGCGTGTCGTTCGCGATCCTCGGCCAGGGCGAGACCTGCACCGGCGACCCGGCCCGCCGCATCGGCAACGAGTTCGTCTTCCAGATGCTCGCGCAGCAGAACGTCGAGACGCTCAACGAGGCCGGCGTCAAGAAGATCGTCGCGACCTGCCCGCACTGCTTCAACACCCTCGCCAACGAGTACGGCCAGCTCGGCGGCCACTTCGAGGTCATACACCACACGCAGCTGCTCGCACAGCTGGTCTCGGCCGGCAAGCTCACCCCGGTGCAGCCGGTCGACGGCGCCATCACCTACCACGACCCGTGCTACCTGGGCCGGCACAACCGCGTCTTCGCCCCGCCGCGCGAGGTGCTCGGCGCGGTGGCGTCCTCCCAGGACGACGCGGGCCTGGTCGAGATGGACCGCTTCGCGGAGCGCTCGTTCTGCTGCGGCGCCGGTGGGGCGCGCATGTGGATGGAGGAGCGGATCGGCAAGCGCATCAACGTCGAGCGCGTCGAGGAGGCGCTGTCGACCGGTGCGAAGACGGTCGCCGTGTCCTGCCCGTTCTGCCTGACGATGCTCGGCGACGGCGTGACCGGCAAGAAGGCCGCGGGCGCCGCTCCGGACGACGTCGAGGTCGTGGACGTGGCGTCGGTGCTGCTCCGGTCGCTGTCGTCCAGCAATTCTTGACAAATCGGACTTTTCGCCTTACGTTGCTGGGGTCAGCGCTGCCCGATGACGTTCATCGCCATCGCCAGCGCTACCAGTACCGCCGCCGCTGTCGCAACCACGCGGAGGCCGCGCAGGCTCTCCGACCACGCGGCCTTGCGCGCGCCCGGGACCAGCGCCTTCGTGCGGGTGTAGTCCATCCGGGCCCGCTTCGCCTTGGTGTTGGCGCTGCCGGCGGCGAACCCGGCGACGACTGCTATGAAGACACCGATCAGTGCCGCTCCCATACCGCCCTCCTTGGGTCGTTTGCACAGCATCGATGCTGCTTCGGGGTGCGAGAAGCCCCCGAAAGAGGGAGGGTGATCTACGCCTCTCGATATGGGTGACATTCGGGCGGGCCACCCCCAGCGGAGCCTGGGTTCACGTGGAACAATCGGCTGTCACCTCGAAGGGATCGTCGCGCGCGCGTGTTCACCACCCTGTTGCCCCTGCTGGCCTTCGCGCTGCTCACCGCGGCGAACGCAGGCTTCGTCGCGGCCGAGTTCGCCCTGGTCACGGTCGACCGGGCGGAGATCGAGCAGCAGGCCACCGCCGGCGACCGCAAGGCGCGCACCGTCCGGGTGGCGCTGCGTGAGCTGTCGTTCCAGCTGTCCGGCGCGCAGCTCGGCATCACCATCACCGCCCTGCTCGCCGGCTATCTCGCCGAGCCGGCCCTGGCGCACATCTTCGAGCCGCTGTTGAAGCCGGTCTTCGGCTCCATGACCAAGGGCGCCACCCACGTCGCCGCGCTGGTCCTGGCGACCCTGCTGTCGATGCTCTTCGGCGAGCTCGTGCCGAAGAACGCCGCGCTCGCCAAGCCGATGCCGGTGGCCAGGGCGACCGCCGGCCCGCAGCGCATGTTCTCCAAGCTGTTCTCCTGGCTGATCAGCCTGCTCAACGGCTCCGCCAACTGGATCGTGCGCCGGTTCGGCGTCGAGCCGCAGGAGGAGCTCGCCAGCGCCCGCTCGCCGGAGGAGCTCGGCCTGCTCGCGGCGATCTCGGCCCGCGCCGGCGCCCTGCCGCGGGAGACCGCGGTGCTGCTGCAGCGCACGATCCGCTTCGGCGACAAGCGCGCCGCCGAGGCGATGACCCCGCGGGTCGACGTCATCTCGCTGCGCGCCGACGCCACGGTCGCCGACCTGCTCGCCACGTCGGTGCAGACCGGGTACAGCCGCTTCCCGATCTATGTGCAGACGCTGGACCAGGTCACCGGCATCGTGACGGTCACCGACGCGCTCGGCGTCCCCCCGGTGCGCAGGCCCACCACGAGGGTCGGCGCGGTCGCGCGGGAGCCGGTGTTCGTGCCGGAGAGCCTTGACCTCGACGGTGTGCTGCAGGCCCTGCGCCGCGGTGGCTCCGACTTCGCGATCGTCGTCGACGAATACGGCGGCACCGATGGCGTCGTCACCGTCGAGGACCTGGTCGAGGAGCTCGTCGGCGAGATCGTGGACGAGCACGACATCGAGGAGGAGCCGACCACCGCGCACGGCATGCCCGATCTGACCGCCCCCGGCGACGAGCGCACCTTGCTCGTCGACGGCGTGCTGCGCGAGGACGAGCTGGCCGAGGTGACCGGCTTCCGGATGCCCGAGGGCCCGTACGAGACGCTTGCCGGCTTCCTGATGGCCCGCCTGGGCCGGATCCCCTCCGTCGGGGAGACCTGGAAGGAGGACGGCTGGGAGTTCACCGTCGTGGAGGTCGAGCGGCACCGGATCGAGCAGGTGCGCGTCGTGCGCCCGGAGGCCTACGATGAGTGACCTGCTGATCACGGTCCTGTTGCTGCTGGGCAACGCCTTCTTCGTCGCGAGCGAGTTCGCGCTGATCGCCTCGCGGCGCACGGTGATCGAGCCGATGGCCGCGACGTCCCGCCGGGCGCGCACCGCGCTGCGGGCGATGGGCGAGATCCCGCTGATGATCGCGGGCGCCCAGCTCGGCGTCACGATCTGCTCGCTCGGCCTCGGCGCGCTGGCCGAGCCGGCGCTCGCCCACGGGCTGCAGGAGCCGTTCGAGGCGCTGCACGTGCCGGAGCAGCTGATTCATCCCGTGGCCTTCATCCTGGCGCTCGGCGTGGTCGTGTTCGCGCACACCGTCGTCGGCGAGATGGTCCCGAAGAACCTGACCCTGGCGTCGCCGGAGCGGGCGGTGCTGTGGCTCGGGCCGCCGATGCTGGCGTTCTGCATGGTGTTCAAGCCGGTCCTGGTCGCCATGAAGTGGGCGTCCCGGGTGATCCTGTCGCTGTGGCGGATCGAGACGACCGGCTCCGTCAAGACCGTCTTCACCGCCGAGGAGCTCGCCGGCCTGGCCGCGCAGGCCACCACGGAGGGCCTGCTGGCGCCGGAGGAGCACGCCCGCATCACCGGCGCGCTCGCGCTGAGCCAGCGCACGGCCCGCGACGCGCTGCGGCGCTGGTCGGAGATCACGACCGTGGCGGAGGACGTGTCGCCGGCGTCGCTGGAGGTCCTCGCGACCCGGACCAACCGGTCGCGGTTTCCGGTCGTGGAGCGGTCGTCGCGGCGGGTGCTGGGCTTCGTGCACGTCAAGGACGTGCTCGGGTTCGTCGGTCCGCAGCGGCGGGCACCGATCCCGCTCGACCTGATCCGCCCGCTCGGCATCGTGCCGCCGACCAGGACCCTCGCCGAGCTGCTGCTGGCGATGCGCCGGGAGCGGCAACACATCGTGCTGGTGAGCGACGGCCGGGTGCCGATCGGCGTGGTCACGCTCGACGACGTGCTCACCGCGGTCGTCGGGCAATCTGTCCCCTGATCGTGTTTTACCGGGAATTCACCTTCCGGATTTCGGCATAATGTCCGGTTATGCGTACGTGGCTCCTCCTCCTGGCTGCGCTCGTGCCTGTCGCCGGCTGCGCTTCCCCCTCGCGGCAACCTGAAGAATCCGTGGCTTCGGCTCGGCCCTCACCCCGCCACGCCACGGTTTCCGGTGCCCCTTCCTCCCCGGCCGCGCCCTCGTTCGTCGCCGCCGCACCCTCGGCCGACGTCCTCCGGTACACCTTCGACAGCGGGATCACGGGGCCGGTGCTGGACAGCGCGGGCCGGCTCCCGCTGCGGATCCGCAGGGCCGGCGGCCAGCTGTCGGCCGTGCCGCACGCCGGCGGACTCGCGGTGCGATTTCCCCAGCCGTGTGAGCACTACGGTGCGGAGAGTTGCGCACGCGCCATCTTGCAGAGCGGCCCCGCGGAATTCCTCAATCCGGGCCGGGAGGAGTTCTCGTATGGTGCGAGTGTGCTCCTCGCGCCCAATGAGACTTCTAAAGGCGCCAATGTTCTGCAAAAAGGGTTCTCGGTCGGTGACAGTCAGTTCAAGTTGCAGGTGGACGGTGCGGAAGGGCGCCCCAGTTGTGTGATTGTCGGCGTGGGCGAACCTACCATTTACGTAGCCCTCGCATCGCTGAGCGTGGCTGACGGCCGGTGGCACCGGATCGAGTGCGCACGCAGTGACGCCCTGCTCACGGTGGCCGTGGACGGCAAGACCAGGGGCCGGTCGGCCATTCCTCCGTCACTGTCCATCGTGAACACGGATCCGCTCTGTATTGGCGGTAAGGGAACCAGTGCGAACAACGACCAGTTCGCCGGTGCAATTGATGACGTGTTCATCACTCGGGCGCCCTGACTTTTCGGTTAATTCGGACACTGGCTTGCCCCTCTGGGTCACTCGCCATACCGTAAATTCCGGCCGGATGGATGTCCGCACCCACCACGGGTGCGCCAGACGGCACCGCCGAGTCGATTTTTGAACCGGGGACCCACTGCGTCATCGGGGTGAATCCGCGATCTGCGGTAGGACGACCTTCCCGTCCGAACCCGTCAGCTAACCCGGTAGGCGGCTGGAAGAAGGAGTAACCCCTCGATGCGGCCCAACCGTCTGGTTCGGCTCCTCGTTGCCACGCTCGGCGGTCTCTCACTCGCCGTCGGGATCACCGGCCTCGCTCACGCGGACCCGACGCCCGCCGAGCTCGAAGCGCAGATCGACAAGAAGTGGAATGAAGTCGAGCCCATCATCGAGCAGCACAACCAGCTCAAGGGCGAGCTGAAGGCCAACCTGACGAAGCAGGCGCAGCTGAAGAGCCAGATCGACCCGCTACAGGCGCAGGTCGACGCCGCGCTGCTGCGGGTGAGTGCGTTCTCGGTCATGCAGTACAAGACCGGGCGGATCTCCAGCTTCAACGCGCTGATGACGACCGGCTCGCCCGACACGTTCGCCCAGCAGCTCGTCATGCTGAACATGCTGGCCAAGGACGAGGCCGAGGGCATCAAGGACGTTCTGGACAGCAAAAAGGTCCTCGACGACCAGAAGAAGCCGCTCGATGACCTGATCGCCAAGCAGAAGGCCGCCGAGGCGGAGATGGCGACGAAAGAGACCACGATCAACGCCGAGATCAAGACGCTCAACGACATGCGCACCAAGGCGTATGGCTCCAGCGGCGCGACCGGCGAGCTGCGCCCCGTCGCCTGCCCCGTTGAGTACTCCGGCGGCGACGCCGCGAAGGCCGCGCAGGTCGCCTGCCAGCAGATCGGCAAGAAGTACGTGTGGGCGGCCGAGGGCCCCAACACCTTCGACTGCTCAGGCCTCACGCTCTACGCCTGGAAGCAGGCCGGCCACACGCTGCGGCACTACACCAAGTGGCAGTACTCGGACACCAAGCGCGTCACCCGCGCCGACCTGAAGGCCGGCGACCTGGTCTTCTTCTACAGCGACATGCACCACATGGGGATGTACGTCGGCGGCGGCTGGATGGTCCACGCCCCGACCACCGGCGACGTGGTCCGCATGAAGAAGATCGACACGGCACCGATCTCCGGGTACGGCAGAGTGGCTTAGAGCTTCGGGACCTGGCCGCCGGCCCTTACGTCGTCGGCCAGGTCCGCCAGTTCTGGTGGGAGCGGCTCGCCGTCGGGCCGCGCTGGCCCTGATACCGGGAGCCGTACACCGCGGACCCGTAGGGATGCTCCGACGGCGAGGACAGCCGGAAGATGCACAGCTGCCCGATCTTCATCCCCGGCCAGAGCATGATCGGCAGATTGGCCACGTTGGACAGCTCGAGCGTCACGTGCCCGGAGAACCCCGGGTCGATGAACCCCGCGGTCGAGTGCGTCAGCAGCCCGAGCCGCCCCAGGCTCGACTTGCCCTCCAGCCGGCCCGCGAGCTGATCGCCGAGGCTGATCACCTCCAGCGTCGAGGCGAGCACGAACTCCCCGGGGTGCAGCACGAACGGCTGCCCGTCGTCGACCTCCACCATCGCGGTGAGATCGTCCTGCTGGATCGCCGGGTCGATGTGGGTGTACAGGTGATTGTTGAACACCCTGAACCACCGGTCGAGCCGCACGTCGATACTCGACGGCTGGACCAGGTCCTTGTCGAACGGCTCGAGCCGCAACTGGCCGTCGGCGAGCTCTTTGGTCAGGTCACGGTCGGAGAGCAGCACGTCCTGACCCTATGTGGTTTCGTCTGCGGCGCTCGAGGTGGCCCCTCGTACGGCCTCGATGACCCTCTTCGTGACTTCCAGGTCCTGCTCGTCGAACTCCGCGAGCGCCTCCCGGATGTGCCGCCCCAGCGGCGCGAAGAACGCCTGGGCCAAGGCCTTCGCCGGTGGCTGCATCACGAGGTGTACGCGACGCCGGTCCTCCGTGTCGTGCCGCCGCTCGATGTGCCCGGCTTTCGCCAACCGGTCCAGCAGCGCGGTCGTGGCCGCCGGGCTCAGCCGCAGCGTCCTGGCCAGCTCCCCGGGCGTCAGCGGCTGTTGCTGCTCCGCCGCCCGCCAGATGTACGCCACGGCGTTCATGTCCGTGCGGTGCAGCCCGTGCTGCCGGGTGAACACCTCCAGGAACCGATCGGCCTCGAGGTTGAAGCTTCTCAGCAGGTCGATCAGCTCGCCGCTCGCGTCACCCACCGGGTCATTGTCCTTCATTCGTGGAATCACACACTTTTCGTACACGTGTACGAGTAAATTGAGGGCATGGCGACGTGGGCAGAATTCTCCACGGCCGAGCCCCTGCTGGCGACGGCCATCCGCACTCTGATCTGCCAGTACGGCCCCGGCATGGGCTACCTGGCCACCATCCGCCCCGACGGAGGCCCCCGCGTCCACCCCGTGATGCCCGTCATCACCGACGAAGGCCTCTACTGCTTCATCCTCCCCTCCCCGAAGCGCCACGACCTCGACCGCGACGGCCGCTACGCGCTGCACAGCTTCCCCGCCGAGGACACCTCCGACGAGGCGTACCTCTCCGGCCGCGCCGCGCCCGTCATGGATCCCCTGGTCGTGGCCTCCCTGGCCCTCCAGATGCGAGCCGCGCAACGCGTGGACTGGAAGCTCTACGCCCTCACCATCGAGGTAGCGATGATCGTCCAGCGCGACTCCCCCCTCACCTCCACCAAGACCCTCTGGCGCGACCGCTTACCCCGACTTCCCAGAGCCCGCCGGAATGGTCCGTGCACGACGCCCGCGGATTCGGTACAGTAGGCGTCGCTCGCGGGTGTAGTTCAATGGCAGAACATCAGCTTCCCAAGCTGACAGTGAGGGTTCGATTCCCTTCACCCGCTCCACGACGAAGGCCCTGGTCAGGACGTAAGTCCAGCCAGGGCCTCTTGCATGTGCGGTCACTCGGACCTCGCTGCGGGCCACTAGGCCGTGTCTCTTGGATCTTGAGTTGGGATGATCTGTAGCGTCGGGGTTGTTACCCAGACGCTATGACTGCCCGATTCGAACTCACCGATGC